>CP126122.1:1076806-1398613 GCA_030123565.1 Nitrospira sp. | reverse complement strand
GTCGATCCAGGTCGCGCAGCTGCGTGAAGACCTCGGCCAGCGCCTCGCTCACATCGCCGGCACCATCCCGGTTCGACGGCCGGTCGAACGGCTGAGACATCAGCAGGGGAATGGTCAGGTGCTGCTCAGCCAGGGAAAGAAAGGCATCCGTCAGGTCGCCGTACCCCCCGTTCTCCGGAAGGCCCCTCACATCGTCGATCAGCTCCGAAATACAATCCCAGAGCAAGCGCAACTGTCCCCCATCGATCGACAGCGAACCGAGGTCCCCGATGAAGGCCTCATCGTCGTCTGAGTTCCAAGTTTCCAGGCGTCCCAGCTGCGCGAGCCGCCGCCACTCCGATTCGCCGCGCGTGATAGCCAGCGCCTGGACTGCCGATCGCCAAAGGTCCGGTCGAGGGTCGATGGGTCCGATGTGGCTCCTCACCCGGCGATTCCACGGTGAGGTCACGACTTCCATCATGGCGGGCCGATAAAGCCCGTTCCCCTTCAGCTGCGCGAGGTGGAGCAGGGCCTTGACCACCGGCTCCTGCATCAGCGGCAAGGCCACGTTGGAGATGAACGGAATTCGATGCCGGTCGAACGTTCGCTTGAGGGCCGTCCGGTACGGCAGGAGGGTTCGGCCCACCACTCCGATCTCGTCGAAGCGATAGCCGTTGGTCTCTACCAGTGAAAGGATCTGTTTGCAGACCAACGTCAACTCATCCTCCGCACCGGCGGCGTTCCGTACTTCAACCGATACTTCCACTTTGTGTCGCCGGGCGACGGCGCCACCCGACAATGCGGATAAAACAGCCCAGGAACCGCCGGCGAGCGGATAGAGGTGCCGCTCCAAAAACTGTCGTGCAAATCCATAGGCCGGTGAGTCATCGAGCGGAAAATAGGCGGTGACCGGATAAGACCTGCTCACCGCTTCCAAGAGGGTCAACTGGATCTGAGTCAGGTCGTAAGAGCCGTAATAACAGAGCCGGGTCAGCCCGCGAAGAAAGGGCGAGGACGGCACAAAGTCCGTGACAAGCGCGGCCAAATCATCTGGGGACCCTACGCCGAGCGCCCTGCCGCCTTCCCTGAGAGCGGCGTACAACGTCAACAATCCCTTGAGCTTCTCACGGTCTTCTACTGCGAACTGCCCCTCCTCCACCGCACGCAGGGCTACGGTGGGATCCACCATCGCATCCTTCAGATCACGAAGGCTGGCCCACAGAGCCGTCCATGCGCCGGAGGCCAGCTGCGATAGGGGGAGGACCTCCGTCTGGGGAACATGGCGCCGCCCGAGGTGCCGAAGCAGGTGTTCGAAGAAAACATCGGTGACGAGGTCGATGCGCCGCTCAGTATCGGACGTCTCTCCACAAGTACGGCGTTCGCGATCCAGGTGCAAGGCAAGCTGGTGAAACGAGAGGATGTGCACGTTGAGCAGGGCCAAGCCATGCTTCAAGGCGAGGAGCTGCTTGAGGGAGCGGCGCAGCTGGTCGGAAGGCACGACAAGCGCCAGCGCGGCAGAAGGGTCTTGCTCTTTCAATGCCAGGAGATCTTGAACGAGCGTTGATTCGAGGGTGGGATGGAACGGACCGGTGACGAGGCGAAGCATGAAGACCGTGCGTCGTTATTCGTGAACCGTGAAGCAGAAGGCCGGTGTCATCACGTCATGGGTGCTGTGCGCGCTTCATGAGAGACAGGCGACGTGCTCTGTCAGCCAGTTTCCGGGCCGAGGATTTCGCCGTTGCAATCGACGCAGGCCCAATCCCCGTCGATGAACGACATCGGCTCGCCGCAAATGCCGCAGTCGGGAGGCGGTCCCTTATCGATTACGGGAAGAATCGGCAGTTCAAAATCGTCTTCGTCTGGAACCGTCATGCTACTCCGATCTCATGCACCCTGTGGCCGCATCTTCAATTGCAAGGCCTTCTCGGCGCTCTGACGAGTCGGCACCCCCACGAAGGTCAAGCGTCCGTCGATGATCGTCGCCGGCACGGCCCGGACCGAATGACGATTCGCCAGCTCCTGACCGTCCGTCGTCGTGATGTCGACCTCTCGATAGTTAAAGCTGTACTTCACCCTGAGTTCCTTCCACAGGCGTTTCGCCGATGGGCAGGCTCCGCAGGTCGGTGAGTGCAGTAATGTAATGTTCGGCATGGACCACCTCTCTCCTTCACGTGGCGGATCTTAACACCCGCGCGTCGTAGCACGCAAGCAAACGCTCCCCCTGGCATTCTCCGTCGAGATGTATATACTGGGCGCTCCAATACATGCGGTCGTCGGTCGGGACCGGCAACCCACGATCCATCACCTATCATTCATCGTTGAGGAGTCTATGGCCCTCCATCCACGCGCCGGTCAACCGGCACAGCCGGATCAGCTGGTCGATCTCGCGAAGCTCGAACAGGCCTATTTCTCGACGGCGCCGGACCCGTCCGATCCTCGGCAGCGCGTCAGCTTCGGCACCAGCGGTCACCGCGGCTCATCGCTGCACCGAACGTTCAACGAAGCGCACATCCTCGCCATCACCCAAGCGATCTGTGAGTATCGGCGGACTGTCGGCACCACCGGCCCCCTCTTCCTCGGCAAGGACACCCATGCCCTCTCCGAGCCGGCCCAACGCACGGCCTTGGAGGTGTTGGCCGCAAATCACGTGCAGGTCTATATCGATCAGGACAACGGGTACACCCCGACGCCGGTGATGTCCCATGCGATCCTCACCTACAATCGCGGAAGGACCTCCGGCCTCGCCGACGGTATCATCATCACCCCGTCGCACAATCCTCCGGAAGACGGCGGCTTCAAATATAACCCGCCGCACGGCGGCCCTGCCGATACAGATGTCACGAAGGCCATTGAGAATCGAGCCAATGAATTGCTCGCAGCCAAGTTGAACGGCGTGAAGCGCCTGCCCTATGAGCAGGCGCTGAAGGCCCCATCGACGGCACGGCATGATTTCGTCGGGCACTATATCGCGGACCTCCCCAACGTGGTCGATCTGGATCGCATCAGGGCGGCGAAGTTGCGCCTCGGCGTCGATCCATTGGGAGGCGCGGCTGTGGCCTACTGGCGTCCGTTGGCCGAACGGTATGGCCTGGACCTGCAGATCGTGAACGAGTCAGTCGATCCGACCTTTCGTTTCATGACGCTGGATTGGGACGGTAAAATCCGCATGGACTGTTCCTCCCCCTATGCCATGGCCTCGTTGATCAAATTGAAAGACCGTTTCGATCTGGCCTTCGGCAACGACACCGACACGGATCGCCACGGCATCGTGACCCCAGGCGGCGGCTTGATGAACCCCAACCATTACCTCGCGGCGGCGATTTCCTACCTCTTCACCCATCGCCCAGGCTGGAAGGCGACCGCCGGAATCGGCAAGACCGTCGTGAGCAGCAGTATCATCGACCGTGTGGCGAGCGATCTGCAGCGCCGTCTGGTCGAGGTGCCGGTCGGGTTCAAGTGGTTCGTCTCCGGCCTCGGCGACGGTTCGTTGGGATTCGGCGGCGAAGAAAGCGCGGGCGCCGCTTTCCTCCGCCGTGACGGAACGACCTGGGTGACCGACAAGGACGGCATCATCATGGATCTGCTCGCAGCGGAGATGTTGGCGGTGACCGGAAAGGATCCGGCGCAGCTCTATGCCGAGTTGACGAGCCGATTGGGCGAACCGGTCTACGAACGGATCGACGCGCCGGCCACGCGCGCACAAAAAGCCGCCCTGCAGAAATTCTCACCACAACAGGTCAAGAGCCGTGACCTGGCCGGGGAACCGATCACCGCCCTGTTGACGGAAGCGCCGGGGAACAAGGCTGCGATTGGAGGGCTCAAGGTCACCACGGCGAACGGCTGGTTTGCCGCCCGCCCGAGCGGAACCGAAGATGTCTACAAACTGTACGCGGAGAGCTTCAAGGGTCCGGCCCACCTCCGGTCGATTCAGGAGGATGCGCAAACATTGATCAAGCAGGTCTTCTCCAACGCGGGGGTCTGAGAGGAGGCTGAAACCGGCGCGTGAATGACGACCCCCTTCGCAAAGGGTGAACACCTTGTCCCCTTCTGAACCTTCTACAACTCGTTGTCCTCAATGTCATCGGCCTACGACCTGGCAGGAAAACCCCTGGCGCCCCTTCTGTTCCGAGCGTTGCCAGATCATCGACCTGGGAGCCTGGGCCGGCGAGCGCTATCGTGTGGCAGGACCGAGCCTGACGGTGGATGGATCGGAATCGTCTTCTCCGGAGGACGGCTAGCCTCTGTGCTCCCCGCGATTCGCAGCGACAGGTCATCCGATCGGCCTGATGTTCCGGCTGATCAAGCGAGGCAGTCGATCCCCGGATAGCGCCCCGTTCCGAACGAGACCGGAGGCAGGTTCCACCACCGTTCAATCACGGTCGTGTAGAGACTCCGGTAATCGACCGTATGTTTCAGATCGCCCTCTTGGAGATCCGTCAACGAGGGGAACGTTCCGTACAGGCCGCCCTTGACCGCCCCGCCGATGAGCAGGTGCGGTGCCGCCGTCCCATGGTCCGTCCCGTGACTCGCATTTTCCCCCACCCGGCGACCGAACTCGGAATAGGTCATCACCAGCACCTCGTTCCAGGCCCCCTCCTTCTGCATCGCGGCACGAAAGGCCATCAGCGCCTGGGCAAGCTCCTCCAATAACCGCTGATGCGTAGCCAGTTGCCCGGCGTGGGTATCGAAACTTCCCTGCGTCACCTTGATGACCGCCACGGGAACCTGCGCGGCGATCAACTTGGCCGCCGCCTCAAGCTGTTTGCCGATCCTGCTCGTCGGAAACTCGATTCCCAGCTGCGGCGCCTGCCTGATGCGGCCCTGCAGGTCCGTCGCCGCATGGGAGATCTCGCGCTGCACGTCCAAGATGTGGGCCAATGCGCGGTTCGTCGTGGAGGCGGAAACCGGCTTGACCGAGCCTGCCTGCTGGACGAATTGCTCGGGATCTTGCAAAGCGATGACCCGAGCCCTCCCTCCGCTCAGCGGACCGGCATCACCCTTGCCGAGAAGAATACCTTCGGCGGTAAATTCCAACGGCAGGGGGAATCGTTCAAAGACCCGCGACAGCCACCCTTCATCCAGCACCTGCTCGCTGTCGGACGCAGTCTCCCAAATTTCAATCGAGCGAAAATGGGAACGGTTGGGCCTTGGATACCCGACGCCGGCTATCAGCGCCAACTCCCTCCCCTCCCACAACGGCATCAGCGGCGTCAGCGCCGGATGGAACCCGAACTTGGGCGTGAGCTGACGAACTTGATCCCGCGGGATCGCCAATTGCGGCCTGGCCCTGTAATAGGCCTCGTCTTCGTAGGGCACCAGGGTGTTGAGCCCGTCGTTGCCGCCGTGGAGTTCGACCAGGAGCAGCATCCGCCAGCGCCCGGAGAGAAATCCCTTCGGCTCCGCGGCCCAGAGTCGTTGCAAGGAGCAGGGGCGCCAGAACAAGAGCGGAAGGGCCAGAGCGGCTTTCAAGACTTCGCGTCGCTGCAATCCCTGCCGGGTCATGATCGCCTCGCTATTTGAGTTGATAGACCGGATCGAGAACCAGGTGACGAACGGCCTGGACCCGGTCCTCGCCCGCGCTCAACGGCTGCACCGGAGCAAGCGGAAGCAGGGTCGCCTGGACGATGTCGAGCGGTTCCTCCGCCTGCCAAGCCCCGACGTGCATCCGGTTCATGTCGCCCATCCCTTGCGAATGGCCCAGCTCGTGCCCGCGAATCACACGGTGCAATAACTGGGTACGATCCAGCAGAGTCGAGGTGGTGATCCATCGCGTGCCGCCCGGCCAGCCCTTCACGTTGGGCGGATCGAAGAGGTCCTGGCCGAGTCGGCGCCCATACCGGATCAATTGTGTCGGCTCATCGATCGGAAGGTTGAACAGCCTCACCGTGCCAACCATGAGTTCCACCGGAGACTTCACCAACACACCCCGATGCTCTGGCGCCCAGAAATGCGGCGTCCGGAACAGTGCTTTCAGCAACGAGGTGATGTCATAGTCCTTCTGCCGGAACTGGCTGGCGAGGCGGTCGACTTCCGCAGGGTCCGGCTCATCCGAGATGAATTCACGCCACAACTTCCGGACGAGATAGCGCGCCGCTTGAGGCTGCTCGAGCGTCAGAGACAGGATGTCGTCGCCATCGAAATACCCGGACCGGCCGAACACCTCTTTCCGTCCGCCGTCGTGCCGGCGCCGCTCGATGCGGAACGCACCGGTACGTTGATCGAGATGCCATCCGGTAAAGGCCCGCGCCGCCTCCTTGATGTCCTGTTCGTGATAATGCCCTTCACCCAGCGTAAACAGCTCGAACAACTCACGCGCAAAGTTTTCGTTGGGCTGTTCCTTGTGGTTGGTCTGCGTATCGAGGTAGAGCAGCATCGCCGGATCCTTCGCGACCGCATGCAACAGCGTTCGAAAGGAGCCCAGCGCGTAGGTCCGCAACAGCACGTTTTGTCGATACAGGAACGGCGGCCACTTCACCTTCTGCAAACCGGACGTGAAGTGATTGTGCCAAAACAGCGTCATACGCTCCAGCAGCGGACTGTTCGTGGCCATCAGTTCCCGGTACCACCAGCCTTTCAGCTCCTGCCCTTCTTCCTTCCGTGCTTCATGGAAGGCCTTTTTGTCCGCCTCGCTCCAATGTTTGCGTTCGTTCGGCGGCGGGGGAAGCCGGTGAATCCATGGAGGCGGCGGAGTCTGCGCCCTGTTCGTGGACACCGTCAGTGCCTGCTCGACTGCCGCAGCACGATCCAGCTTCATCAGTCGTTTGATTTCGCCGGCTGTTCCCCCGAACCCGGAACGCGAGAGAAAATGGCGGGCATCGTCGAAGGCCAGGCTCATCGTGCCTCACCGGCTGGGCAAGCAAACTGCCTCATTCGCATGAACGAAGCTCGACCGCCAAGGTTGACGGGAACCGCGACTCCGGTCGCACCTGGGAACCATCCTAGTTGGCGCCGTGCAGCGACTTTTTGTAGAATCGCCCATGGTACGCGCCATCCTCGTCATGTTCGCCCTGCTCACAGTCGGCTTGGAGGTCGGCTGCAGCCACAACCGCGCCACCAACCTCACCGGCATGGTCCGGTATGTCAACATCCGGACGGAGGTCGCCCCGCGTCACCTGATCGTACAGATCGGCGATGAAGTCCGCTGGCAAAACCTCAACCAAAATCCGGTTCGCCTGCGGCTGCTCGAAGAAAACAAACCCGAGTTGATCGCTTGCGACAAGGGTTTCTCGCAACTCGGGGTGCTGCAAGACACGGTCACGATCGCCCCCCTGCAATATGTCAGCCTCTGCTTCTCGAAACCTACCCTCATTCGCTTCAATGTCTGGCTCGATGCGGACAATCCACAAGGCGCGATGACGCCCACGGGAAGCATCCGCATCGAACCGGCCCGCCCGTTGAGACAAACGTTGTAACCACCGGACCGTGACGGCCATTCCAGAGCGGTACAGGCGGCAGCAGCCTCGTCAACAGGGAATATTTACCGAGGGATCACAGAAGAGCGGCGCAATCACCGGTGGACGCATGTAGCGGGGTGATGGGTCCTGAGCTCCCATCGGCGCCGTGAGCTGAGGCCCGCCGGTCATGCCAGGCAATCCTTTGCCGACCGTTCCGAACGACTTGCCCTGGCTGGAGGGAATGGTCACGCCCTGCGGGACGCCGGCGCCTGAGGCGGTCGAAGTAACGGAAGAAGACTGTGCTGCGAGGGGATTCGGAATCGGTAAGGTTCCCAGGGGCTGGGGATTCTGTCCCGGCTGATTCTGTGGTCCGGATGGAAGCGACGGGGTCTGGGCGACACAGAGGATCGGAACCGCCCACAGACCCAATCCAATGGTCAGGGAGAGAAGACCGGCACCAACAACCAGGATGTGGTATCGTCGATCTCGCCTCAACCCGGCTCCCCCTAATCCAACCAGTCCTTTTCCTTTAGTTTGCGCGGCAGATATTTCTTGGTCAAGTATTGAAAGTCCTTATTCGCGAGCGCGTCCAGTTCGTACTTGAGGCCGCTCGTCAGCATCCGTTTGATTTCCTGCTGCCAAGCCGGTTTCTGGAACCACTGGTAGTTCAACAGCTCCTTCGCGCGGGTGACGTCCTTCTCGTTCAGCTTGATGCCGACGTTGCGCGGCAGCTCATACCGCTCTGGGTCGGCGCTGGAAAGCCCGATGAACTTGGCCTTGGGAATCGCCATCCGCTGGCTCTCGAAGGCGAGGTTGATCGAGCCCTGTTTCACCACTGAATAGATGTAGTAGCCCCAGGGATCGTTATCGACCAGCACATAGACCGGGAGCTTGTACTCTTCATGGAGCCGGCGCGCCAACCGGCGGACGCCGCGTGGAGGCTGGCCGTTGCCGGTCAGCAGCACGCAGTTGTAGCGTCGCCAGAACTTGTCTTCGGAGAGCCGGTTCCACTGCGTGCCCTTTTCCACCAACAACACGAAGTCGGCCGTGCAGCGGCGGATCTCCAGATATTCCGGCTCGACGATCGAGGGGACCGAATACCCACCCTTGCCCAGCTTGGCGCAATCCACCCGGTCGCCGTCGTCGCCGAAGACCACCGGCCCCACGATACTGCCGCTGTTCTCCGCCCGCACATGGAGCTCTTCCCGGAGCGCGACCAACGAGACTTCCAGATCCTCGATGATCGGGTCGGACTCGTCCTGCGTGTCGAACGTGTTCTCGTGGGAATCTTGGATGGTGTGTTTCGTGCGGTAGTAGATCTCCCTGAGCGAGGTGGTCAGGTCGGCCCGCTGCAGTTCGGAGAGCGCATCGGCGACCAGCATGGTCTGCATGAACTTCTTGGCCATGCCGACGTTGAAAAACGACCGGCCCTGCTTCTTGTCGCCCATCTCGATCAAACCCCTGCGAGGGTTGAACGACACGTTGGACAGGGCGCGGATCGGAATCGCGAAGGTCGGATCCTTGGCGCGTTGCGCCGCCGCGATCACTACATCGGCCATACCGACGAGTTTTTTCTCCACCGCGCCGTCCTTCTTCGGTTTCGTCTGTGCCATGGCCAGTCCTATTTCCTTTTGCGGGTGACGGAGGATTGTTTGGATCGTCTCGTTGCGGGTGTCGTCTTCTTGCCGATCGACTTCTCCTCGACGAACAAATCTTGTTGCCCCGCCTTCGCCGAAGCCTTCCTCTTCGCAACCGGCAAGGCCTGCGGTGTCTTGCTCGACGGGGCCGGATCCTCCTCCGACGCCTTGATTTCCCCTTCGATTCCCTCCGGCGTCACGATGATCGAGTGAGGCAACCCTTCGGGGCCCGTCCCGGTTTTGCCCAAGGCTTCATCGGTCTTGAGTCCGCCGGTCCGTGAACTGGCGATCTTGTGCAACTGCTCCTTCAATTTCTCCGTGGGAAGCTTGCCGCCCTTCAGGCGATTGCAGGCCTCCACCACCTCTTCGATATAGAGATCGAAGATATTGCGCCGCCGGAATTCGCTGGCGGCCCGTTCCCGCCGCCGCAGAAAGATGCCCAGCCTTCGACCTGCCTCGCGCAGCGCTAGGGTGATTTCCTTCTGGATTTCATCGTAGTCCGCGATCGCTTCCTTCGACTCGCTGGTGAAGGGCACCCAGACCGAAGCCATGTGGACGAAAATCACCATCGGCCCGGCGGGAAGTGCGCCGCGCGACTGGGTCACGCCATAGTTGCGCCAGGTGGTGCTGAGCACCGCCTTGAAGGTCGCGCAGGCCGATTGTTGATAGAGCAACGGCACCCGGTTGGCATAACGAATCACCCGCGCCAGTTCGGTATCGTGATCCTGATCTTCGCCCTCCGCCAAGGGCACGGCAGCCTGCTGCGGCTTCGCCGCCTCGTCCGGATTCTTGCCGAACGCCAGCCCCGCTTCGATGATGAAGGGGTTCCCGCGATACACGGCGGGCGGACGACTCACCGCCGTATAGAATTCACCCTTGATCTGTTTGTACAGCCCGGACAAAATCGCCTTCTCGCCGATCGGCGAAATGCAGTTCGTCGGCGGCGCCATGATCTTGGTCGTCTGAATCGTCTTGTAGAGCGTTTCAGCCGCCTGGTGCCTCACCTCGCGCGGTTTGGTGTGAGGGGACAGTTTCGCCGCCTTGCAGATCTCCTCCGCCAGGGCCGGCGAGACCCGGCAAAAGTCGCTCGCCAGAAAACCCGCGACCGTATGGCTCTTCGTGTCCTGCAACATCTTGAGCAGCACGCCGAACTCGATCCCGTAGGGATGCGGCTTGATCTCCCTCGGTGAAGGCGGCAGTTCGTGGTACGTCCGGGGGTACTCTTTCGTCTCTCCTTCCGGCGTCCGATAGATCAGCCGCACATGCGGATTCGCGATCGACGTTTGCTCCAGCCATTCATCGACCGAGGCGCGGCCCTTCTGATAGCGACCCTCCACTTCGAGCACCACCTCCGTGCCTTGGGGCTGCGCCCAGTCGATCTGTTTGTTCTCGTGCACCAGCGGCTCGTTTTTCTTCGTGTCGATCTGCACCTCGAAATAATGCGCCGCCGCACGCGGTCCGGTGCGGGAAATCACCTTGACCGGCTTGCCGGTCGTCAACTGGCCGTACATCCCGGCGGCGGAAATGCCGATGCCCTGCTGTCCCCGGCTCATGCGCATGCGGTGGAATTTCGAGCCGTACAGCAGCTTGGCGAAGATGCGGGGAATCTGCTGGCGGACGATGCCCGGCCCGTTGTCGGTCACGGTGATCCGGAAACGGGTCGCCTGGCTCGGCGCGACCGGCGCCGGCCCATCGGCCAACGTGTCGAGTTTCACCGTCACGTCCGGGAGAATGCCCGCTTCTTCGCAGGCATCGAGCGCGTTGTCCACGGCTTCCTTGACACAGGTCAACAGCGCCTTCCGCGGATTATCGAACCCGAGCAGGTGGCGGTTCTTGGTGAAAAACTCGGAGACGGAAATCTCCCGCTGCCGCGCCCCCATCTCCACGGCCGTGACCGCAGGCGCAGACTTCTCCCCGTTGGAAGATTTTTTTCGGGAGGCGGCCGGTTCAGAGACGCTGATTGGGGATCGGGGCTTGGTCGAAGATGAAGCAGATGTCGATGATGTCTTGGTGGCCATTCAACCTCTCACGTCATGGGCGCCATTCGAACGAGAACGTTCGGCACTCACCGCAATCGATGTGTGCGCTCTTCGTCGTTTACAGGGAACGGACGGGAGAGTCAAGCCTTGACGGCATTCCGGAATGCGAGACCACGTCACCGCTCACTGTTGCGCAAAGGTCATGGGAACAGCAGGAGTCAGAGACAGGCAGGATTGTGGAGGTCGACATGGGAACAAAGAACTCGGCGGCGAGGCGCAATGAGAAAAAATTTTTAGGTGGGAGGAGCACGCACCTACCGAGGAGAGGTAGATACGGCGGAGATCTTGGGAGGATTTCAGGCTTCCCAGAACCAGCTGGGCATGCACACCGTCCTCAGCGCTCGATCCCCTTCATGTACATATTCCCTCGGGACGTTATCTCCTCCCACCTCGATACGATAGGCCTCCCATGACTGTGAGTCAAGGGGTCGATAGCGACGGGCCAGGACTTCTCCTTGTCCGCATGCCGGCTGGCCCCGCATCGAAAAAAAAGATCGGATCGGCCTTGTCCATCGATACCAGCGCATCATGCTGTGCATACCGGGGGTTTCCCGAGTACCGGCGGCACGACCAGGCTCAGTACAGTGGCATTACGAAACGAATCGAGAGCCGACGAACGGAACGCCTATTGCGCGGATCGAAGGTGACAGATATGAGCGACAGGGTCGTGAAAGGGAAACGACCATTGCCTTATCAAGGAGGAAAGACCCATGAAGACGATCGTTCATTCGATAATGGCCTTGGCGGTGCTCTCGCTGGCTGCCTGTTCCCATTCACCGACGGCTTCAAAAACCCGCTCGGAAATGGAGGCCGGCACCAAGACCGGGATGGTCAAAAACATCGTGGTGAGCAATACGATCACCCCTGATGCGTTGACGGTGCAGGCGGGAGATGAAGTCCGTTGGATCAATCAGCGTCAAGACTCCGTCACGGTGACCATCAATGGTCCGCTGGAACACAATGTGTCCTGCCGGAACGGTTTCTCTAAAGCCATGGGCATGGGAGTGGACAATTCCACCACACTGGCCAGCAACGAGACGGCGGGCCTCTGTTTCAGCCGCGTGGGAACCGTGAGTTATTCGGTGCGCCCCTCGTCCGAAACCAACGGAAGCCTGGACAGGAAACAGGGGTCCATCATCGTTCAGTAACCCTATGGCCTGGTGGCTTCCGTCTGCCTGCGCGTGACCGTCATGCGATGGAGCCGACTCAGCTCGATACGAACCTCTGCACCGACTGGGCAATAGGACGGTTCGGAGGCATTGTTGCTTTCGACCAGGGCCTTCATGGTACCGGCCTCACGCTCCACTTCCAGCAGGCCGAGATGTTCATGGAGATCCATCACACAGGTCATGCTGCGCGACCCACGGTCGGCGGGGATGGTCATGGCCACCACCGGCTCCTGCAGCGTGATCAGATCGTTGGGTTGAAAATCTGGCCGGTCTAGAACCTCCATGGTAATCAGCCACCCTGCCCCCACGATGGCCGTCCCCAATGTCAGGAGAACGGCGGCAGCGCGGCGAGGATAATATATCTGCAGCCAGCGAACGAACGCCCTGGCTCCCATCACCAACAGAAGACCGATGAAGCCCGACAGCAAACCGATCAGCGCCACACGAAGATTCATGCAGCGCCTTGAATGTCGTGGATGGACGACAGGACGAAGATCCCATCCGCCGTTGTCGGCGGCGTGAGGGTGATCGCAAGGGGAAATTCCGTGCCGTCTTTTCGCAAGCCGACGAGATCGCGGCGGTTCCCCAGTGACAGGTGAGCGGGATTGGTCGGAAAGACGGAACGCTGTCGGGGATCTCCGGCGCGCAACCGCTCGGGAATGAGCCGGTCGATGGATTGTCCGAGGAGTTCGTGGCGACCATACCCGAATTGTGCTTCGAACCGGGCATTGGCCAGCAGAATCTTTCCCTCGGCATCGACCAGGATGATGCCGTTCGGTGCGGCTTCCACCACGGCCCTCAGGCGCTCCTCGCTCTCGCGCAGCGCCTCTTCGGTCCGTTTCCGCTCCGTGATGTCTTGCGCGAACACCAGCACGCCGAGGATGTTGCCCTGCGTATCGGGATAGGGCACCTTGTCGGTCTGCACCCAACGTTTTTCACCGGTCCCCGTTTGATAGCGTTCGATGATCCCGAGTTTCGGTCGGCCCGACACGATCACCTCCAGATCGTCCTGGTGATATTTCTCGGCCTCCTCCGGATAGAATTCTTCGGTCCGCCGTCCTTCGAGGTCGGCGACGGTCTTGTCGATGGATTCGGCCGCGCGCCGGTTCGCCCGCAGGATACGATTGTGGGGGTCCTTGTACCAGACCATCGCGGGCATCAAATCCAACAACACCTGTTGCTCGATCTGTTGCTGCAGCAGACGCGCCTCCGCTTCTTTCCTGGCCGTGATATCCCGTGCGATGCCGCAGTGGAACCGCCTGCCGCCGGAGATCCAACTGCTGAGCGACATCTCGATCGGAAATTCCCGGCCCTCTTTGTGCAGACCGTGCATCGTGACGATGGCGCCCTTGAGGCGCACCTCTCCGGTCGTGCGGACTCGTTCCAACGCCCGCTCATGGTTCACGCGATACCGCTCCGGCATGATCATGGTCAGCGACTGTCCCAGCACCTCGCCAGCCGCATACCCGAACAGCCGCTCGGCCGCCCCGTTCCACGACAAAATGTGTCCGTCCTCGTCGGCGAGCACGATCGCGTCGGGAGCGGTCTGCACGACCTCGCGAAACCGTTCCTCACTGGCCGTCAAGGCCTGTTTGGTTGCGGCAGCCTCGACGGAGAGGTCTTTCAACCCCACCGCGCGGCGGATCAGCGCTTTCAACTCTTCTGCATCATAGGGCTTGGTCAAGTACCCAAAGGCGCCCTCGGTCAGCGATCCATGTTTCTTCGCCACCTCGACGAACGCGGTCAACATGATGACCGGCAACACGGGATCGATCTCTTTCAGCAGGGTCAGGACGGACAGGCCGTCCATGTCGGGCAGCATCAAATCCAGCAGCGCGGCCGCAAACGACTCTGATTTCGCCTTGGCCAGCGCCTCCGCGCCGGTGCCGGCCACCTCCACACGGTAGCCGGCGTGGGACAGAAGATCGTGCAGCACGAGGGCAATGTCGGGATCGTCGTCTACGATGAGGATGGCAGGTGGAGGAGGCTGAGGCACTTGACCGGCGGTCATAGACATGGCGGTCCACGACTTCAGCAAAGGAATCGTCTGAGACGGTCCACCGTTACGGACGCATTGTCCTCTGTTCGACGACAAGAAGCCGGAACCGTCGGCCGCCGGTTCTGCCCTTCAAGCCGTCACTTCTTCCGGTACACATTCAACCCGATTTTTTCCTCCCGGCCTGGAACGGTGACGTTGCCCTCCGTCGAGGCGATGATGGTGGTCTTGCCGGATGCCGAAGGCCCGAACTCCTTCGTGAGGTCCACCTTGATCGTGAGCATGGTCCCTTCGAGGATCATCTCGACATTCTTCATGATGTGCCCCTAGTCCTTCAGGACGAACGTGACCTTCAAGGCCACGCGATACTGCGTGATTTTTCCGTCTTCGATATCCACCTTCTGGTCCTCGACCCAGGCGCTCTTCACGTTCTGCAGCGTCTTGTTCGCGCGGGCGACGCCGATGTGAATCGCGTCATCAAAGCTCTTCGGCGAAGCGGCAATGATTTCCGTCACGCGTGCAACAGACATGATGACCTCCCGGTTGGATGGTGGATGGTGCCATCGTCGCCAACAGGCTAGGCCGACCGGGAAGAACTGTCAAGCAGGCACGACGGCAGGATATGTGAAACGCTCGCGGAACGTATGGACGGTCTTTCCGTTTTCAAATTTCATGACCGCGACCCTCGGCAGTTCAACCGGCTTTCCTGCGGGAGGTATGCCGGGAGCACGAGCATTATCGGCATCGAACTCCCTGGCCGGCGGTGACTGTTCCATGAGAGATCTCCTGTTGAGTGGATTCGATCCAGGTAACGGATGGGCAGGCTGTTTCTTCAATCAGGCCAGCCTATCCTGACAAAAAAATAATGTTTGATTGACGGCAAGAACGTCTTGGCCACGAACGGATCGGATATCACCTCGCAACCAAGCGAAAAATAAAAGAACTCTTGACGAACCACGTTTCAATCTCGATCCTCCGGACGCTCAGGGACCTAGGCCCGTTCTCCATTCGAAATACAACCATTCTCTTGACTTGATTATTTTCAAACGATACCGTACGGCGCGTCGACGGTCGTGGAACCCTCCGGGAGCTATTCCTTGCCGACCGAGATCGAGATCAGCATCAGCCCTATTTTCTCCACGCCTCTGCTGGTCTTTACCCCTGCCGCGCACCAACAGATCAACGCCACGCTGTCGCAGCTGATTCTACAGCGGGAAGCGTCCATGCCGACCTATTCGGATGGCGAAGTCGTCGGGTGGTCGTCTCCTCACGACCTTTCGATGCTGGACTGGGCGGGAGGGCCGTTGGAGGATTTGTTCGCTCCGGTCATCGAGGTGGCGAAACAGGTCACGACATTTTCCGAACGGTCCGGCCATTCCGGCTGCAGGCCCAATTGGCAGGTGGTCGAAGTCTGGGCCAATGTGCAACGCCACGGCGGCAGCAACGCAGCCCATTCCCACCCCGGCAGTTTCTGGGCAGGCGTGTACTATGTGGACGTGGGCGACGTCTCCTCCGGCAAGGACCGGGGAGGAGAGCTCCAGCTCTATGACCCGCGCGGCTGCCTCCCCTGCATGCTGGCTCCCTATCTCCGCTACAACATGCCGGAGCTGCATGATGCCGGCAGAAATATCTCCTTCACGCCGTCGACCGGACAATGTGTGTTGTTCCCAGGATGGCTGTTTCACGCCGTGAATACCTATCGCGGACAGGTACCCCGAATCAGCGTGGCGTTCAATCTTGATCCTGTTTTAACCCCCTGGTCCCCCAACGGAAGCCGAACGGCGCCGGTTCATAACGTCCGCTGATAGGCCGGTCGAGTGAGGCCGCGCCATCGAGTGAAGGCCTCAACGGCCGGAAGCACCGACATACAGCACCGCATCACCGGCGAAGGGAGCCATGAGCCGGACCGGCCCGGTGGGCAGGAGTTTCTGTTCGACGTGGGCACGGTCGAGGACGGGACTGAACCATTCCACAGTGAAGGTGCCGGAGAAATTCTGGAGATCCAGTTCCACGCTCGCTGGCTGTTCCCCTCGGCCGGCGGAAGGTACGTAGACCAGGTAGGCTTGCCCCGGATCGGCCAAACAATACCGACTGGAACAGACGTCGCTCCGCGGAATCATGGTTTGGAGCGGGATGCGCTCTGCATACCGTTTCGTCAGACCGAGTGACAGGAGGACGTCTTCGCGGGTCTCTCTCACCGCCTCATAATATTCGGAATACGTCGCGGGATCATACGGATCCATATAGATGGGGTTGAGCCCCCGCACAAAACTCTTCCACACCCAGTCGCGCGTCCCCCCGACCCCCCAGAGATGATCCGTATCGTTGATGATCACCTTACGCCCGTCATTGGGAGGGGGATCCTCTCGATAGGCATAGACGGCCGTATCGGGAGCCGGGAGCGCCGGTGACACCGCTTCCGCCTTGGAGCGCCAGAGATCCTCTTCCCTGTTTCCCCAAGGGGCACTGAACAGCACGGGATGTTGTTTGGGCTTGGTCTTCTCATACTCGTGAATCACCTGCACCATATGCTCCTGCCACGGCACCGAATCCGGTGTGCTTTCGTTCGCGATTTCATAGATCACATTGTCGAAGGGATTCAGCACATCCACCACCCGGAGCACGAAGCGGTCCTGCCATTCCGTCACGACTGGGTCCGTCAACGTATGGGTCTCGGTTCCCTCGCCATCTCCGTCATGGTCCCCATCTATGCCGTTGACGTTGTTGGCCTTGTGGAATGGATGAAACTCCCAGGGATTCTCCGGCCGCGTAGGCGTTTTCCTCTCGATCCCCCACCCCTGAAACAACATCACCGCGACATAGATGCCGTGCCGGCCGGCCTCCTCCACCCGTGCAGACAACCGATCGAAAAACGCCTGGTTCAGTCGACTCACATCGAATTTCAGCCCTCCATCCAAGGCGAGACCAGGACCGGTCCTCAAGTACGGGAGTGGTTTCGAGAGCGCCTCCTCCTGACGCCAGAGCCGGAAGAAGTTCAAACGGTATCGCTCCAAAAACCTGATATAGCCGCTGTAGTCGAACGGCGGCAGATCCTTATCCGTGACAGTATCTTGCAGATTCCGCCAGGTATGGGCCCCGACGAGATAGACCACATGGCCCGCGCCGTCCGTAAAGTAGCGGGGGTTGACCTGATCGATCCGCAACGGTCCGACAGCCGGGCCTGGTGCCGAACTGGGAAGAGAGCCGGGAGAAACTCCGATCGCACTGCAGGCGAGGATGTTCAATGAGAACAGGATGCCTGCGATCCATTCACAAGATGTTCTGCAATCCATAGTCGGTCACGCAGAAAAGATCCCTATCTACTTCCCCCTGACGCCCGCAGCATACCTGTTCGTGTCGGCAGAACCAAGGTTGAAAGATGGTCGGTTGCTCACCTGGCAAGTCTGCCGCAATGGACGAACAATGCTCGACGGCTGGACAATTCGAGCCGAGCCGTTACAATGGTCGGACTGGGAGGGCCGCCCATGTCGATGCCTGTTACGATGTCGAACGAAGAGGTTCACGCCGCCTGGGTGGCCCTCACCGAGGCGGTGCGGACCGCCGTGCTATTGACCCTGCGACAGGGACAGCCCTTCGGCTCGCACGTGCCTTACCTGATCGGGGACGACTGGTCACGCATCTATCTCCACCTCAGTCGCATGGCGCTTCACACCCAACACCTGCTGACGGATTCCCGTGTCAGCCTGTTCATTGCCGAACCGGATGGGCCGGGCAAGAATCCGCTGGCCTTGCAACGCATGAACTTACTGGGTGAAGCGGCGATCCTGCCCCCGACCGATGGATCGTATGAAACCGTGAAGCACCGTTACCTTGCGAAGTTTCCACAATCTCGGATGATGTTCGGATTCGGCGACTTTGGCCTGTGGGAATTGCGCATGAGCGGTGCGCACCTGGTGCTTGGGTTCGGCCAGGCCTACCAAGCCCGCTCGATCGCGCCCGGACAATGGACCCACCGGAAACCGGACCAGAAAGCCCCTACGAAAAGCTAAAGCAGCGCAGTTCGAACATTCCTCACCCTTAATTCCTCATTCGTCATTCCTCCATCATTTCTTCCCAGCCCCCTCCAAAGGACTAGCTTCTCGGACGAAGGGCGAATGGTGCCCCTGCGACCCAGCACAGTACAGTGCGCAGGGTTGCACGAGCCCATCAAAAGGATCTCTCCACATGCTGTTCATCGCCGTGATTCTCGCCTACATGCTGCTGTTGACGGGCCTCGCCGTCGCCTCGCCCGGTATCGGCTTCACAGGATCGCTCATCTTCCTCGTGCCGGAGAGCTGGCGCGATTGGTCCCATGTACCGGCCTATGGATTATTGACCTGGTTGGTCATGCAGGGTTTCCGCCTGCGCGACTTGCCGATCACGTTGGCCGTGGTCTACACGCCGATCGCCTTGTTGGTCATGCAGGGTTTCCGCCTGCGCGACTTGCCTGTTCCCTATGCGATGTTCGCCGGGATCCTGTGGACGGTGATGTTCGGATTGTGGACGGAAGTGGCGCAGGGCTCCGCGCCTGGACGCGAAACCTCGTGGCATGATGTCTTGAACGACACGGTCGGCGGACTGATGGTCGCCATGTTGATGCTGTGGCAACAGAAGACCCCCGGCCTTTCGTCCAGGGTGTCGGCGATGTGGGTGATCGATAGTGATCGCTTCAGAAAAGGGGTGTGATCCGGATGAACACTGCCCATCGTGAACGCGCAGCCAAACGCATTCCTGTTCAATGTCCCATTTATTATTCCAACGGCACCTTTCAAGCCATCGGCATCACTGAAGACATCACGACCTCAGGCGGCCGCATTCGCGGGAAAGAACCGGTACGCGTAGGAATGGAATTGGTGGTGATCGTGATCCAGCCGACCCCCGACATTCGGATGTTGATTCGACGTGCCACCGTTCGCTGGGCGACAGGCGGGGACTTCGGCATCGCACTCTCCGACGTTCCGCCGCAATCGGAATCCGAACTCAAGATCATGGCCACCGTCATGCTTCCGGGCCTCTGGTCCTGTCTGAACTGACCTGGCCCCTTCCCCGCCCGGAGGGTTCCTTCTGCACCAGACGCGCAGGACCCTTCCCCCCTCCTCGACTTCCGATCGGCATGCCCGACCGCTTACCCCCGGTAAGGCCGCCTCACTTCCGTCGTGAATGGTCCAGCGGATGCCGCCCGCCTGCAAAAAACAGCTCCATCAGCACAAAGAACATCATCAGGAGCGCGCCGAGTCCGATTGCCACTGCCCAGTTTTCCCATGACATGATCGACCTCCTCTCCTACCCTGGGAGCCGCCGGACCGGCTCCCAGGGTAATCGATTATCGAGCCGCACGGTGTAACCGCAACAGCGTCTCCATCTTCCAAACCGGGATGCTGTCCACTTCCCCTTTCCTGCTGCCGAACGCCAACCCGCCGACGAAGAGGGCGATCAATCCGACGCAGGCCAGCATCAGGAAGCCGCGGGAAACATCCGGCGACGCGATGGCACGGTGCGCAAACTGGATGGATTCACCCGGCATGCGTTCCGGCGAGGTCTGCCGTTCCATCATCGCATCGGTGCGCACAGCCGCGATCGCCGCACTCGCGAGTTGGATTTGTTGTGCGGCTTTCGCCTCTCCATAATTTTCTTGCGCCTGTGTGACCTGGACGACAGCCCGGCCGAGCTGTTCCTGGATCGTCGCCGTCATGCGATTCTCTTCCTGGATCGCCTCGACGATCGATCGGCCGAGCGCGGCCTGTCTCGTCGCTTCGAACTGATCATGCATGCGCTGCCCCGTCAGTTCCGCCGTCCGGATCAGTCTGTTGTTGAACTCACTCGCATATTGGTCGGCGGAGAGGATTCCGCTCATGATGCCGCGGCGAGTTTGATTGACGATCGCCTTCCCCATGACGAACTGCATGCGCGCACGATGGTCGGCTTCCTGTCCGAACGCACGCAACTCGGCCAGCACGAGTGGACTGAGGAGCGTGGTCGACATCAGCTGATACTCGCTCACGGCACGGTTCAGCTCCGTGACCGAAGCCGACAAAGCGGCATCCGCCTCCCGATTGAGCACCATGTCGTCCACGATGGCCCGTCCCAGCGCGGGCTGCAACCATTCCATACCGGTCGACGGCTCGCTACTGAACGCCGCAGCCGTCATGGTGGGGGCTGATGATGTCTGCCAAAACCCGTCTGCCGCAGTTACAAAGAGGTACCCTCCGAACAACGTGGCGACCAATCCGACGGCCGCCATGACATCGACGAGGTCATATTTCCGTCCCATAGAGCCCTCCTTCCTGCCTCGAATAATTCGGCGCACGGCAAATAGGCAGGGTACCGTCGCGCCTGAATCTGAGCAGCACGACTTCTCTGCAGTCTCCCCATAGAAGTACCTCCCCTGAATGGATAGCCGGGTGATCGCCGTTGCGACGGCGTGAAGAAATCGCAAAGGCAGCCGGCTCGAGAGGACGATCAGAGCGCAAGAATGGGAGGGAAGAAAGGATAGGACCGACTTCCTCGCGGCGGCCATGTTCGCCACGGAAGACCATGCGACCACCTGTAGAAAGGGTGGCACTCAGCCAATATCACAGTCTACGCTTCACTTGGAAAGCGGTCAATACGGCAAGAAGCGAGGGCGGGCGCGGGCTGTCGGCCATTCGTGATCCCTTAACCGACATCGTCCCTCCACCCTGGGTGAAGACATTCTGATAAAATGGGAGCGCGACCCCTTCTTTCCTCCTACAGGAGATGCCATGCGATCCATCGTCCTCATGGTTCTGCTCGCCGGATGGTCGCTCATCGATCAGTTCTCCATAGCCCAGGCCCAACCTTCGATCATTCAGGAGCGGGACGGAACGATGGGCACCCTCTCGCCCTTGGGCGACAACGACGCCATCTATTCAGATCCCCACGGTAATAGAGGCGTGACACGTCAAGGGTCCGGCCTTTCCCCTCACAACTTCAGTTCACCCCATGGTGACCAGCCCGGTACGGTCACTCCGTTCGGGACGCCGGCGCCGCCCAATCTTCTGACTCCTGCGCCGTTGTTGCCCCTCCACCCCAGGGGCATGGCCACACCACAACCACAACCCCCTGCCTCGTCCGGTGCTCCCGGCGGAATCAACTCCTTCAGCGGACGTCCAGGCCGGTAGGCAATCGGCTGAGCCGGTTTCTTCGGAGAGAGCACGGTTGAATCCGTTCAGGTCTTTCGTTAAGTTACGGGCGATGACCATCTCCCGCGCACGCCTCATCCTGCTTGCCTGCGCGAGCGGTCTTCTATACCCCCTGTCGTTTCCGGCGTTCGATCTCGGCGTGGTCGCCTGGTTCGCGCTGGTTCCGCTTCATGTGGCGGTTGAATATGTGTCGCCCCGCCGCGCCTTCCGGGTCGGTTGGGTGGCTGGCACGCTCGCCTTCACCGGCTCCATGTTCTGGGTCATCACCGCCATGCATGTCTACGGCAAGGTACCGCTCCCGATCGCCGCCCTGGTCATGTTGCTGTTGACGATCTACCTCGGTCTCTATGTGGCCGTCTATGCCGGCGCGCTTGCCTGGATCAGAACGGCATTCCCGACCCTGGGTTTCCTCCCTGCGCCGTTCCTGTGGGTGACATTGGAATTGATCCGGACCTATTTTCTCTCCGGCTTGCCCTGGGCCCTCTTCGGCTATTCCCAATACCGTTGGCTCCCGATCATTCAACTGGCCGACCATTTCGGCGTCTATGGCGTCTCCTTCCTGCTGGTATTGGTCAATGCCGCGCTTGCGGAGACGATCATCTGGGGCACCAAGGCCTATCGCGGATTTCAAATCCATTCCTTTCCCTGGTCCTCCTCGGTCGCCGCAGCTGCCGGATTCGGCGTCGCCCTCCTGTACGGGACCACCCTGTTGTCCGCCGCAGAGCAGCAGCCCACCCGCACCCTGTCCGTGGGGGTCGTACAGCCGAACGTCGAACAGGCCCAGAAATGGGACGTGGCGTTCCGGCAGGAAACCATGACGCGCTACGACCGCCTCACCGCCGGTTTAGGCGAGGACCTGGACCTCATCGTCTGGCCGGAAGCAGCCACGCCCTTCGTCTTCGAATTGGAACCGCAGTACCGTGCCCTCGTGAACGACATCGTACAACATGCCGGCGCTCCGCTCCTGTTCGGCAGCCCGGCCCTGCGTCGGCATCCCGACGGCCGCCCCTTCCTGCTCAACAGCGCCTACCTGCTCGCCACGGACGGCCAGATCCTCGGCCGCTACGACAAACAACACCTTGTCCCCTTCGGCGAATACATTCCCTTCCACAACTCCTTGCTGTTCTTCCTGGACAAACTGGTGGAAGGGATCGGCGACTTCGAGGCCGGTCCCGGCCCGACCCTGCTGATGTTCAAACCGCGCGAGAAGGTGCCCCCCATGGCAGCGGCGGCGACCGTCCCGGATTTTCACGTGAAGTTCGGTGTGGTCATTTGCTACGAGGTGATTTTTCCCAACCTGGTGCGGCAGTTTGCGGCGAACGGCGCGGATTTCATGGTCACGGTGACGAACGACGCCTGGTTCGGCCCCTCGTCTGCCCCCTATCAACATTTCGGCATGGTGGTGTTTCGTGCCGTGGAAAATCGCGTGGCCTTCGCACGGGCGGCCAATACAGGCATCTCCGGATTCATCGATCCCTACGGCCGTATCGCACAACAATCTCCCATCTTCACGCAAGCAGCGATGAAAGGGGCCGTGGCCGTCGGCCATCAGCGGACCTTTTACGCGCAATACGGTGATCTCTTTGCGTACGGCTGTGCTATACTCACCGCGCTTTTGTGCCTGACCGGATATTTCTCGCAGGACACAGAACCAGCCGGCGGCGAACCAGCCGGTCGGCCCGCCTGATGCAGAAAGGAACGTGCCATGTTGGATGACGTGCGGACCCGTGTGCGAACCCTCGGGGAGCAATTGGCCGAACTTCGGGGGCATCTTTGACCTGGCTCGAATGACGTCTGAACTCAACGACCTCGAAGCGAAAACCGCCGAGCCTGACTTCTGGAAAGACACGCAAACCGCCGCCAAGGTGAACCGCCGTAAGGCGACCCTCGACCGGGAGTTGACCCGCTGGCACGCCACCGAGCGCCGACAGGGCGACATCGAAGCTATGCTCGATCTAGCGATGGAATCGGGCGATGCCGGTCTCGAACAGGAACTCACGAGCGATCTCGCACAGTTCGAGAAGGCCGTCGCCCAGCTTCGGATCGAGTTGCTGCTCTCTGGTGAACTGGATGCGAGTAATGCAATCTTCGCCATCCACCCAGGCGCCGGCGGCACCGAGTCCCAGGATTGGGCGCAGATGCTCCTACGCATGTATGTCCGTTGGGCCGAGCGGAAGGGGTTCAAGGTAGAAACGCTCGATCTGCTCGCAGGGGACGAAGCCGGGATCAAGAGCGCCACCCTGTCCGTCACAGGGCCCTATGCCTACGGATACCTCAAGGCGGAAGCGGGGGTGCACCGCCTCGTGCGGATCTCCCCGTTCGACGCGAATAAACGGCGGCATACGTCCTTCGCCTCGGTCTTCGTGTATCCCGAACTCGACGACGATGTCGAGGTGGTCATTGAAGATAAAGACCTCCGGATCGATACCTTTCGCGCCGGGGGAGCCGGCGGTCAGAACGTGAACAAGGTCGAGACCGCCATTCGCATCACCCACATCCCCACGGGAATCGTGGTGCAATGTCAGAATGAACGGTCCCAACTCCAGAATCGGAACGGCGCGATGAAGATCTTGAAGGCCCGCCTGTTCGAATTGGAGCAGCGCAAGAAGGAAGCCGAATTCAACGCGATCGTCGGCGAAAAGAAGGACATCGCCTGGGGCAGCCAGATCCGCTCCTATGTCTTTCAGCCCTATCAGATGGTCAAGGACCATCGCACCGGTTACGAGGTCGGAAACGTGGCTTCCGTCATGGACGGGGACCTGGACGGCTTCATCGAAGCGTACTTGAAAAAGAAGCTCACGAAAGGAACCGATCAGCCGTCAGCCGTCAGCATGCAGGATGAGGATCTGTAGCGCTGACCGCTGAGAACTGAAGGCTATCTCGCACCATGGATGAACTCAACGACCAACGGCAACAGCGCATCAAAAAACTCGACCAGCTCCGGCAGCTCGGCGTGCAGCCCTATGGGACACGTTTCGAGGTCAAGGACCGGGCGAGCCAGCTGATCCGCCTCCACGGCGAGAAGACCAAAGACGTGCTCGAGCAGGAAAAGATCGGCTGCACCATCGCCGGCCGCATCGTCGGGCTGCGCCGGTTCGGCAAGGCCGCGTTCGCGGTGCTGCAGGACGGGTCGGATCGCCTGCAGGTCTATCTGAAGAAGGATACGCTGGGCGACCAAGCCCATCAAGTGTCCGAAGGGCTGGATCTCGGCGACTGGATCGGCGTGACCGGTGTCCTGTTCCGCACGAAGACCAACGAGTTTACGGTCGAGGTGAAGACCCTGACGTTCCTCAGCAAAGCGCTCCGGCCCCTGCCGGAAAAGTGGCACGGGCTCACCGACGTCGAGACCCGTTACAGGCAGCGCTATGTCGACCTCATCGCCAACCCGCAGATCCACCAGATTTTCGCGCTGCGGAGCCGCATCATCGCCGGCATTCGCTCGTTCCTGATCGAACGCGGCTTCCTGGAAGTCGAAACGCCGATGATGCATCCCATCCCGGGCGGCGCCGCGGCGAAACCCTTCGTCACCCATCACAATGCGTTGGGCACCGATCTCTATCTCCGCATCGCGCCGGAACTGTACCTGAAACGATTGATCGTCGGCGGCTTTCCGCGCGTGTTCGAGATCAACCGTAACTTCCGGAACGAAGGCATCTCGACGATTCACAATCCCGAGTTCACCATGCTGGAGTTCTACGTCTCTTACGCCGACTACCACGATCTGATCATCCTGACGGAAGAACTGTTTGGAAGGCTGGCGAAGGACATTCTCGGCACCACCACCATCGACTACCAGGGCACGGAGATCAATCTGGCCTCGCCCTGGCAACGGTGGTCATACCACCAGGCGATTCTGGAGGTGAATAATCTGCCCTCGTCCGTCCTCAAGGATCGCGACGAGGCGTTCGCCGCAGCCGGGCGATTGGGCGTCGAGGTCTCCCCCAAAGAGTCTTTGGCGGACATCCTCAACGACATCTTCGAAGAAACCGTCGAGCCGCGCCTGCAGCAGCCGACCTTCATCACCGATTACCCGATCGAGATTTCCCCGCTCGCGCGCCGGAAGGATGCGGATCCATCCCTCACCGATCGTTTCGAACTGTATATCGCGGGACGCGAAATCGCCAACGCCTTCTCCGAGTTGAACGACCCCCTCGATCAACGCGAGCGCTTTGAGGCGCAGGCGGCGCAACATGAGGCCGGCGATGAGGAGGCCCATCGGGTCGATGAAGATTTCCTGCGCGCCCTCGAATACGGCATGCCGCCGACCGCCGGGGAAGGCATCGGCATCGACCGGCTCGTCATGCTCTTCACGAACCAGGCCTCCATTCGAGACGTGGTGCTCTTTCCGCAGCTCAGGCCTGAGAAGTAGGCATGGCGCTCCCCTACGAAATCTTCGTCGGATTGCGCTACCTGCGCGCCAAGCGCCGCAACCGCACCATTTCGTTCAACACGATCGTCTCCATCGTCGGGATCACGCTCGGCGTCGCCGCCTTGATCGGGACGGTCGGCATCATGACCGGCTTCAAGGAGGACATTCAGGCCAAGATCCTCGGCACGACGGCCCATATCCTCGTGAACGACCGCATGAAGGAATCCATGGTCGATTACGAGGAACAGGTGAAGAAGGTGGCGGCGCTCCCGGAAGTCGTGGCCGCCACCCCCTTCATCTTCCGCCAGGTGCTCCTGACTTCTCAGTCCGGCGTCCAGGGAATCATTCTCCGTGGGATCGATCCGGCGCGCGAAGGGCAAGTGACGGAACTCGCCAAGAATCTCATCGACGGCAGCCTCGGCGATTTGAAACAGCCGGTGAAGGTGACGATCCCTGAGAAGGAGCGCGAACCAAACGGCCCCGACACAGCCATGCGGCCGGGAATCATTCTCGGCAAAGAATTGTCGATGCGGCTCGGGGTCTTCCCCGGCGACAGCTTGAACGTCGTGTCCCCGGTCGGCCCGATTACCGGCGCCAGCATGACCCCCAAGATCAGGCAATTCGTCGTCGTCGGGATTTTTCAATCCGGCATGTACGAATATGACTCCTCCCTCGCCTACATCGAGCTGGGGGAGGCCCAGAAGTTTTTCAACATGGGCGCAAGCGTGACGGGCATCGAGGTCAAGGTGACCGACGTGTTCCGCGCCGCCGACATCGCGCGTAGGATCGAAGAGAATCTCGGTTTCAACTTTTGGGCCAGGGACTGGATGCAGATGAACCGCAACCTGTTCTCGGCGCTCAAACTCGAGAAGACGATGATGTTCCTGCTGCTGGTGCTGATTACCATCGTGGCCTCCTTCAACATCGTCAGTACCCTCACCATGATCGTAACCGAAAAGCAGCGCGAGATCGCGATCCTGAAGGCCATGGGCGCGACGCGCAAGGGCATCATGCGTATCTTCATGTTGAACGGCCTGATCATCGGCTGTTCCGGCGCGGCGATCGGTGTTCCGCTCGGGTATGCCTTCCTCTGGTTGATCCAGACCTTTTGGACCTTCGATCCGACCGTCTATTACATTTCCCGCATTCCGGTCCATGTGTTGGGGTCGGACGTGTTGCTCGTGGCAGGCTCGGCGATCCTGATCAGCTTTGTCGCGACATTGTATCCGTCGCTCCAGGCCGCCAAGCTCGACCCGGCGGCGGCGCTGCGATATGAATAGCTTGAAAGTACGATTTATCGATTTCACCATTTGAAATCATTTCAAAATCAATCTCCTTCAATGATGCAATGATGCAGTGGTTCAATCAACAATTGTTTTCATGATCAAGGTCGTCGACCTCTATAAATCGTTTCCCATGGGCGGGCGGGAGTTGGTGGTGCTCAGCAACATCAACCTGCACATCCAGCGCGGCGAATTGATCGCCATCGTCGGAGCGTCGGGAGCCGGCAAGAGCACCTTGCTTCAGATTCTCGGCACCCTGGATCGACCCACCAAGGGGACGGTCTCGTTCGACGGTCAGGATCTCTTCCAGCTCAGCGAGCAACAGCAGGCCGAGTTCCGTAACAAACGCGTGGGCTTCGTCTTCCAGTTTCACCACCTGCTTCCGGAATTCACGGCGCTGGAGAATGCCTGCCTGCCCGCCATGATCCAGAAACGCGATCTGGCGGATGTGGCGGGCGACGCGACGAAGCTCCTGAGCGAAGTCGGCCTGGGAGATCGCCTCCACCATAAACCAGGCGAGCTCTCCGGCGGCGAACAACAACGGGTCTCCGTCGCCCGTGCCTTGATGCAGCAGCCGGATCTCGTGTTGGCCGATGAACCGACCGGTAATCTGGATACCCATACGGGTGAGGCGCTGTTCGCGCTGCTCCGTCAATTGAACCGCTCGCACGGAACGACCTTCGTCATCGTCACCCACAATGACAAGCTCTCCGCCCAGGCCGACCGCATCGTGTCCATGCAGGACGGAATGATTGTCTCTGCCTAGGAAGGCTGTGAGGTGATTTCTTGACGACTTCCGCATCTTTTCGTAGACTGGCCCAGCGGTGCCGCTGAGAGAAAATGTGACCGAATCGATGACCGACATGAGACTCCGTTTCCGATTCACCGCCGCCCTCCTGGTCCTCCTCCTGCCGCTCCAGGCGGCGGCGGTGGAGTTTGTGTTCGTGGGATCGCGCCAGATGGGCATGGGGGGAGCCGGCGTCGCGACGACCAGTGACTCCCTCGCCACCTATTGGAACCCTGCCGGCATGGTGATGAGCAAGAAGTTCGATATCCGATTCCAGGGCAGCGGCCAGTTCGTCGACCGCGGCGACTTCTTCGATACACTGAAGGACATCAACAACCTGAATCTGAACGATACTTCTGCGGCCAACCAAGCCCGGCTCCAACAGCTTGTGGATCGCATCAATCGGCCCGGCACCAATTTGTCGGCGGCTGCCTCCGGCGGATTCTACGTCAAGGGCAACTTCGGCGAACATGCACTGGGGTTCAACGTATCCGATGTCGCAACCGGCGGCGCATTCGTGCGCAACCCGGTCGGATTTACGACGACCGGCGGCAACCTGACGGTCAACGGGCAACTCGCCATGAACGGCCTGGAAGTCCGGCAAGCCGCCCTGTCCTATGCCTATGCCTTTTTCGACCGCGTGTTTTCGATCGGCGTCACCGGCAAAGTGATTCAAGGCGCCGCCTATTCAGGCGCCACCAACGTTCGTGGGGCGAGCGATGACGTGAAAGTTTTCGAGGACCTCGGCCGCGCCAAGATCTCCTCTGCGCTCGGCATCGACGTAGGGGCGATGTTCAGACCCTCGTCCTGGCTGCGCATGGGCATCGTGGCCAAAGACATCAACGCGCCTACCTTCGATGCGCCGAACGGGGATAAGTTCAAGCTGCTCCCGCAGGTCAGGACCGGTCTGGCCGTCAACCCCTATAACTCGTTGACGTTGACTGCCGATGTGGACATCACGAAAAACAATACGCTCACCCCCGGTGTCTCCAGCCAGCTCTTGAGCCTCGGGGCCGAGCAGACGATCCTGTCGGAACTTCTCTCCTTCAGGGTCGGGGCGTTCAAGAATATGCAGGATGCCAAGACGCCGTTTATTCCGACTGCCGGCTTCGGTCTCCGTGTCTTTGCCTTGCGCATCGACATTGCTGGCGGGTATGATTTCAGGGACCAAGCCGCCCTGGCATCCGGCTCCATCGCCCTGACCTTCTAAGGTAAACTGCTATAGTGACTCGATCTGATACACTTTACGTACGAGCTATGACAACACGCATTCTTCCGACGATGACCGCCGTTTTCAGTCTCCTGATCGTAGGGCTCCTGGCAGGGTGCGGCGGCCTTCAAGAAATGTGGGAGGGGCCGGCTGCAAGGGGGTTCTACCCCAAGACCATGGCGATTCTTCCGATTTCCGGCGCCTACGACAGCGCCCGTGAAGATGTCGAAGAAGTGGTGGCAAAGGTGCTGATCAAGAGCCGGCGGGTGGAAAAGGTAGTGCCGCCCGATCAGGTGACCGACACGTTTCAGACAACCAAAGACGCCTTCGACGCACTCGTGACCTATTTCTCCCGCATGGAAACGACCGGCCAATCGGATAAATCTTCGGCGATCAAGATCGGCCATGCCCTGGGGGCGGATTCGCTGCTCGTCGTCAAGGTCAATGCCTGGGAATACACGCGAGAGGAAGGAGACAACATCGCCCGGGTCGGCCTGAGTATGAGACTGGTCGATGCCGTCAACGGAGCCATCGTCTGGAAGGCCCGGCATCAAGTGCAGGAAAGTTACCTGTTCATCCGTCCGGACATGCGGGATCTCGCCACCAGGTTGGCCTCCGACATGATCAAATACATGCCGCCGGAAAAACGTTAGTCCCCTTGCATCCGGGCCGATGCGCCCTCCCCTGCCTGGTCCCTCCGCAGCTGTTCGATCGCCAGCCCGAATTGATTCGAGAGGCTCGCCAATTCCAGCAGATCCCAGTTGCTGAACGGCTTTCCCGTGCATTTGTTGACCACTTCCAAGACGCCCACCGCCTTGAGGCCGGTGCGGACCGGAACGGAGACGAGCGACGTCACCTGCATGGTGGCCTGCCAACCCTGATGGGCGGCCAGCCTGCCATCCTGCGCCCCCTGCGTGATCAACAGGGGTTGGCCTGTGCGGAATACGTCGGCGGCAATGGAAGACTTGAGCGCCGTCAAGCCGGCAGCCCGCTCTCCGCCGACTGCATGGACCTTCAAGACCCCGTCATGGCCCGTCAGGAACAGCGCGCCTGCCTCTGCCTCAACCAATCTGATTGCCGCATCCAACGCCCGCCGCAATTTTTCCCCTTCCGTCAGCGACGAATTCAACAGGTCGCTCACCTGCTCCATATGTTGGATCCGCAGGATCTTCGCTGCGTATTTTCTAGTCAGCCTGGCATGGTCAAGCGCCACCGCCAACCAGGGTTCGACCGCCGCCAGCACCGTAAGAAGTGTGCGCGTGCTCGACCGTTGGGAGGATCCGGTTTGGACCATCACCAAGCCTTCCATCCGGCCGATGCGATGCAGCCGGAAGGCATGCAAGGCTCCGCTCGAGACCCTGGCATTCTTCTCCGCCCGCGCCAGCACCTTGCGCCATCCAACGGCAACCGAGGCATCACCGCGGCCTGCCTCGGCCAAACAGGTCATGTGGCGTGTCTGTTCATCGCGCATATAGACGGTGATCGCCTCGACTTTCGTCAGCTGTTGGAATGCGTGCACGAAGACCGCCGAAATGCCGGCTGGAGAGCGGCCCTCTTCTTCCGAACTGCTGACTGTATCGAGCAACCGTTGTTGGAGGGTACGGATCAGACGATCTGCGGACAACGGCGCTGCGTTTCGGGACGGCACCTTGCGGCGCGGAGTGACCGCGGGGGAGAGGGACGTCTTCTTGCTGACGGTTCGTCGGACCTTCCGGCTGACTGCTGGCATGGCATCTCCTCGTTGAAGCGGGAATCATGGCCGGCGGAGAGAGATTGAATCGCGGAGAATGATGCGAAGAGCGACGCAGCCGGCCTGCTAAGCAGGCTGCATTGCCGTCTTGAGGGAACGAACGAATGAGCCCACTTCTCGAACGAGCCGGCCATCCTGTCCATGTTCTCCCACCCGCCGGACGATGGCGCTGCCCACGATCACCGCATCGGCGATATCGGCAACCAACGCGGCATCGTCCGGAGTGGCCACCCCGAACCCCACGGCAACAGGCGTCTTCGTCTGTTTTCTGATCTTCGCGACGTTGTCACGCACCCCCGCCATGTCGTTCAGTTTAGCCCCGGTGATACCGGTGATGGAAACATAATAGACAAATCCGCCGGACTCCTTCGCCACATAGGCGCGCCGCGCTGCCGTGCTGGTCGGCGCGAGCAGAAAAATCAGATGCAGCCCCGCCGCTTCTGCCGGGTCACGCAGGGGCCCCGCTTCATCCGGCGGCATATCCGGCACGATCAACCCATCCACGCCTGCTTCGACCGCCTGCCGGCAAAACTCCGCCTCACCGAACGCATGGATGTTGTTGTAATAGGCCATCAAGACGATGGGGATCTCTGTTGAAGTCCGCAGCTGTCGCACCGATTTCAGGATTTTTCGGAGGGAGGTGCCGCTGCGCAAGCCACGTTCGGCCGCCTTCTGAATCACAGGTCCGTCGGCGATCGGATCGGAAAAGGGCACGCCCAGTTCGACGACGTCCGCACCGGCCCGTTCCAATTCCAGCACCAATTGTTCCGTTTCCTGCAACGACGGATCACCGGCCATGATGTAGGTAATGAGCGCCTTCTCGCCCTTCGCCTTCAGCCGACTGAATGTCTGATCCAAGCGGTTCATATCGATATGCCCATACCTTTCACTCGTCCACCGCGACCTTTCTTTGCAGGATGTTCAAAATGGCCGTCCGGCGAGGCCGCAGCAAGTGAAGAGGTGAGGCGTACTCAAGCCAGTACGTCGAACCTCTGAACGCCGCGAGAACAAAGCTGGAGACCGTTTTCAACATCCTGCTACAGCGTCACCCCCTTGATCCTGGCCACTTGCTGCACATCCTTGTCACCGCGCCCCGACAGGTTCACGATGATGATCTGGTTCTTCTTCATCGTCGGCGCGCGTTTCATCACCTCGGCGATGGCATGGGCGCTCTCCAGCGCAGGAACGATGCCCTCTTCCCCGGCCAGCAAGTCGAACGCCGCCATCGCTTCGTCATCGGTGGCCGACGTGTACCGGGCACGATTCGCTTCCTTGTAGTAACTGTGTTCCGGCCCTACCGCCGCATAGTCCAAACCAGCCGACACGGAATGGGTGAGATTCACCTGTCCGTCTTCGTCCTGCAGCAGATAGGTCATCGTGCCCTGGAGCACACCGGGGCGCCCGCCCGCGAACCGAGCCGCATGTTTGCCGCTCTCGATCCCGAGCCCTCCGGCCTCCACCCCGATCATCGTGACCTTCTTGTCCGGCACGAAGGCATGGAACAATCCCATCGCATTGCTCCCGCCGCCGACGCAAGCAATGAGACAATCGGGCAAGCGGCCTTCTGCCGCCAGGATTTGCTTGCGCGCTTCGCGCCCGATCACCGATTGAAAATCCCTGATCATCATCGGATAGGGATGGGCGCCGAGTACGGACCCCAGCACATAATGGGTGGTCCGCACATTGGTGGTCCAATCCCGCATGGCTTCGCTGATCGCGTCCTTCAGGGTCCGGCTGCCCGCATCGACCCCCGTCACGGTCGAGCCGAGGAGCCGCATCCGGAACACGTTCAACGCCTGCCGCTGCATATCCTCCGTGCCCATGTAGATTTCACATTGGAGGCCGAACATGGCGGCCACCGTCGCGGTCGCCACCCCATGCTGCCCGGCGCCGGTCTCGGCGATGAGCCGCGGCTTCTTCATGCGCTTGGCGAGGAGCGCCTGCCCGATGGCATTGTTGATCTTGTGGGCGCCGGTATGACACAGGTCTTCCCGCTTCAGATAAATCTTCGCGCCGCCCAGCCGCTTCGTCAGCCGTTCGGCAAGGTAGAGCGGAGTGGGGCGCCCGACGTATTCTTTCAGATAATGTGCGAACTCAGCTTGAAACCGCTTGTCCTGTTTCGTGCGCCGGTAGACCTCTTCCAATTCCAGCAGCGCCGGCATCAGGGTCTCGGGAACGTACCGCCCTCCATAGGGTCCGAACCGGCCATGTCGATCTGGTACCGCCATGAATCTTCCTTCGGCTATTCGTGAAAGATGAAAGTATAGACGCCGTTCTACGGAGAGACAAGCCTGACGGCCCTCACGAAGGCCCGTACCTTCTCATGGTCCTTCTTGCCGGGGCTCGCTTCGACGCCGCTGCTGACATCCACGCCGTACGGCCGGACCTGGAGGATCGCCTGCGAGACATTCTCCGGCGTCAACCCGCCGGCCAGCAGAACAGGGGCGGCCGACGATGCTTCCGCGGCCAACGACCAATCGGCCACCTGCCCCGTGCCTCCATAGGCATCGGACGAAAAGGCATCCACTAAAAATCCCCGCACGCCTGCCCTCCCTTGAAACTCGGCCAAGATGAGGAAGGATCGCCGATCCTTGAGGCGTATCGCCTTGAGCACCGGACGTCCCAGCGCCTCGCAATAGGCTGCCGTCTCATCACCATGGAGTTGCGCAAGGGCCAGCCCGCAACTGTCCACTACATCGCGCACCACCTTGGCGTCTTCATTCACGAACACGCCGATGGGCAGCACGAACGGAGGGAGCGTCTTCACGATCCCCTTCACCACCGCCGCCTCCGCGCAACGGGGACTCTTCTTGTGGAAGACGAACCCGACCGCGTCGGCTCCGGCCTCGACCGCCGCCGCTGCATCCTCGGCGTTCGTCAGGCCGCAGATCTTGACCTTGACCGTCATGGCCTCAGCAACTCGTCTTGCTTTTCTGTACGCCGTAAAATCCGCGATAGGACCACTGGCAGGCCTGGCCCTTGGGGTTGAACGTCAACCCGATCAGTTCCTGCCTGCCGTCTTGTTGAAGCACCGACCACTCGCACACTTCGCCGCCGTCCTTGAAGGAATGGCATTTGGTCGGAATGCCCATTTCCTTGATGCGATCGTCCTTGCTGCTCCCCATCCAGGAATCCCACTTGGGAGAGTACTCGTGAACTTCCTGGCCGGCGCAGCCTGCCACCGTCAACAGCCCCGCCACCAATGCGACAGAAAACAGAGACTTCATGGTTGCTCCTTTTTCCGGTCGTCGCCGAACAATTCACGGATCTTCGCCCCGATGTCCTGGGCCCTGATCAACGACTCTCCGATCAACATCGCCTGGACTCCGGCCTCGATCAGCCGCACCACATCGTCCCGCTTGTGAATGCCGCTCTCGCTCACGATCAACTTGTCGCCGGGAATGCGTTTCGCCAGCCGAAGGGTCACGCCGAGATCCGTCGAGAAGGTCTTGAGGTCGCGATTGTTGATGCCGATCAGCCGTATGTCCGGCAACCATTCCATCACGATGTCCAATTCCCGTTCATGGTGCGTCTCCACCAGGACATCGAGCGACAACTCCTTGGCCAAGGCCGCGAAGTCGATCAGTTGCCGTTTCTCCAACCCGGCCACGATGAGCAACACCGCGTCGGCGCCATAGGCACGGGCTTCGTAAAATTGAATGTCCGCGACCATGAATTCTTTGTTCAGCGCCGGGAGCCCCACCTTCTGCTTGACCTCGGCTAGGTACTCCAAACTGCCTTGAAAAAAATCCTTGTCCGTCAACACGGAGATCGCCGCGGCCCCATGCTCCCGATACGCCCCCGCAATCGCCGCCGGCTCGAACCGTTGCTCGAACTCCTGCCGCAGGAGTCCCAGACTGGGCGAGGCCTTCTTGACCTCCGCAATGAGCGCCGGTCGATCGGGCCGGCGCATCGCCTCCAACGTCACGGCAAACCCCATCGTCGGCCCTGCATCACGGATCTTGTTTTTCAGATCCGCAAGGTATCCACGACTGCTCTTATGGCGGATTTCGGCTTTCTTATGTTCGAGAATACGGTCCAGAATCACGGTACCGTTACGCCTTCTCGGTAAATGCGATGAGCTTATCCAGTTTATCCATCGCCGCACCGCTGTCGATCGTCCGCTGGGCCAATTGAAACCCTTCCTGCAGGGTCTTTGCCTTGCGTCCTGCGACCAAGGCCGGCGCCGCGTTGAGGCAGACGATGTCGCGCTTCGGCCCCTTCCGCCCTCGGAGCACGTCGCGGGTGATCGCCGCATTCTCCTCCGCGCTGCCGCCGACCAGCTCCTTGGGCGCAACAAGGGAGAGACCGAACTCGGAGGGATCGATGAGATAACTCGAGACCACCCCTCCCTTGCCCTCGGAAATCCTCGTTCGATCCGCCACCGTGATCTCATCCAACCCGTCCAGGCCGTGGACCACAAAGCAATGTTGCGCGCCCAAATGAACCAGGACCTTGGCCAGCAACTCCGTCAGCCTCGCATCGAATACCCCGACGACCTGCAGGCGGGCCCCGGCCGGATTAGTGAGGGGACCGAGGATATTCAACAGGGTGCGGATTCCCAGCTCCTGCCGCGTTGCGGCGCAATGTTTCATCGCGCAGTGGTAGAGCGGCGCAAAGAGAAATCCGATGCCCACCTCGTTCACGCAATCTGCAATCAGTTCGGGCGGGAGATCGATCTTCACGCCCAAGGCCGCCAACACATCGGCGCTGCCGCACCTGGACGAGACGGACCGGTTGCCGTGCTTGGCCACCGTCAGACCGGCTCCCGCCGCAACGAAGGCCGCCGTCGTCGAGATGTTGAAGGTGTGCGCCCGATCGCCGCCGGTGCCGCAGGTATCCACGACCTGGGAATCCCCGACCCGAATCTTCGTCGCCCGCGCGCGCATGGCCCGTACGGAGCCGGCGATTTCCTCCACGGTTTCGCCCTTCATCCGCAATCCCATCAAGTAGCCGGCGATCTGGGCGGAAGTGGCCGTGCCGTCCATGATCTCGCCCATGACGGCCTCGGCTTCCTGTTCGGTGAGGTCGGCCCGTTCGGCCAGTTTATTGATCGCGTCTTTGATCATGGGTAGCGATTGAGAAATCAGCTTTCAGCAATCAGCCGAATTCCTTGAAGGGCCTGGCTGACAGCCGATGGCTGATTGCTGATGCTTGTTGACTAGAGCTTCAAGAAATTCCTGAGCAGCTCCTTGCCGGCGGTGGTGAGAATCGACTCCGGATGGAATTGCACGCCCTCGATGCCGAGCGTCTTATGTCGCATCCCCATGATCTCGCCCTCGGCGGTTTCCGCGCTGATTTCAAAACAATCGGGCAGATTCTTGCGGTTTACGATGAGGGAGTGATAGCGGGTCGCTTCGAACGGATTCGGCAGATTCCGAAACAGTGTCCGGCCGTCATGGCGGACCATCGAGGTCTTTCCATGCATGAGGCGCTCGGCGCGAATCACTTCTCCACCGAAGGCGACCGCAAGGGATTGATGGCCGAGGCAGACGCCCAGCAGCGGCAACTTACCGCCGAAATACTTGATCGCCTCCACCGAGATTCCCGCCTCTTTCGGCGTGCAGGGACCGGGGGAAATGACGAGCCGCCGCGGCTTCAGCGCTTCGATCTCCGGCAGAGTGATCTTGTCGTTCCGGTAGACCAGCACCTCCTCTCCCAACTCGCCGAAATACTGCACGAGGTTGTAGGTAAAGGAGTCGTAATTGTCGATCATCAACAGCATAACAATGCCGTAAGGCGTGAAGGGTCAGGCGATGGTTGTCTTCTCCTTACGCCTCACCCTTTACGTCCTTTGATCCGCTTCACTCCAGCCCCTGCTCGGCGAGTTCGATGGCCTTCATCATCGCCCGTGCCTTGTTGCAGGTCTCTTCGTACTCATGTTCGGGGACCGAATCGGCGACGATTCCGGCTCCGGCCTGGATATAGGCCTGGCGGCCCTTGATCACGACGGTCCGGATGTTGATGCACATGTCCATGTTGCCGGAAAACCCGAAGTATCCCACCGCGCCGGCATAGGGTCCGCGTCTCGTCGGCTCCAATTCTTCGATGATCTGCATGGCGCGAATCTTCGGCGCGCCGGACACGGTTCCGGCCGGAAAGCAGGCCCGCAATACATCGTACACCGACTTCCCCTTGTCCAGCCGCCCCGTCACCTGCGACACGATATGCATGACGTGGGAATAGCGCTCGACCTGCATCAGCGACTCCACCTTCACCGATCCCCCGGCCGCGACCCGTCCCACGTCGTTCCGCCCAAGGTCCACCAGCATGACGTGTTCGGCCCGCTCCTTTTCATCGGCCAGCAGCCGCCGGCCGAGTTCCTGATCCTCCTCCGGCGTCTGTCCGCGGCGGCGCGTCCCGGCGATGGGTCGCAACGAGATCTGTCCGTCTTCGCAGCGGACCAACGTTTCCGGCGAGGACCCCACCAGCTCCACCCCGCCTACACGTAAGTAATACATGTAGGGAGAGGGATTGATGACCCGCAACGCGCGATAGAGCTGGAACGGCGTCGTGTGGATCTGCGTTTCCCATCGCTGGGACAAGACTGCCTGCACGATGTCGCCCGCGCGGATGTATTCCTTCGTCCGCATGACCATCTTCTCGAAATCGGCCCGGTTCATGTTGGACGTGAAGGTGATCGGCTTCCGGCGGCGTTTCTGTCGTGGCTGCCGCACCGGCCGTTTCAGACGCGTGATCATCTTTTCAATCCGCGCCGCGGCATGGCGATAGGCGTCGCGTATGTCGCGTTCTTTCATCGATGCCACGTAAGCGTTGGCGACGACTTTGATCTTCTGCGACACATTGTCGAAAATCAGCAACGTGTCGGTCAGCAGAAACGCGAAGTCCGGCATCCCCACACTGTCCTTGCGCAGGGCCGGCAGGTCCTCGAAGGTGCGCACCATGTCGTAACTGAAATAGCCGACGGCTCCCCCGACGAATCGGGGCAGCCCCGGCACCGTCACCGGCCGATATTCGGCCATCAGTTCGCGGAGCCGGTCCAGCGGATTGCCGCGGCTCTGAATCCGCAGGCTCTTCTTCCCGCGGGTCAGCACCAGATCACCCTGTTCTTCGTGGATCACCGCCGAGGCCCCGCTTCCCAGGAAGGAATAACGCGCCCAATTTTCGCCGCCGGCGACGCTCTCCAACAGATAGGCCGTCGGCCCATGGTCGATCTTGGCGAAGGCCGACACCGGCGTTTCATAATCCGCCAAGATCTCCCGGTACAGCGGAATCAAGTTGCCTTCCGCCGCCAGAACGCGAAACTCGTCCAGCGTGAGCGAATACCGTTGTCTGTTCATACCGTCACAATGCTGCGCCGCCTACGGTTGGCTGACGATCAACTTCTGGCCCACTTCGATGTTGTCTTTCGTCAAATTGTTCCACTTGCGCAATTTATCTACACCGACATGGTATTTCTGACCGATGCGGTAGAGGGTTTCACCGGCACGCACCGTGTGCGTGTTGCCCGTCTCGGACGAAGGAGCCGTGCCGAACATATCCAGCGCACTTTGGTCGCGGCCGAGTGCATCCGCAGCCGCGTCCGCCTTGGATTCAGTCATCGCATCGGACTTCAACGCCTGGTCAACCGCCGCTGAAAAATCCTTGGGCGGGACCACCGCCTTTTTGGCCTTGGACGGAATCGTGGTCAGGCGCTTCATGTCGTCCTGGGCTCTTTTCTCCAGCACAGCGGCTTCTTTCATGGCCTGGGCCTCTTCCTGGATCTGGGCCGCCTGCTGGCGCACCGCCTCCACCTGGGCGCCGAGTTCGCGATTACGCGCTTCGTATTCGCTCAGCTCGCGCTTGGTACGTTTGACTTCGCTGTCCAATTCGGCGCTTCGCTTTTCTTCCTGTGCCAGGAGGCGCTGAAAATTCAGGCTGCGCGCCTTCTCGGCTTCATATTTCTCCGACATCACACAGCCGCCGACCGTCAGGCTGGTCCCTATGATCAGACCGAGGGGAACCACCGTTGTGCGTTTCATCATTCTGTTACGCAAGCTCATCATGTCGCTCCTCCGTTCACACCGATGTCCATATCCATGGGGACGATTCCGAATGCGATCAAGAAGGCGGTCTCGTGATGGGTCCGCTCCTGTTCGCGGCCTGCGAAAGTGGTAAGAATAAGGTCCAAGACAGCGAAAGTCAAAGTGAAATGGGCCGGTGCTTCGTTTGACCCCCTCCCCACCCCTATGCTACCGTTCGCAGAAGATTGTCCTAGCGCCCATTCTATCCACTCGGCCACCAGAAAGACCATGGCACCCAACGCACAACCGACCGCCGCCCGCACCCTCGCCGTCGAAGGCATCACCCTCCACCTGGCGCAGCCCATGACCATGGGGCAGGAATGGATCGGGAATCGGGAAATTCTCAAACAGCTCCTGGCCTGCTGGCTCGTGATCGACGAACGCGACCTGCCCCTGTCGCCACGGATTACCGGCCAACCGGGCATCGGCAAGACGACCCTGGCGATGGCGGGGGCCCGCGAGCGCAAGCAGGACCTCTATGTCTTTCAGTGCACGGCGGATACGCGCCCAGAAGACCTCTTGATCACCCCCGTGTTGGCCGAGTCCGGCACCATCAGTTACCATGCCTCGCCACTGGTCACCGCGGTACTCACCGGCAGCATCTGCGTGCTGGACGAGGGCAACCGTATGAATGAGAAAAGCTGGGCCTCGCTCGCCCCGCTGCTGGACCACCGGCGTTGCGTCGAATCGATCATCGCGGGCATCCTGATCAAGGCCCATGCGGACTTCCGCTGCTGCGTCACGATGAACGAAGATGCCTCCACCTACGAGGTGCCGGACTATATCCTGTCGCGCCTGCAACCGACGCTCGGCATGGGTTTCCCATCAAGGGAAAACGAACTGGCGATTCTGCGTTACCACCTGCCCTTCGCCCCGGCGGAGCTGCTGGCCATGACCGTCGAGTTCCTGCAGGAGGCGCATCAACTCAGCCTGGACTATTCGGTGCGCGACGGCATTCACCTGCTGCAATATGCCCTGAAACGCCGCGCACAGGACCAGGCCCATCCGCTCTCGGCAGACGCAGCCTGGCGGGAATCCCTCATCAAGGTGCTGGGCGAGGAAGCGTTGGACCTGCCGACCCAATCGCGCCGGCGCAAGCGTGCATTGGGCGACCAGGCCCTGCCGCAGGGCCTCGGCGATTTCTTTTTCGAGAGCGACGACCCACTCCATCCCGGCCGATAATGGCAGTGCCACCTTCCATCACCGACTCCGTCCTCCGCCTCTCGCCGCGCATTGAACTGTTTCCGATCCTCCACGGCAGCGGCGATGTCGCCCAGGAGGTGCGTGACCGGCTGATCGACCGCCGGTGCGATTGCCTGGCCGTCCCGCTGCCGCCCTCGTTCGAACGTCCGCTTGAAGAGGCCGTCGCCGACTTGCCGACGATCAGCCTGGTCGTTCAGCAGGAGCGAGGTCGTGATGGCGACGCGGCGGTAAACTACGTGCCGGTCGATCCCTGCCAGGCCGTCATCATGGGCATTCGCGTTGCGATGGGAGAAGGTATCCCTCGTGCCTATATCGACCGCGAGGTCACTGCCGTCGAGCCGGCTCCTTTCGTCTCGCCCGATGCCTATGTCCTCAAGCACCTGTCCTACGAGGCCTTCGCCGCCGCGCTGGTGCCCACCCTTGTGCAGCCGGCGGAAGGGACCCAACAGCAGGCGCGCATTGCCTGGACGGCGTTCCAACTCCATCAATTGGAAATGGAGTACGAGCACATTCTCTGCTTGTGTCATCTCGCGGATTGGCCCTGGATTCGCCAGGCCTATGGGCAACGAGCCGACTATCACACCCACGAGCCGACCATGGGCAGGCCGGAACGGTACCTCGTCGATCCGGCCTCGCTCTATTTTGTCTTGGGTGAACTGCCGTTCCTGACCGAACTGTATGAGCGACGGCGCGCCACCGTCCATTCAGACCGCCACCTCTCCATCGACGGCATCAAGGAACTGCTGCTCGAAACCCGCGGGCGCTGGCAAACCGCTCACGATGAGGACGGCCGGACGGTCCCGGACTGGGTCACGCCTCAATTACTCCAATCGTATTTGCAGTACGTCCGGAATCACGCGCTCCTGGATCGCCGCCTCACGCCGGACCTCTACACGCTGGTGCTCGCTGCCAAACAGATGGCGGGTGACGACTTTGCGATCCACCTCCTGGAAACCGCCAAGAGTTATGCCTATCAGGCCATCGATCAGTCTCATCTTCCGCGGCTGTCGGCCGGACTCGGCCAGGTCGAACTGCCGGACGATCACGTCGTCCGGGCCGTCAATCGACTCCAAGGGACGCCCTTGGTCTGGCGTTCTCTGTCTCTCCGGCCCCGTCCGCCGCGCCGCACGAGCCGGCGTTGGTCCTATCTCTGGAACCCGCATCGGCAATGTTCCTGGCCGCCGGAGGATTCGAAGATCGAAAGTTTCCACACGCACGTGCGCGAGCAGGCCAAGGCGATCATCGGGTCTGACCTGGCCAAGAGTGAGAAATTCACGACCTCGATGAAAGACGGTATCGACCTCAGGGAAAGTCTGCGCCATTGGCACCAACGGCAGAAACCGGGCAATCCGAAGCGGCTGGAGATCTATGTCAAAGAGATTCCGCCCGCCCGCGGCAACGTCGATACAGTCATTTTTCTGTTCGATACCCCGGCCGATCCCGATACCTACAGCTGGCAGGCCACCTGGTATGCAGAACATGCGCAGGAGTCCACCCTCTGCTTCTACGCCACGCCGTTTTTGAACAACATGGTCGCGCCAGGCATCGGGCAATCCCGTTATGGCGGCGCGCTCTTCATCTTTCCTCCCTGTCCCATTCCCGACATCTGGACCGACGAGGCGCTCGGCTTCGCCAAGACGCTCGAAGAACGTTTGATCGCGGCGGGAGCCGTCCATTCCCGTGAAACGCACCTGGCCCTCGTCACGCCGGTGCCGCCGAAGGCTCGGTGGCGGCAGATCGCCGGACAGTTCGACCGGCGGCTGGTCCCGATTCCCTTGAGCCGGTTTTCGGGCCAGTTGATCGACCGTTTGCGGCGGTTCCACGTCTTGAACGGCCATGACATCCGCAGTTTCGCGGCTCAATTCATTCGCGAGTAACCGGCCTATGACGCGCACCGAAGCCGAACAACGGATCGACGAGTTGCGGAAGGAAATCCGCCGGCACGACCATCTCTACTACCAGAAGGACCGTCCTGAAATATCCGACGCGGAATATGACCGGCTCTTTCATGCCCTGGTCGAACTCGAGGCCGCCCATCCGGACCTGGTGACTGCGGACTCTCCGACGCAACGGGTCGGCGCGCCTCCGCTGGACGAACTGGCCAAGGTCTCGCACGAGAAACCGATGCTGAGCCTCGACTCGATTACGGATCGGGGGGACGTGCAGGCCTTCGACGCCAGGATGAAGCGGGAGCTTGAGACTGACCATGTCACCTACACGACTGAACCGAAGTTCGACGGCCTCTCGGTCGAACTCGTCTACGACCAGGGAACCTTCGTCCGCGGCGCCACGCGCGGAGACGGCATGGTCGGAGAAGATGTGACGGTCAATCTTCGCACCATCCGCGCCCTGCCGCTGCACCTGCATCGGGACCAGACCCTGCCGAAGCACCTGGTCGTGCGGGGCGAGGTCTACATGAGGCTGGACGAGTTCCAGTCGCTGAATCGCCGCATGACGGAGCGGGGCGAGGAGGCCTTTGCAAATCCGCGCAACGCGGCCGCCGGATCGTTGCGCCAACTGGATAGCCGCATCACCGCCTCGCGCCCCTTGACCGTGACCTGTTACGACATCATGGCGCTGTCCGGCCCGGCCCCCGCGACCCATTGGGATGAATTGGAAGCCCTGGCCGCTTGGGGATTGCCGGTGCCGGAACACAGACAACGCTGCCGTTCGATCGATGAGGTGCTGGCGTTCCATGAGGCCACGGACGGAATGAGGGAATCCTTGCCTTTCGAAATCGACGGCATTGTCGTGAAGCTCGACCGCCGCGACTGGCAGGACCGTCTCGGCAGCAAATCCCGCAGCCCCCGCTGGGCCATCGCCTACAAATTTGCGCCGCGCAAGGAAATCACGGTCATTCAGGACATCGTCGTATCGGTCGGCCGCACCGGCACACTGACCCCGCTGGCCCTGTTGAAGCCGGTGGAAGTCGGCGGGGTGACAATCAGTCGCGCCACGCTGCACAACGCCGATGAGGTTGCGCGAAAGGACGTGCGCGTCGGCGATACGGTGAAGGTCGAACGGGCCGGCGACGTGATCCCGGCGATCGCCGAGCGGGTTCCTGTTCCCGGAGAAGAACGGCGGGCCCCCTTCGTCATGCCGGACCACTGCCCGGTCTGCGGCTCGACCGTGGCGCGCGAGGGTGCCTATTTTTACTGTACCGGCCAGACCGTCTGCGTGGCCCAATTGAAGGGAGCCATCGAACACTTCGCCTCCAAACATGCGCTCGACATCGACGGCCTCGGCAAAAAGACCGTCGCGCAGCTGGTCGATCGAGGACTGGTCCATGACCTGGCCGATCTTTATGTGCTCACCAAAGAACAATTGCTCACGCTGGAGGGATTCGCCGATCGGTCCGCAACGCTGCTGCTGGACTCCATCGAACGCAGCAAGTCCGTGACGTTGGACCGGTTCCTGATGGGACTCGGCATCAGGCAAGTGGGGCAACATATCGCCCGCGTGCTGGCCAAACAGTTCGGTTCCCTCCCTCGGTTGATGTCGGCGAGCGAGGAAGAGTTCATCAATGTTCGCGAGATCGGCCCGGAAATCTCCGCCAGCCTTGCGTCTTTCTTTAACGAGGAACGAAACCGACAGGTCATCGCCCGTCTCCTTGAGCGGGGCTTGGCCATCACGGTTCAGCCGCTGGAGGCCACGACCGGCAGCCAATCGCTCACCGGCAAGACGTTCGTCTTTACAGGCGGCCTGAACGGTTACAGCCGAGACCAGGCCAAACAGCTGGTCGAACGGCAGGGGGGGCAGGTCTCATCGAGCGTCAGCAAGAAAACGTCGTATGTGGTGGCAGGAGCCGATCCCGGGTCGAAGCTCGAGCAGGCGAAGAAATTGGGGGTGAAGATTCTGACGGAAGAGGAGTTTACCGATCTGTTGAAGCCTGACTGACCGGCACATGTTCCTCGGCCACGGCTTCATGCGCGGCCGGATGTTTGTCTTCCTTGTAGATATGGACGCTCTTGATCACGCGCGGATCCGCCTCATGGATCACGAGGCGGCAATTGGCGATATGCACTTCTTCCCCGACCTTCGGAATTCTGCCCAGTTCGTGCTGAATCAGGCCGCTGATCGTCACGGCGTCGTCGCCCAAATCCACCTTGAGAAAATCGTTGACCTTCCGAACCTCGGTGCGTCCATGCACCAGGATCTGGTTCTTGCCGATCCGCTTGATCAATTCTTCGGTGATGTCGGTCTCATCGACGATTTCACCGACCACCTCTTCCAGCAGGTCTTCCAACGTGATCAAACCCATGACTCCGCCGAACTCGTTCACCACGATCGCCATATGGCGCTTGTCCAATTGGAACTGCTTCATGAGGTCGTCGGCTGACTTTGTGTGGGGGATGAACAGGGCCGGATGCGCGATGTCTCGGAGCTTCATCTCCGTATGGCCCTGGGCCAACGCGGTCAAGGCCTTGGTCTTGTACAGGATGCCGACGATGTTATCCAACGTACCTTCATACAGCGGGATACGCGAATACTTCGACTTGAACAAGAGTTCCTTCGCCTCCCGCAGGAGCTGATTGCAGTCGAGCGAGAACATATAGATGCGCGGAGTCATGCAGTCTTCCGCCGTGATGTCCTTGAGCTGAAAGACGTTCTTGATCATCTTGACTTCCTGCGCCTCGATCACGCCGCTCTTGCCGCTCTCCTCCAGCATGATCTTCAACTCTTCTTCAGTTACAAAGGGCACATTGAGTCCCTTTCCACCCGTGAGCTTGTAGATCAGGGGCACGACGAACATCATGATCGGCTTGAGGAGCTGTTGCGCCGCATAGGCCGGATAGGCCATGTTCAACACCACAGGGATGGAATATTTGGCCGCCAGGGTCTTGGGAACCAGATCGGCGAACACCAAGAGGACGAAGGTAAGAATCCCGACCAGGACCGCGAAGGCTTCACCCAACACCCCTTCCAGCCCCTCTCCTCCGAACCGATTCAGGGCGATGATGGTCGCCAGCGAGGCAGTGGCCGTATCGACCAGGCGATCTCCGACCAGGATGGTCAGCAGGAGGCGCTGCGGGTCGGTCCGCAGATGGAGGGCCATTTCCGCCCGTTTGCTCCCTGTAGCGGCCAATGCCCTGAGCTTCGTGTCGTTGACCGAGTAAAATCCCACTTCAACGACGGAAATGACCGCAGACAATAGAATGAGAAACGTCAGTACGATGATGTCCATAAGGCCTATCGGGAATAAGGGTGTATGAAGGGGCTGGTGCAGCGGACAGCGGAGCCTTGGATCGGTCCGGAGCCCATGGTCCAAACCGTAAGACTTGCCTTCGGTCGTGAGAAGATGACCTGATACGGTCCTCTCGGGCCACTATCATCCATCAGGTACTACCATTAGCACAGGCAGCTGAACGCATCAAGCGTTACAGCGATTCCACAGCCTCGTACATTGAACCACATTTTCGGTCGTTGATGCCGTTTATTTCCAACCCGGGCCCTCACGGACTCCCCGCATCGGGTCTTGCGCCGTCGTCGCGGACCACGAAGGGATCGCCATCGAACAGCAGTTTCAAATGGGCTGCGGCCTGTTCGGCCGCGGCCTCCGTGTGAAATTGGCCGGCATAGACCCGATAGCGGCGGCCGTCCGGCAAATCGACCGCGACCACCTTCGAACCAGGATACCTTCGCTTCAACCGTTCGACCAGGACCTGCGCATTGGCAGGATCGGCAAAGGCGCCCACCTGCACCAGCAAGTCTCCTGCGCCTCCGGCCTTGCCCTGGTAACTGACGACGCGAAGTTCCACCTCATCGATGCCGCGTCCGACCATCCCTATGGCCTCGGCCCCCGCGAGCGACAAATCCAGAATTCTGCCGCGGGCGAACGGTCCCCGATCATTGATCCGTACGGTCACTTGCCTGCCGCTGGTCAACGATCGCACCACCGCCACAGACCCAAGCGGCAGGGTCCGATGCGCCGCCGTCAGCTTGTGCATGTCGTACAGTTCGCCGTTTGCCGTGCGGTTGCCGTGGAAACCAGGTCCGTACCAGGAAGCGTGTCCCCGTTCAACAAACCCCAGCGGATAGCCAGGTGGATAAGTTGGACGTACCGGACTCCACCCGGAGCAGCCGCCGAGCAGGGAGACGAGGAGGACGGCACAGAGGGAGAGAAGAAGACGTCTTCTGTCTGTCTTCCTCCCTCCCATGACGAGGCGGTCAAAATTCGTCGAGTGATTGAGTACGCAGTACCCCGAGGGCCTTCGTGGTATTGGACAGGGTCAGGACAACGATGGCACGTTTACCTTCCCGTGAGGGAGTGCAATAGCCGCACTTCACATTGATGCGGGCCCTGGTCAGCGAATCGGCGACCTGCTTCAACGCGCCGGGCTTGTTCTCGAGACTCAGGATCAAGGCGGTCTCCTCGCGGAACTTGATCTTGGCCTTCCTGAGCGCCACACGGGCTGCATCCACATCCGCCACGATCAACCGCAGTTTGCCGGGGCCTGTCACCTCCGGCGCGGAAAAGGCCTTGATGTTGACCCCCGCGGCCCCGAGCACGGACGTGACCTCGGCCAACACCCCCGGTTTGCTCTGTCCACTCACCACAAATTGTGTCGTTGTCGGCATCGGCTCCTCTCCTCCGGTGAATCAGTCGGTCGTGATGTCAGCCCCTATATCCATACAGCCATCTTGCAGTCGTTCCACCGATGTTCCTGACGGTGTGAGACATTCCGGCCGGAATGAAGATCTCCTCGTCTGGTGCGGGCCTGAGACACCGGCCGTCGAACTCAAGCTCCAGTCGCCCCTCGACCGGCATCACCAGTTCATCGGTCGCGTGCACGTAATCCTCCCATACTTGCCCGGGAGGATCAACCCAAAGATCACAACTGAAGCCGCGCGCCTGCCAGTCTTTGGCTACAAGTTCGCGATCAACCACCGTCATTCTGCCTCACCCCATGCCTTCGCCGCTACCCCGTATCTAAGCCTTCGCCCAACGACTTTCGAGTTTCTTCATGATCTGCGGCATGGTCGTGTACTCCATCTGGTCGAGGGGTAATCGGTGCGGCTCGAAGGGACCGTGCAGCCGCAGGAAGTCGGCTATTCGATTCGCATCCCTACGCGCTTCATCATAGGAGGGATCGTCGAACATGTCGCGCGGCCCGATCAGCCGTCCGTCCGCCAGTTGAAAGCCCGTACAAGCCACGCGCGGCGGACCATCGAACCTGGTCGGCGTAGCCTGCCGCACCGACACCGGCATCAGCGGCCCATAGTGGGAGCCTCGCATCCAGCCTTCGATGATCCAGGGATACCGGAACGGCTCCAATACTTCGCCGACGGCAGGGAAATTCTGCTGCGCCCTGACGATCATCACCGGATCATCCTTCCCCACATACTTGCCCGCGATGAGCGAAAGTTTTTCCGTGGAGGATGCGGCGGCAATGGCACCGTCGGCACGGGCGAAGACATACTTCACCGTGTAGCGCCCCGGCGAACCGATGAACATCAACAGATCGTACAGGTCTTCCGGGCAGTCGAACGTAATCTTCTTGTGCTCATAGATGTCATGCACCTCAAATTGAAACCCCTGATGCAATGTCGGCGCGATCACCAGACCGGCCGTGGTGAAGGGGTCCGCAAACATCTTATACAAAGGGAGGTTCCAGGCCCCGGCCGACGTCTTGTCCGCCATGAAGATCAGCACGGGCTCGGATTTCCGCTCGACGAACTCCATTTCGGCCACACCAGGCCCCTGTCCTCGGACATTGCCGCTGAAGGCGTCGGCGAGCAGGTCTTGCCCCGCTCCATACAGGTGGAGCTCCTTGGCCGTCTGCGTTCCTGCTTCGAAGGTCTGCCAGGCCAAGCGATGGATCCCCTCATGGTCCACACCATGCCGATGAGTCATGATGAGCTGCAAATCGTCCCCGCAGGCCGACACGTGATAGTCCACCAACAATCCACCAGCCTTCGCCGCCGCGAGTTTCTCCTTCGCCCCCTCGATCAGTGCTGGATGGATCGCCGAATGGCCGACCCATCCACCGATGTCCGCCTTGATCACACTCAACGTAACCTTCTTGGTTTCCTGTTCGCCCTTTTCGATTGCCATGCTGGACCTCTTTATAGGTGTTGCGTGAACAGCAGTTCTGGAGGAACACGAAGGCGCTCATGAAGTTCGACTTCGCCGCTCCCGTCTTCGATCCGCACAGCCTCGCCCCAAACGAGGGAACCCCAAACGTCTCATGGGACTAAGAAGAGCCTCGACCGAAACACGAACCTTCTCGAAAAGACATGATCTCTTCCCCAGACTATTTTCTTTACATAAAAAATGAGCAAGTGTGATGCCTCTTCCTCCACTTTCAATTTGAATGGGAATTCCAACAGTTACAGCCCTGCCTCATCACCCACCAACTCGCGCAGTGTAGAGCCGCTACAATGCTCCCCCAAACCCTGTAGCAAAAAGCGGCATCGGAGCGGAGATCAATTGAAGGCCTCTAAGAGCCTCTCCGACTGAAGCCATAGCTTTTCGGCTGTTGGCGGCCAACCAGCGGCAGGGATTTCCAGACGCTCAGCGCCATCATCGGCGAACCGAACGACAAGCAGCAGGTCCAGCCGCTGCTGATCCAAGCCGTGCCCGACACCGGCCACGGCCCTTGAATCGCGAGCCTGGATGCGAATGGGTGTTGGTTGATCTGCACGACTCACAATGTGCTGAAGCTCTGGAACGGCCTTCCGCCGTCGACAACGATGTCCGGGACGCTGGGCCAGACGCTGGGGAGAGGCAAGACGGCGAACGGAAGAGCCAGAAACTAGCGGGCTCAGTTGGGTGACATGGCTCTTTAGGACATCCTCCATGCCCTTGTCGTTTCATAAATCAAGGGGCTTGGTCTGGAACGCAGCCAAGCCCCTCCGTAACCGGTCTATCGACGTTGTGCGTGCATGTCGGCACTGAACCCCTGGCTGCGCAGCTCGGACCAACCCCAAATGAGCGCGCCGAGCAGCATCACCACGCCGACTCCGACATCATTGTGCATCGCTGGTTCTGTCTGCGCGTACCCGAGCACGAAGGGTGCCGCGATGAGCCAGATCGCGATGAGGGCCAGAATCCATGGTAGATATTTCATCGTCTGCTCACCTCCTTTCATATACATCCTCTTGTCGGTTTCGAATAGGTGCCTGTCTGATACGTCTTGCCAGTCCAATATTGGTTCACAAGGCGTCATCCAGTTGAGTGACGCTGTGTGTCATTAACAGAAGGCTCCCCCGCCCGCTGCTCCTGTGTCGCCTGTTCGGACAGCGGAATGGGAATACGGAGCTCTTGTTCGCGGCGGCGACGCTCTTGATCCTGTTCGTAAGCTTGCTGCAGAGCAAGATCCGTCATCGTCAAGACCAACTCATAAGTTTCCTGACCTTCTCGGATCTTACGGCTCTCACTCAGAACAGACATCGTCGCATGATCCTTCCAAACCGTTTTCTTCACTGAGAAGACATCCGGTCTCGAGTCATATTCCTCCACGTTCTCTGTCATAGGTTGGCCGTAGGTCTCTTTCAGCCTCGCGAGGAGCCCTTCATACCCCCGAGGAATGCGGTCACGGTTATAATAGATCGCCAGTTCCTTGAGCACGCCGCGATAGAACCGATATTCGACGCGTTGGAGATGACGATCTTTGGATAAAACGGTGAGGGACCTCTGGAGTGGGCCGTTCGTACCGAACGCGGTGCGCCCTAGTTCAGGAGCAATCGCCACGAGGTCATACTGCCCCATCCCCAGCCGCACTCCCTGAAACGAACGCGGAAGTGTGACAGTACCTCCTTGGATCTCCTCGGCATGTGCCGGCATTAGCCCATCTCCGAGAACCACCCACATGATAAGCAGGATGGCAAGCTGCTTCACTGTTCGACCATTCATGATGAATGGCGTCACCTCCTCCCGATTTTTCCAAATGGCGGGGACCTCCACCCGGAAGGTTCCCGCCGAATCCTCCGCATAAAAGAAGCGTTGCGTCATCTCTGTCCAACCTGAACCTGCTCAGGCTGCTTCCCGAAGGTCCCAGGGGTCGGTGTGTTCGGACTGTGATCCTGTCCACCCCGACTGTGTGGACACGGTGGTGGACTCAGAGGGCAACGTCGCAATCCCCATCATGACCACCGCAAGGACCCCGGCAAACACCAAGCTCGCATCAATAACAGAGCTTAGATCCATCATCGTGTTCACCCCCTTTCCTCTTCATGAGAGCAGGACTCATTCGAACCGGCTCGACCTTGTCCTGATCACAGTGGCCTCGCGTGACCCCGCTGGATGGAGTCCCGCCCGCTATCACAAATCGGACCATTCACAATCGATCCACATTGCCTTCATCTCCTGCCTGAGACCCTCGGCATACCTCGCTTCCGAAACGCTGGCGAGCAGGCACATCGGTGTCTATTGGCTCTCGATCAGGATCTGACGCGGCTTCGCCTCTTCACGTTTGGGAAAGGTGATCGTCAACAATCCCTGCTTGAACGAGGCCGTCGATCTTTCATGATCGACAGAAGCAGGAAGCCTGAACGAGCAGGAGAACGTCCCCTCCGCAATGTCACGCACGTACCAGGTTCTACCCTCTGAAGCATCATGCTTCCGCTCGCCCTTTACGCGGAGCAGGTCATGCTCCACCTCAACGTTGATCTGGTCGGCCTCTAACCCCGGGAGCGCCGTCTGAATCGTGAAACCAGATTCATCCTCGAACACGTTGCAGGCCGGCTCCCAAACCTGAGACCACTCATTTGCGTTTTGAATCGCGTCGTCGAGGAAACGATCTATCTGCCTGTCGATGGACCCATTGCCGAACACCACGGGCAGTTGATTCAGAATCACCATAGCAATACCCCTCCTTCACTCCATGTATGAACGTGATGGTAACGGTTGTATAGGACTGGAGCTGATGGAATGGGTGAGAGGGCCGAGCGGAGGATCCGTGACAGCACCGCTATTCCAGACAGTGGGCCCTCCCCCAAGTCCATCCAGTCCAGCGGTTCAATGATGCCTGTACATAACACCGGATTTGGATGGGTCAAGGGGATCGGCGACTGCGAATGACAACGGCCCGTCCCTTCAGAAGGGACGGGCCGTTGTCATCAAAGTCGCAATGGCTGCCGGAGTCCGGCCGTTACGCGACCTTGACTTCGATGGCTTTTGGTTTGGCCTTTTCTGATTTCGGCAGATAGAGATGGAGTACGCCGTTCCTGAACTCGGCCTTCACCTTCGTGTCATCGACCAGATCGGGAAGCGTGAAGCTCCGGACGAACCGCCCATACGATCGCTCAATTCGATGGACCTTACGATCGTTCCCCTCCCGCTCCTCCTTCCGTTCTCCTTGCAGCGTGAGCACTCCATTGTCCAGAGTGACCCTCACATCTTCTTTCTTGACCTCGGGCAACTCCGCCTCAATGTGAAACTCCTCGTCGGTCTCACTGATGTCCACGGACGGAGCCCAATCCGCCAGGGTCATTATTTCCCTACCGTTTGACCTCCGAGAATCCTGACGAGCAAAGAAACTGTTGAGTCGATCGGACAGCTCTTCCAACTCACGCAGTGGGTTCCAACGTACCAGATTCATAGAGAGCCTCCTCTCTTATCGTTGTGGGTCCTTCACCGGCACCACTGCCGGTGCGCATGGCATTTGAAATAATTCCTGTTCGGGTCTTGGTCAAGCACCAGAGAATCGGGGGAGGAAGGGGTCTTGACTGTTTTTCAGAAGGAATTATTTACCATCCCGTTAGGCGGAGTCGTCATGTTTACCTTGATGATGAAACCGCATGACGACCCCCCGTTATCCGTCACACACACCCATAACCCAAGGAGGGACGTATGAAAGTGTCAGCCGGTTTGTGCGCGCTGTCCCTGCTGATCGGCGGGGTGGCGTTGATGCCGACACCAGTTCACGCGGCGGAATGGATCTCCGGTGCCGACGCCTATGCGGCACCGTGGGTCCAGGATGTTGAGCAGGAACTCCTCAAGAAGGATTACCGTTACGTTTACACGAACGATCCCCGCGCTCCACAGGTGGTCGTGTTGCGAAAGTTGAACGAAGCGGCCAAGGCCCTAGAAGCCAAAGACAGCGCATTGGCGCAGCAACTCGTACGCGATGCGCTGGAGGTGTTCGAGGACGGAGTGCGCAAACATTATTATTCACCGTCGGACATCGAACCAATCAAGACCTTTATCCGACAACACGTGCCCATCAAGATCAGCTGACGCAACCGGTCGCAAGGGGCCGCGACGCCCAGGCAGTCGCGGCCCTCAATCGGAAGGGTGAAAGCGGCGGCAGGGAACGAAGACCGTTCAAAATGACTGTCGCTCGATCGACCCGATCGCTGAGAGGGGGTGATGACGATGACGTGTGAACGTTGTGGCGGCTTCGCCATCGACGTGTCTTTCTCGGGCGGCGTGACCGCAATAGGAGCGTGGGAATATGGCGGATCGAAATGCCTGAATTGTGGTTGTGTCACGGATCCGTTAATTCTGAGAAACAGGGTCGCTCAATTCCGGCCGAGGGGTCGGCGAGCGTCCGCCTTGTCCGCAAGACGACGGCCTCGGAGCGGAGCGGAGATTGCGGCATAAGCGCGGCACAGTGTGCGGAAGACCTTGCTGCATCGATTTATGCTGCTTATGGAGCGTGGAGCATGAGCCGATTCTTTCCATCGATTCGATGGCGTTTTTCAGTTCCATTCGTCTGCGGAACACTTCTGCTGGTCGCCGGGGCAGCGACCTGTTCACCGCCCTCGGACGTGACGGTCCATCAACCGACGGCGGCGGCCCCGCCGGTCCCCCAACCGGCGGGAGACCCGGTGATCTCCGCTATCTCCGCCCAGCCCTTCGTCGCCATTGCCAAACAGGCGAAGGCCTCCGTCGTCAACGTCTCCTCGGTCAAGAAGAACACCCGCCGGACGGAACAGGGACCGCTTCCCTTTTTTGACGACCCCTTTTTCCGCCGCTTCTTCGGCGAGGAATTCGAACGGCGTATGCCTCGCTCTCCGGAGAATCAAGAACAAGGGCTCGGGTCCGGAGTGATCGTCTCCGCGGACGGCTACATCGTCACAAACAACCACGTGGTAGAAGGGGCGGATGAACTGGTGGTGTCCTTACCGGACAAACGCACGTTCAAGGCAAAGGTCATCGGAACGGACCCACGAACAGACCTGGCGGTGATCAAGATCGATGCTTCCAACCTGCCCGTCCTCTCGTGGGGAGATGCCACGCAGTTACAGGTCGGCGAAATGGTCCTGGCCGTCGGCAATCCGTTCGGATTGAGCCAAACCGTGACGATGGGTATCATCAGCGCCGTCGGTCGCGCGAATATGGGAATCGTAGATTACGAGGATTTCATTCAAACCGATGCCGCAATCAATCCCGGCAATTCCGGTGGGGCCCTCGTCAACCTCAAGGGCGAATTGATCGGCATTAACACCGCGATCTTCACCCGCAGCGGCGGGTACATGGGCATCGGGTTCGCCATTCCCAGTACCATGGCCAAAAACGTCATGGAGAGCCTGATCAAACAGGGGAAGGTCGTGAGGGGCTGGATCGGTGCCTCGATCCAAGAGGTGACACCGGACCTCGCCAAGGAGTTCGGCGCGGCAGAGCCCAAGGGCGCCCTCGTGGCGGACGTCGTTGAGGATAGCCCTGCGGCCAAGGCAAAACTGGAACGAGGAGACATTATCACCGCTTACAACGGCAAGGTCATCAATGACCCCAACCATCTTCGATCGTTGGTCGCCGAGACCGGGCCGGGAACCACCGTGCGACTGTCGATCTGGAGAGACAAGACGACGAAAGATCTCACGCTCGCCGTCGGGGAGCAGCCGATAGAGGCGGCATCGATCACAGGTTCGAAAGCCGGCAAGGGCGACCATGCCTTGGCCGGGCTCACCGTGGAAGATCTGAAACCGGGTCAGTCAAGCAGACTGAAGTCTCAGACCGGCGTCCTCGTGACCGAGATTGAGGCCGAGAGTCCGGCCGAACGAGCCGGAGTCCGGAAAGGCGACATCATTCAAGAGATCAATCGAAGGCCGGTGCACCACGTGCGCGATTTCGAACGACTGACGAAAGACCTGAAGCCGAACAGTCCAGTCCTGCTGTTGCTGGCGCGGAACAACGCCACCATTTTCCTGTCAATCACCCCCCATAGCTAGGAAGGTGCGACGCGCACCTCCCCTCGCTTTTCTTGGCGAGGAGGCCGGGCGGAAAATGACCGGCTCCTGAAAACACGCACTATGAACAGCCGCTCGTCTCTCCGCAGCTCAGGCACTTCAGACAGGTCCCGTTCCGCACGAGGGTGAACTGTTTGCAGTTCTGGCAGGGATCGCCTTCGTACCCCTTTACTATGGCATCCTGGATTTCTTTGTGAACCGAGGTCACGGTCAAGGTCTCCCGTTTGAGCTCGACCTTGTGGGCGACATTGCCGTTCCCCTGTCTGCGGCTATGCCCGTTCCCGCCGCTCACCCCGTTCCGCCGCGGCAGATGCTCGGTCATGATCGACGACTTCGCCAGCGCCGTCATATCCGCTTCCTCCGCGACACATTCCGGATCCTGTTCATCCTTCTTCATCGAATCCATGCGCAGGTCGTCTTCCTGCACCTGCGACAGGTCCTTCCGCTCCAGATAGGTGATCGCCAGTTCACGGAAGATGTAGTCGATAATCGATGTGGCCATCTTGATGCGATCGTTGAGTTTCACCGGCCCGTTGGGCTCGAACCGGGTAAACACGAAGGCCTCGACGAACTCCTCCAGCGGCACGCCATGTTGCAGCCCGAGTGAAATCGCGATGGCGAAATTGTTCATCAAACTGCGGAAGGCCGCGCCTTCCTTGTGCATATCGAGGAAAATTTCTCCCAGTGTTCCGTCTTCATATTCACCGGTGCGAAGGTAGAGTTTGTGGCCGCCGATGATGGCCTTCTGGGTATAGCCGCTGCGTCTCGCCGGCAGCGGTCGCCGTTTGGCCAGATAACGCACCAGCACCCGCTCAGCCACCTTTTCGGCCACGGACATGACGGTGGGCGTCGCGTCCATCGCCTTGCCGCTGTCCGAGGAGGCATTCAGCGGCTGGCTCAATTTCGACCCGTCGCGGTAGAGCGCCACGGCCTTGACCATGCTCTTCCAGGCGAATAGATAGGCCGACTTCACATCCTCCAACGTGGCATCGGCCGGCATGTTGATCGTCTTGCTGATCGCCCCGCTGATGAAGGGCTGGGCCGCCGCCATCATGCGGATGTGCGCATCAACGGCGATGTACCGCTGGCCGATCCGCCCGCAGCGATTCGCACAGTCGAACACGGGTAGGTGTTCTGGGTTGAGGTGGGGCGCACCCTCGACCGTCATGGTGCCGCAGCAATAATCGTTCGCCGCCGCGACTTCTTCTTGGGTGAAACCCAAGTGCTTCAGCATGTTGAAGGTGGGGTCCGCCAATTGTGCTTCGCTGATTCCCAACTTTTTCCGACAGAAGTCCTCACCGAGTGTAAATTTATTGAACACAAACTGGATCTCGAAGGCCTGCGCCAACGACCCTTCCAGCCGTTCCAGCGTCGCATCGTCGAACCCCTTTTGACGCAACACCTCATGGTTGATGAAGGGCGCGCCTTTTAGGGTTTGATGGCCGGCACAGTAGGCCACGATGTCCTGAATCTGCGCATCGGTATACCCCAATGCATCCAACGCCGGAGGCAGGCTCTGGTTGATGATCTTGAAGTACCCGCCGCCCGCCAATTTCTTGAATTTGACGAGGGCGAAATCCGGTTCGATGCCGGTCGTATCGCAGTCCATCACCAGACCGATCGTGCCGGTCGGCGCGATGACCGTTACCTGGGCGTTCCGGAATCCATAGGCCGTGCCCAGCTCCAACGCGCGGTCCCAGGCGCGGCGCGCCGCGAGCAGCATCGCCGGCGGACAGTATTCGGGCTGAATCGGCGTCGGCTTGATCGTCAACCCCTCGTACTCATCGTTTGGCGCGCTGTAGGCGGCTCGGCGGTGGTTGCGAATCACGCGCAACATCGCCTCGCGGTTCTTGCCGTAGCCGGGAAACGGGCCTATTTCAGCCGCCATCTCCGCCGAGGTCGCATAGGACTCCCCGGTCATGATCGCCGTGATCGCGCCGCAAATCGCCGTCGCCTTAGGCGAATCGTAGGGTACGCTCTGCTTCATCAGAATGGTGCCGAGGTTCGCGTAACCCAGACCGAGCGTGCGGAACTCATAACTCTTCTGCGCGATCGCGCGACTCGGGAATGACGCCATCAACACACTGATCTCCAGCACGATGGTCCACAAGCGCACCGCATGGCGGAAAGACTCCAGGTCGAATTCCCCTTCCGCGTTGAAAAACTTCGCGAGGTTGAGCGACGCCAGATTGCAGGCCGTATCATCCAGGAACATATATTCGGAACAGGGATTGGAGGCATTGATCCGGCCGTCCTCCGGACAGGTGTGCCATTCATTGATCGTCGTGTCGTACTGGGTGCCGGGATCGGCGCAGATCCAGGCGGCCCAGGCGATCTTGTCCCAGAGGTCGCGCGCCTTGACCCGCTTGCTGACCTTGCCGTCGATCCGACGGCGCAGCTCCCAGTCGCCGTCCCGCTCCAACGCGTCGAAGAACCCATTGGGGATACGCACGCTGTTATTGGAGTTCTGCCCCGACACGGTCTGGTAGGCCTTGCCGTCCCAGTTGGTGTCGTATTCGTGGAAGACGAAATGGGTGTAGCCCTGTTTCGCATAGTCGAACATGCGATGGACATAGGCCTCCGGCACCATATCGCGCCGGGCCGCCGCCACGGCATCCCGCAACGGCTGGTTCTTCTTCATGTCCAGTTCGACAGGGCCCTCTGCCGTCACACAGGCCTTGAGCACGGCGTTGAGCCGCTGCGCGCAGATCTTCGAGCCGGTGACCATGGCGGCCACCTTCTGCTCTTCCACGACTTTCCAATCGATGAACTCCTCGATGTCCGGATGGTCGAGGTCCAAACAGACCATCTTGGCCGCACGCCTCGTCGTTCCACCGGATTTGATCGCCCCGGCGGCCCGATCGCCGATCCTCAGGAACGACATGAGACCGGAGGACCGGCCACCGCCTGACAGCGATTCTCCATCACCGCGCAACCGCGAGAAGTTGGTACCGGTGCCGGAGCCGTACTTGAACAAACGCGCCTCGCGAACCCAGAGGTCCATGATGCCGTTCTCATTGACCAGATCGTCTTCGATGGATTGGATGAAACAGGCATGCGGCTGTGGATGCTCGAAGGCGTTCGTTGCCTTGACGACCTCGCCCAGCTTGGGATCGACGTAAAAGTGGCCCTGCGCCGGCCCCGACAGCCCGTATGCATAGTGCAACCCCGTGTTGAACCACTGGGGACTGTTGGGGGCGGCCATTTGATTGGCCAGCATGTAACACATCTCATCGTGGAAGGCCGTCGCGTCCTCGGGTGTCTTGAAATAGCCGTGGTTTTTGCCCCAAAACGTCCAACAACCGGCCAGCCGCTCGAACACCTGCCGGGCGTCACGTTCACCGCCAAGCACCGGCCTGCCTGCGGCGTCCACAACCGGGGTTCCGTCCTCGTGTACTTGCGGCACCCCTGCCTTCCGGAAGTACTTTTGGGCGAGGATATCAATCGCCAGTTGCGTCCAATGCTCCGGCACAGCGATATGGTCCAACTTGAAGACGGTCGATCCGTCGGGATTCCGGATCTCCGAGGAACGTTGTACGAACGCAAGACCCTCATAGGGGCTCTGCCCACGCTTGGTGAATCTTCGTTCAATCCTCACTGGTTCCTCCTTCAGCAGGTGCCTGACAAATGGTGCAAGTGACGGCTGACCGTTCTAATCAATCCTCGCTCGACCACACATGCCTACTAGATATAGTGATCGTTTTTTTTTGTCAAACAAAATGTTGTGGATCACCTGTGATTAGTGGGGATAAGCTGGTGATAGCCCTGCCCTTTGATTTGAAGCAGGTTTTGGCCAGGTTTTTACCCAGTTATCCACAGTCGAACAGGCTCTGGAGAAGCATATTTTTTGCCGGGCGGCGAGAAAAGTCAGATCCTAGGTCAAAAAGCGAGCCGACCAACCTTGACCGTCGCCTCCTCGACCCCACGCAAGGGAATGAACTGCCCCGCCATGCCGAGCACCAGCACCGGTTGATCCAACACGTTCGTTTCGAACAGGCTGAGCAGGCCCCAGTTGTTCCTTGTCGTATTCGGCCGGATGACGCCATCGACGAGCTTGCTGCCTTGAGATCGAAAGATCCCCTTGATCAGATCCCGTTCTTGGCGCGGTGTGGACTGGTCCATTTTGTCGATCTCCGCCGACAGCCGCGCTTCCACAAAACGCAGATATGAATCCATCGTCGGATTGGTCGCCGCCAATCCGACCGCAATCGCCAAACCTATCACCACACTAGCCAGCTTCGGGGTACTGATGTTCAACCTCTATCGGGGATGACTCCATCCCTGTGCGATAACGGCCGCAGCGAGACCCGGCGGTTTGACAAATGAATCCAGCCTGGTTAGCTTACGCTCGATTTCTGAAGAATGGAACCCTGACCCGCTCGGTCGCGACGGTCATACGGTTACTGGAGAGGACACTATGTTCGTGTGGAGCAAACGCCTCGTGGCAGGACTCCTGGGGGCCTTCGTGCTCCTGATTGGAATCTTTCTCGTCCAAGGCGAGCCGGAATCGACCAGCGGATTGAAGATTCACACCACCCGCTGGATGGCCGTGAACTACATCGGCCTGCTGGTGTGGATCTTCATTTGGATGTTCGACCAGGCCCGCGTGCGGGGGAAGAACGTGTTTCTGTGGCTGGTGCCGTTCGCGCTGGCGCCGTTGCCGACGCTCATGCTGTTCATTCTGTTTCTACAGAGAAAACTGAAACCGTAGGAAGCGATAGAGCCTCCAGGACAGGGCCGGTTATCACTGAGGCATGACGTCTTCCCCGGCTCTGACCTTGGCCACACAGGCACCCCATGTCGCTGTGAGTTATGATGCCCACCTCAGATCAAGCTTCTTCTGATTCAGCGCACAATCTCGCAGGTACAAATTGATCAGATTCTGGTACGGCATTCCGAGTTCGTCGGCTAACCCCTTGAAATAGGCGACGGTCGCCTTATCCAAGCGAATGGTGATGGGTTGCTTCAGCCGACCGCGGTACGGATTGCGCTGTCCCTTCATCGTGGAAAAATCATACCGTGCTCTCATATATCACCTCCCATAATGCACGCGCTCCTGTCGAGTCGCTTTTCTGGCTGAAATGATGCGGATGACGCCGTCTCGTTCTCGATAGCAGTGACACACGATCAGAATACGCAGCGTGAAACCGAGGCCCAGCATGAGAAAGCGTTCCTCGTCCTCCGAGTGATCCGGGTCGTAGAACCGTATCGCATGGTCGTCAAGGAACACCGACTGCGCCTCCTCGAACGAGACACCGTGTTTTCGAATATTCTGCCGATTCTTCTTCTCATCCCATTCAAATCGGATATCACCCATGCGTACAGTGTACATATGTTCATAGGCTGCTTCAATCCGTACCTCGATGGCCCGTCAGCGAACAGCCGCGGGGAGCACGGAATCGAGACAGGAGTTACAACAGTCGGACAGTCAGGATAGAGCGGGCAGACGTCTTCTTCGGGATAAGCGGTGTCTTCTAATCACTCCTGTGATTCCTCGGAATGTTTCACCCAACGACTCGCGTGGCTTCGTGCACAGCGAACCGACAGACCGGTAGCCCGATTCGACCGCTCGCCGGAACATTCAACAAGACAGACTCACCTCACTCTTCCCCTCACTCAGTTCCGCATGCTGCGTGACCGGTTTCCGGAGATACCACAACAACCACAGACCAGGTAGCGCGGCCAGAAAGGTCACGAAGAAGAACGGGCCCCACCCTGCCAGCCCTACCAGCTTCGCAGCAGGCCAGCCGAGGAAGACACGTCCGAGGGCTTCGACGGAGGAGAGTAACGCGAACTGGGTCGCGGTGTAGCGATGGTTGCAGAGCGACATGACCAGCGCCACGAAGGCCGCCGTGCCCATGCCGCCGGTGAGATTTTCGAAGCCGACGGCAAAGGCCATGACGGCGTAACTCTTTCCCACCCAGGCCAGCCATAAGAACGAGAGGTTCGAGAGGGCCTGCAGCAGCCCGAACACCAACAGCGAACGAAAGAGCCCCAGTTGCGGCATCAGGCCGCCGCCGATGAAGGCGCCCAAGATCGTCGCCCCGATGCCGAACGCCCTGATCACCCCGATATCTTCCGACGAAAATTCCATCCCACGCAGCAGAAACGAAGTCGTCAGGGCGCCGGCGAAGGCATCCCCGAGTTTGTAAAGCACGATCAAGCCCAGCAGGGCTCCCGCCATGGGTCGTAATAAAAACTCCGACAGCGGCCCCCAGACCGCTTCCTTCATCGACTGTGGTGCGGCTCGCGCCGCCTCCGGCTCAGGAATCATCAAGACGGTCGCCACTCCCAGCGCCATCAACGCTGCCATGCAGAGATAGGCCCAGGACCAGTCCATTCGAGCCGCCAGGATCAGGGCCAGCGAACCGGAGGTGATCATGGCGATGCGGTACCCCATCACCCAGGTGGCGGCTCCCAGCCCCCGCTCATCCGGCTTCAGCAAATCGGTCCGATAGGCGTCGAACACGATGTCTTGCGAGGCGGAGAGAAAGGCCACGCCCAGCGCCAGAGCGGCAAAGAGCTGCGCGCCGCCTGAAGGCCCGATCAACGCCATCGTCGCCAAGGCCAGCGCGAGGCCGGTTTGGGTCACGACCATCCACCCCCGGCGGTGACCGAGCCAGGGCGGCACGACCCGGTCCATGACCGGAGCCCACAGGAATTTCAGGGTATAGGGAAGGCCGACGTAGGCGAAGAGTCCGATCGTCGTCAGGTCCAAGCCCGCTTCCGTCAGCCAGGCTTGGAGGGTTCCCCCCGTCAACGCCAAAGGCAATCCCGAGGCGAACCCCAAAGGCAGCATGATGCCGAGTCGCGGAGTCAGAACGGCGCGCAGGGTAGCTCTGTTCATCAGATTGAAGGAGACTGGGGGATCACGAGCAGCAGCATACCACCGTCGCGAGCCGCCTACGCATCAGAATCGAGAATTCGTCTGTTCAGGGAGGTTTTTCCATAAACGACCTGGTATAAGAATGCCAGCCACGAGGAGAGGGATGACCATGACAAACTTAGGCCTGTGGTGGAATTCGCGTTATGTCGAGGTCGAGCCTATGGAACTGGCGATCGGCGGAGCCTTGGCAATCCTGATCGGTGCGGCGGTACTGTATGTTGTCATCAAGGTCCTGCGAAGCCGGATCGTCAAACTGATCGGCGTCGGACTGGTCGTCGTCACACTCTCGATTGTGGGATGGCTGTTCGTCGATCAGCATGCGCAGGAGGAGCGCCAGCGGGTATCGCAAATCTGGAGTCGGACCTTCGACAACAGCGAGATCAAGGATTTCGAGTCCTGCGTCGCGAACCGATCTCCCCGGATCGCAGGCACGCAATCTCGTGTCGAGTTGGTGACGGAGTGCGGCGAGGTAGCCAAGGCGATCAAGCAAGGGCTGGAAGCCCGTTGAGCGGGCGAGGAGACCGGCAGCTCGCGACTCCGACGCAAATCATCGGGCGAGCGCATCAGTCCGGAGATATACGAACCAATAGACCAGCGCCACGAGCAACGTTCCGCCGATGATGTTGCCGATCGTCACCAGCAGGAGATTGCTCACCGCCCCCACCAGCGACAACGGCGCGGCACCGCCTGCAGCCAGGGCGATCCCCAAGGGAAAGAAAAACATGTTGGCGACCGAATGTTCGAAGCCGCAAGCGACGAAGGCACTGATCGGCAGGACGATCGCGAGGATCTTATCCGCCACGCTCCGCGCCCCCATACACAACCATATGGCCAGGCAGACCAGCACATTGCAGAGGATGCCGCGTGCCACCGCTTGAACGGGGTCGAGCGCGATCTTGCTGCGCGCGATTTTGACCATCGTGTCTCCGACGGCTCCGTCTCCCAACGTATGCACGCCCGCCAGCAACACGAGTACGGCTGTCCCGCCTGCGCCGAGCAGGTTGCCGAGATAGACCCACAGCCAATTCCTGACCACTTGACTGGTCCGGACACAGCCGACTGCCCAGGCCATCGCGATGAGGTTATTGCCGGTGAACAGCTCCGCGCCCCCGACGACCACCAGCACCAGCCCCAGACTGAACGTCACACCGCCGGCAAGGCGTAGGGCGCCGAACGGAACCTCGGGACCATCCTTCCCGGTCGTCACCGTGACGGTGTAGAAGAGCGCCCCCAGCGAGATGAAGGCTCCAGCCAAGATGGCCAAGGCGATCATCGTCGACACGGGGGTGGTCACTTTGGCGAGCCCGACCTTGCAGACACGAGCTGCGATCTCAGGCGGCGGATAGGCATCGGCGACAGAACCGGTTGCAGGGGTGGAGGGCTCTGTCGTCATGTGATCAGCATCACATGCATCGGGGTCGAAGGAGTTCCGATCGGCGCCAATTTTTCCACCCGCACGGTCGAGACTTTATACTCCGGACACTTGGAACTCTCATCGGCGCTGGAGGACAACAACTGGTTCAGATCCGTATCGGGAAAGTGAAAACTCGTGAACAGTTCGCCCGGCTGCACGCGCCCGCTCACCATCACGGGAAGTCTGGCTTCGCCGCGCCCACTGACCAACCGAACCATCTCGCCGTCATGGAGATCCAAACGTGCCGCATCGACGGCATGCATCTCGAGCACGTCGGTATCGACCACCCGCATGATCTCGGTCCGTCTCGTCTGCGCCCCGCAGTTGTAATGTTGCAGAATGCGCCCGGTGATCAGCACCAGCGGGTAACTTTCCGTCGGCGATTCGCCGGGCGGCAGGTAGTCCACCGCGACAAAACGCGCCCTGCCTTTCGGGAACGATCGCTCATGCATCAATGAGGTGCCCGGATGCTCTTTCGACGGAACCGGCCACTGCAACCCCTCCGGCCCCTCCAGCCGATCGTACGACACCCCGGCGAACATCGGCGCCAGCTGCGCAATCTCATCCATGATGGCGGAGGGATGGCCGTACCGCATGGGATACCCCATCCGCGCCGAGACTTCACAGACCACCTGCCAGTCCGGCAGCACACCGCCCGGCGGCTCCACCACCTTCCGGATACGTTGGATGCGCCGCTCCAGATTGGTGAAGGTCCCGTCCTTTTCCAGAAACGAGGCACCGGGAATCACCAGGTGCGCAAGTTTGGCCGTCTCGCTGAGAAATAGATCCTGCACGATGAGGAACTCAAGATTCTTTAACGCCGCATGGACCTTCTTGAGATTGGGGTCCGTCTGGGCCACGTCGTAGCCGATGATCCAGAGGCTCTTGAGCGTCCCGGCCAGCGCCGCATCCCACATGTCCGGCGTCTTCATGCCACGCGCCTGCGGCAAGGGACGACCGGTCACGGCCAGATGCACGGCGGCCAGCGCCGGATCAGTCAGCGGCTGATACCCGGCGAAGTAGGTCGGCAGGCAGCCGACATCCGACGCGCCCTGGACATTATTCTGGCCGCGCAACGGGTTGATCCCGCTGCCGGGCTTTCCGATGTTGCCGGTGGCCAGGGCGAGGTTCACCAGCGCGATCACGCCGTGGCTCCCCCACCGATGTTCAGTCATGCCGAGACCATGTACCGCCATGGACCCGCCGCTCTTGGCATAGAGACGCGCCGCCTCAGCGATCAGATGGGCCGGTACTCCGGTGATCCGAGCCATACGCTCCGGCGTGCAGTCCTCGACCGTCTTCAGCCAGTCGTCGAGCCCCTCGGTCCGCTCGCCTACGAAGGCCTGATCGATGAGCCGTTCCTTTGCGATGACATGGCCGAGGCCGTTCAATAGCGCCACATTGGTGCCGGGATGCAACTGCAGATGCAGATCCGCCATGCGTGCCATTTCGGTCCGCCGGGGATCGATCACGATCAGCGGCACCCCTCGCCGCACCGCCCGTTTGATGCGCGCACCGACGACCGGGTGGGACTCGGTCGGATTGGCTCCCACCACCATGATCAATTTCGCTTGGTCCACGTCCTGGATGCTGTTGGTCGCAGCCGAGGCCCCCAAGGTTTCCATCATGCCGGTCACGGTCGCGCTGTGACAGACCCTCGCGCAGTTGTCGATGTGGTTGCTGCCGACCACACAGCGCATGAACTTGCCGAACAGATAGTTCTCTTCATTCGTCCCGCGACTTGACGAAATCGCCGCCAGCGCATCCGTCCCATAGGTCTCTTTGATCCGCGACCATTCCTGTGCGATCCGGTCGAGTGCGGCGGACCAGGAAATCTCGACCCACCTGCCACCCTGCCGGAGCAACGGCGCGCGCAATCGGTCCGGCGCATCGTTATAGGTCCAGCCGAACCGTCCCTTCATGCAGGCATGGCCCTGATTCGAGGGGCCATCATCCGCCGGCACCATGCTCAGGATCCGATCATTCCTCACCCCGACCTCGAATGTGCAACCGACGCCGCAATAGGCGCAGGTGGTGCGGACGGTCCGATTCGGCGGCCCCTGCTCTGCGATGGTCTTTTCCATGAGCGCGTCGGTAGGACATTCCTTCACGCAGGCCCCGCAGGAGACACAGTTCGACGAGGCAAACCCCTCAGACTCGCCGGCCAAGGAGGCGGCCCCGGCCACCGGCCTGCTTTCAAAGCCGCGATGGACCATCGTCAAGGCGTAGGTCCCCTGAATTTCGTCACAGGCCCGCACGCAACGGGCGCAAGAAATACAGGCCGCGTTGTCAAAAGTAAAAAACGGGTTGGAGCGATCGACGACGTCCAGCCTAGTGGAGGGTTGCGGATAGCGGACCTGCCTGAGTCCCAGCGACTTGGCCAGCCATTGCAATGGTTCCGGAGCCCGCTCCGCCGGCTGTTCAGACAGATAGAGTTCGACGATGTTCCGCCTGAGCCGATTCAGCCGCTCGCTCTCCGTCCGGACCACCATGCCCTCGCGGACCGGAGTCGTACAGGAGGCTGGCATCCCCGCCTGCCCCTCCACTTCACAGAGGCAGAGACGGCAGGAGCCGAACGGCTTCAAGTGATCGGACAAGCAGAGTCCGGGGATCGCGATCCCGGCCTTTTGGGCCGCGCTCTGTACCGTGTCGCCAGGCGAGGCCACCACGAGCCGATTGTTGATGGAAAGTTTCATGGGCATCAGCTCTCGGCCATCAGTATTCAGCTATCAGCTCACTGCTGACGGCTGAAGGCCGACAGCTTGTGTCTAAACTCGTCCGGGAAATGTTCGATCGCCGTCAGCACCGGATAGGGCGCTCGCCCGCCGAGGGCGCAGAGACTGGCCACCTTCATCGTCTCGCCCAAGTCACCCAACAGCGCAAGGTCGTCCACCGTCCCGCTGCCCGCCTGGATGCGTTCAAGGATCTCCCGGCCCCTGACGGACCCGATGCGGCAGGGCGTACATTTGCCGCAGGATTCGTTGGCGGTAAAGGCCATGAAGTGCCTGGCAAGGTCCACCATGTCGGTTTCGTGGTCGTAGACGACAATACCGCCATGCCCCAGCACCGCGTCTGCTTGGGCGAAGGCGTCGTAACAAATCGGAATGTCCAACTCGGAAGCAGGGAACAGACTTCCGAGCGGCCCGCCGACCTGCACGGCCTTAAAACGTGCGCCCGGCGCCATCCCACCGCCGAATTGATCCAACACCTGCCGCAAACTTAGACCGAAGGGCACCTCCACCAAGCCGGGCTGCTTCACCCTCCCGCCCAGTTGCAACGCCATCGTGCCGCTCGAACGTTCGGTACCGAGAGAGGCGTACCAGGCTCCGCCCCGGGACAGGATGGTGGGAATCGTGGCGAAGGTCAGCACGTTGCTGACAATGGTCGGCTTGCCGTAGAGTCCCTCCTGTGCCGGATAGGGGGGCTTGGCCCGCACGACTCCCCGTCCACCTTCCAGTGATTCCAAGAGCGCCGTCTCCTCTCCGCAGACATAGGAGCCGGCCCCCTCAACCACCTCGATCGGGAAGGGTTCGCCGGAAAGTTCCAACAGCTCCGCTTCATCGGCCTTATGAATGGCCGCCCGCAGGGATGCCGCAGCGGCAGGATATTCGTGACGGCAATAGACGTAGCCCCGACCGGCCCCGACGGCGCGGGCGCAGATCAACATTCCTTCCAGGAGCCGAAAGGGATCGCCTTCCAAAATCATCCGGTCACAATAGGTCCCTGCATCCCCTTCGTCGGCATTGGCCACCACATACTTTTCGTCCGCTTCCGTCTGCTGCGCGACCTGCCACTTGTTCCACACGGGAAAGGCCGCCCCTCCTCGCCCACGCAGCCGTGACCGTTTCAGTTCCTCGATGATGGTCTCCGGCGACATGCTCAAGGCCTGTTCCAGCCCACGCAACCCGCCACGGGCCTGGTATTCGTCTAGGGCCAGGGGTTCGGTTTCACCGAAGTTTGCGTAGGTGACCCTGGTCTGGCGGGCGAGAAAGGGAATCGACGAGACCAGGGTGCCATCCCTACCGGCCAGGATGCGCGGCAGGTCGTCCGGCGTGACGTTGAACCAGGCTATGCGGCCGTCGGGACTGTCCCGTTCCACCATCGGCTCAAGATAAAACGCGCCGCGCGAGGAGGTCCGGATCAATTGGATCTCAGGCCGGTCCGCCCAGGCGTCCGCCAGGGAGGCGGCACCGGCAGCCCTGGCCGAGGTGTCGTTGGAAAGATAGAGTCGCGTGGCCATTCAGCACTCATCAATCATTTGTATTGTTGCAACAGCGCATCGAGCTGCGACGGCAGCACCCGTCCCCAGAGGTCGCGGTCGATGATGACCGTTGGGGAAACCGCGCAGTTTCCCGCGCAGGACATGGTGTCGAGGGTAAACTTGCCTCCCCCCGTCGTCTCACCCACATCCACGCGCAGCCGGTCCTGCAACGACCGCAAGAGACGCCCGCAGCCGTTGGCGTAACAGGATTCACCCATGCAGACGCGAATCATGTGCCGGCCCGGTGCCTGGACCAGCAGATCCGGGTAATAAGATAGGACCCCGGCGACTTGCGCCGTCGTGCGGTTCAAGGCGTGGGCGATGTCCGGGATCGCCTCCACCGGCACATGGCCGAGGGTTTCCTGCAGCGCCAGCAGCGCCTTGAGGATGTTGGGCGGCTCGCTCCGAGCCTGCGCGAGGATCTCCGTCACTTGCCCTTGCATGTCACCGCTCGTTCCTCGTTTTTCGTATCTCATCGTTCGTATCTCGTAAAGATTCCAACGCGTCTCACGAAATACGCTTCACGAGATGCGCTTCACCTGTCACCATCAGCAGAGTCCCACGTGCGCGCGGAGCTTGTTGTAGTCGAACGCAGTGATCCCCGTCCGGAGCAGTCCCAGGTTCGTCTGCTCCATCTCCTTGATGAGCGCCTCCACTCGTTCTTTCCCCTCCGAGGTCGTCACTGTATGGCGAGGGGTGCGGCCACCCAGTGCCGGCGATTCTCGGTCCGCCCACTCCAAATAGACGGTTTCGAGAAACGTGTTCACCAAGGCATGATCCTCTTCATCGGTTACCAGCAGCGTGAGGGGCTGCTCTGTGGCCAACTCTTCTTGCGTCACCCGGCGGGACGGAGGTTGCGTCGCCTCCCCGCGAAAGTGCAGCGAGAATCCAAAGGTGGCAGCCAGGGTATGTTTGATCCCATCCAGCCTCTCCTGCGAATCACATTCCAGGAACAGTTCCGTGGCGGTCACAGTTACCCTCGCCGCCGCCACTCCTGCCAAGACTCCCTCTTTGAGCCGCTGGACAAAGCGGCGTAACTTCTTGGAATGGGCGGCTCCCTCCGGTCCGACCGGAATCTCCTCCCAGCCTTCCAGCGTGCTCATGCTCCCAACCAGAAAAGCAAACTCATGATGTTCGTAGATCGCCATCACGTAGAAGTATGGCTCTCCGTCTGCGGTTCTGTAACGAATCTCGCCGACTGCCTCCAGTAGGGCCGCCAAACGCATCCGCGCAAAGTTCCGCAGCAGCAGGTGCCCGAATCGCTTGGCGAATTCAGGCCAATCTCCGAGTTCGAAGGATCCGCCCACAACTTCCATCTCTCGGCGCTCTTCGGCTGTCGTCTCATAGAGGACCTTGGCATCTTCCGCCGACAAGAGCAGCATCGGTCCCGCCGACACCGCCAATGAGGTTTCCGTGTCGCCCGGCTCGCGAACGAGGCGCATGAGCGACACCTGCCCCACTTGCACCTCTTGCCCCAAGGTTTCAGCCGGAATCTCATAAAGCCGCCCGTTGCCGATCGATCGCAATGGCCGGCGCGCCTCCCCGGAATCATGCGGCAATACTTCGACCAAATCCATGTAAGAATGTTTGAGCGGATCCATCCAGGCACGCTGCTCGTCGGGAATGTGTTCCGTGATGACGTCGCGAAGCTGCTCGATCAAGGTGAGTTGGCCGTCTTCCGGATAGAAGTCGGCGTAGAGCAGGAGATCGGCCAGTTCGACTTCTTCCGGCAACGGCGACAGGAGCGCTTGGCCGCCCGGTTCAAAATAGACCTGCAAGGCCGTCCTGAGCGCCACCTGGCGCTGTAAGCTGAAACCGGGCGCCAGCGATAGGCGATCGAGCCTGGTCAGCAGGAGATCGAGATCCTTGGGGACCGGCATCGAGCGCCCGAGCCTCCGCTCATTCGCGAGCTTCATGGATTTCCTCCGTGACGGCCCGAAGCCTGTGACATCGACTTCGAAACCGGCTGCATCTTGGCCTGGGTCCTCATGGAAGCCTCCTTATTGAAACAGGCGACCGGTTAGGTTTCCCCGAGCGGAATCAACCGTTGAGCATCCGGACCGACGGTGAATTGCCGGACCGTGAGAACCGGACAGGGCGCGTGACGCAGCATGGCGCCGGCGATGCTCCCGACGAGAATGTGCGAAAGCCCGCGCCGGCCATGGGTGCCCATGATCATCAAGTCAAAACCCTGTTCCGTGACATAGGAGGCGATCGAATCGGCCGGCAAGCCTGGCTTGAGCACGTGGTCGGCCCGGATTCCGTGGGCAGTCAGGCAGGTGGTGAGTACGGTGAGCCGGTCCTCCAAGTACTCCCGTTGCCGTTTCCACTCCTTCGCATGGCTCAGGCTGAAATCCAATCCATAAGCGACCGGCTCCATGGCGTGAAGAATGGTGAGCGAAGCGCCGATGCGCTCGGCAAACCGCGCGGCATATTCCAGCGCATCGAGCGAACAACCGGAGAGGTCGATGGGGACCACGATCCGTTTGATGGTCCCGACCGTCGTGGTACCGATGCCGGTCTTGGCGCTCTTTACCGCCAAGACCGGGCAGGGCGCCATGCGCACCACTCGCTCGGCGGTGCTGCCGACCAAGACATGGTCGAGTCCGGTTCTGCCATGTGTCCCCACTACCAACAGGTCCGCGCCGATCTCTTCGGCAACCGTTTGAACTGCCTGGCTCGGTATGCCGACTTCGATGCGCGTCGTGACCGCCTGCCCCGCCGCTTTCACCCGATCCTGAACCGCTTGCAACCGGCTGGTCGATTCCACCCGCAGGTGATCCAGGTACATTTTGTTGACGGTGTAGTCCGGATCCATCCCCGGATAGAGTTCCAGCACGGTCATCGCGCAGAGTTCCGCCTTCCACGTGGCGGCTAACATGACGGCATATTCCATCGCCCGCTCCGCACAGGCCGAAAAGTCGGTCGCAAAGAGGATCCGCTTGATCAGCGCCGTCATAGTTCAGACCGCCTCCACGTTCAAGAGCAGCAGTTCCCCCTTCATGTTCGGATGGATGGAACAACGGAATTCATGCCGGCCCGGCCGCTCCATGGTGAAACGAATCACCGCGCCCTTCTTTGCATCCAGAAACAGACCGCCGATACCCCTGCCGTAGGAAACGACTCCGCCGGATTCGATTCGCGTCGGGATGCCGTCGAACATGGTCGAGCCGAAATCATGGCGCTCCTGATCCAGATTGGTGATCTCGATCACCGTCGCCACTCCCAGCCGGAGGGGGATCTGTTTGGTGAGGAAGGCGAAATCCTTGATCGTCACCTCGATCCGCTGCTCCGCTTGAGCCCCGCCCTGTGTACAGAGCGCCAAGACGAAACCGACCGCCAGCAACCACCGACCACCCGTGAACATCTCCCGCACCCTGTTTGCACCCATGCCTGCCTCCTTTATGTGCTCTTGCCTGCCCTTGCCTTGAACCGTTTCACCGGCAGCGGGACCGTCAGGACCGGACAGCCTGCCGTCCGCACCACCTTCTCCGCCGTGCTGCCGAAAAAAATCTTGTCCACCCCGCCGATCGCCCCTCCATAACTTCCCATCACCACCAGATCAACCCCTTCCACCCTGGCCGTGCGTGCGATTTCTTCAAAGGGAGAACCGCTCGCGAGCAGTCTCCTGATCGTCACGCCCTTCGCTTCATCCCAGTCGAGCAGCCGCCGCGCATTCAACCGGGCGTGATGGTGCAACCGTTTCTTTTGTTGTTCGACTTCAGAGGAAGGCGCCAGCCCGAGACGATTCAGCGCATCCAAGTTCTTCGTGTCGATGACGTGCAGGAGCAGCACCTCTGCCTGAAACAGGTTCGCGAACGACAGGGCGATACGAAAGGCCTCTTCCGAACAGGGAGAAAAATCTACCGGCACGAGAATCTTCGTGAACAGGCGCTCTGCCATCACACCTCCTCAAATTTCCAGCACTACATTCAGCATTCAGCAAGGCCGATGCCATGCAGAAGGGAACTGGTAACTGAGGGCGAATGGCTTAGGAATGGAGAGATTTCGGCAACATCACGATCGCCGGCCCTATGTCGGAGTTTCTTGGATTTCATAGAGGGGGTGTCATGCTACAGCCGGCATCGGCACTCTGTAGCGGAAAGCCACAGAATCCAAACCGCCGTTGGCACTTCACCTTCCGATTCCCACAAGCCATCAACCTCCTGTTCCATTACGATGTTTCCAACCAGGATGGCACCTCTCTTGCTGCTTCACTGTTCGAAGGGAGCCGACGATGTCGCGAACGCAGTGGCTATGGATCGGTGCGGTGCTGGTGGGACTCGTGGTCGTGGTCTATGTGATCTTCTTTTGCCCGACTGCCTGCCACTGAGGACGCTCATGCCCATCGCCAGCAGAGTCGGAGTTCAGCGTCGCTCGGCACTCCATCGGCATCAGAGGAGGAGAGAGATGCGACCCGATCTCAAGGGATTGACCGTTCATCAGGTCAGACTCAGTGAAGCGGGAGTCTCTCTCGAGGGGATTCTCAGTCTTCCCGACTCCCCCAAGGGCGTCATCGCCTTTGCCCATGGCAGCGGCAGCGGACGCTTCAGCCCTCGCAACCAATTGGTCGCACGCCATCTGCAAGCGGGCGGATTCGCAACCCTGCTGCTGGACCTGCTCGAACCGGACGAGGCAGGCGATCGCCGGAAGGTCTTCGACATCGACCTCCTCACCGACCGACTCCTACTTGCACAGATCTGGTTGAGCAAATATCCGAGCACGACCGGACTGGCCACAGGGTACTTCGGCGCCAGCACGGGAGCCGGCGCGGCGCTGCAGGCGGCGGCACGCAAGACTCAAGCGGTGAGCGCGGTCGTGTCACGCGGCGGCCGGCCAGATCTGGCAGGGCCCTATTTGAGCAGGGTGACGGCGCCGACCCTGTTGCTTGTCGGTGGAGATGACGGACCTGTGATCGACATGAACCGGGAGGCCTTCGCACAACTCACCTGCCCGAAACAACTGATAATCATCCCCGGTGCCGGTCACCTCTTCGAAGAGGCGGGAACCCTGGAGCAAGTCGCCGAAGAGGCGCTGTCTTGGTTTCAACGGTATCTGGTCCCCCGGTCTCCGCAATGAGACTGCAGCACCGAAAGGAGTGCGTACCATGAATCTTCTTGTCGCAGTCGATGGCTCCGACAATTCCTACGAAGCAGTGCGGGCACTCAAATATCTCCGGCGGGCCGATGCTCTGACGCTCCTCCATGTTGTGGACGCTCCCAGACCGGCCTATCCCATGATGATGCCGGAGGTGGCCCAGGAACTCTACGCCCAGTTGGAGCGGAGCATGAAGGAAGACGGCGATCTCCTATTGACCCGCGTCCATTCGTTGCTCCCGCCCAATAGTGGACCGGTCACCAAGCGGCTGGAGATCGGCTCGCCGGCGGAAGTCATCGTCACCACGGCGGAGTCCCTCCATGCGGATCTCATTCTCATGGGAGCCAGGGGTCTCGGGCCGATCAAGGAACGGCTGTTCGGCAGCGTTTCCCATCGGGTCCTGAGTTTTGCCTCCTGCGCGAAACTGCTGCTGAAGGGCCCGCTCCGCGACCTGAAGGAGGTCCTACTGCCGTTGCAAGGCCCCTATGACGCGGAGGCGGCCCTGCGCTTTCTCCAGCAACAACCCTTCAGGGAGCCGGTGCAGCTGCACCTGATGACCGTCCTGCCGCCGACCCGTCCACCCTGGCCGGTGGACAATGCCGCCGCCGAAAAGTTGGAAGCGCAAGCCCTTCAACATGCGCGCGACTTCGTGGATGATGTGGCGACCAAGATCCGCGCGCTCGGACATGCGACCCACAGCACCAGTGTCCTCGGCAGTCCCGCGACGACGATCGTGCAGGAAGCGGAAAAAATGGGAGCGGACCTCATCATGGTGGGGTCTCGAGGCAGACGAGGCATCACCCGCTTCGTCCTGGGCAGCGTCTCCCATGCGATCCTCCACCAGGCATCCTGCCCGGTGCTGGTGTTCGAATAGGCGGTGACCGCAATGGATGGAGCTGAACGGGAAAGCACTCTAACGAGATACGAAAGACGGTTTGAAGGCTTGCCGAAGAGCAGCCGCTTCAGCAGGGTTGTCCGTTGAAGACGCAGGGCTTGTAGCGCGCGATGTCGAACTCGATGTCTTCCTGATAGACCTGTTCGTTCCCGTTCACACCGTCCTGATCCGGATCGTTCCACATCGTGTGGTTCCACCAATAGAACAACGGATATTGTTCGGTGTAGTAGACCGGGTTGCCGTAGTTGCTCCTCGTATACTCCTGCACCATCCGGCCGGTGATGTAATCGACCTTCCCGTCGCCTTTGAGCGAATAGAGCATGATGAACAGCCTCGACTCATGGTCGTACAACTCGTCGAGGCGGCTGTTGAGATCCGGTTCGAGCGGAAGGCTTTCCTTCGACCAGCCGGCAGAGTTCGGGAGCAGGAGCAGAAGAGCGAGGAGAAGACTGAACAGCACGCGATGGTTCGTCATGGTTCTGAGATCCGACAGACACCACAGCTCGGTCACGTTCGTCCATGCTACCACTCACCTATGGCTCGTTCAAGCAGGCGACTCACTTTTTCCTGCACCGTCACCTTGCCGATCCGACATACTCCCTCATATAATCTCGCGCATGATGTCGACGACTACGCCGCGCGCGTCACTCCATACTCTGGGCTGCCGCCTCAGCCAATCGGAAACTTCCATGTTGGGCGAGAGCCTTCGCCGGAAGGGTTACCGGCTGGTGGAGTTCGGAAAAGAGACGGACCTGCTCGTCTTGAATACCTGTTCAGTCACGGAAAACGCCGAAAAAGATTGTCGCTATGCAGTCCGCAAGACCTTGCGCCATTCCCCCCATGCCTTCGTCGCCGTCACCGGCTGTTATGCCCAGACCGGCGCTGCGCAATTGCAAATGGTCCCGGGCATCGACCTCATCGTCGGTACGCAGTTCAAGATGAATCTGCCGGACTATCTTCCAGCCCCGGCCAAGCTCCGCAAACAGCCGGAGCCGGAACTCCGCCATAGCCGCACGATTGATCGGGAAGATTTCGTCCTGCCTGGCACCGCCTATTCGGACCAGACCCGCGCCCTGCTGAAGATTCAGGACGGCTGCGATTTCATGTGCAGCTTTTGCCTCATTCCCTTCGCGCGCGGGCGCGAACGCAGCAGGACGCTCGACGATGTGTTGCGGGAAGCGCAGGACCTGGCCTCTCACGGCTACCGGGAACTGGTCCTCACCGGGGTCAACATCGGGCAATACTGCTACAAGGGAGCAACCCTGGTCGATGTGGTGCGGGAACTCGAAGCGATTCCCAATGTCGCCCGCATCAGGATTTCATCGATCGAGCCGACGACGGTGCCCACATCGTTGTTGGAACAGATGGCAAGCTCAACGAAGCTCTGCCGTTACCTGCACCTTCCCCTGCAGAGCGGCGACGACGGAATCCTGCAGGCGATGAACCGCCGCTATACAGTCCATGAGTATGTAGACCTCGTGGAGCAGGCCCTCGCCCTCATGCCGAACCTCGGCCTCGGAACTGACCTCATGGTCGGCTTTCCCGGCGAAGACGAGAACGCCTTCATGAATACCGTTCGGACGGCGGAACGGCTCCCCTTCTCCTATTTCCATGTGTTCAGCTATTCGGCCAGGCCCGGCACGGCTGCGGCTCGCCTGGGGCAGTCGGTTCCGCCGCCCATCATCAAGCAACGCAGCAAGACACTCTCGGAACTGTCTCGAACGAAGACGCTCGTTAGTTATCAACGTCAAATCGGGAAGACCGTCTCCGTTCTCTTCGAGCAGGGTGAACGAGACGGGTTCCGCACCGGCACCACGGCCGACTTCACCAGGGTGGCAGTCGCAGCCGATGCAGTCGCAGCCGGTTCGATCCACCAAGTCACCATCACCGGCGTGACGGACGGCCTAGCCTACGGCCGGCCGCTCTCCGCCGTTTTGGAACCAGCGCGGCTCCCCCTACTTTGATCATGAACCGGCAAGACAAGCCCCACCAAGTCCATATCGAAACCTTCGGCTGCCAGATGAACGAGTACGACTCGGAACTCGTCCGGTCGTTACTCCGCAAGGCGGGATTCGAATTTACCGAGGACCGCGAACGAGCCGACGTCATGCTGATGAACACCTGTGCCATCCGCGAGAATGCCCACAACAAGGTGTACGGACACCTCGCCGAACTGAAGGCCGTCAAGGAACAGCGCCCGTTGGTGGTCGGAGTGCTCGGCTGCATGGCGCAAAACCTCAAGGAGGAACTGGCCGAGAAGCAGCCGCTCGTGGATGTGCTCGTGGGGCCGGACGGATACAGACAACTCCCAGGACTGTTGACGAGCGCGCTGAAGGCCTCGGAGCAGGGCCTCGCGCGACGGGGACTGGCCGTTGATTTGTCCGAATACGAAACCTACGACGATATCCTTCCGGAGCGCGACGGCGGGATCAATGCCTGGATCGCCATCATGCGCGGCTGCGACAACTTCTGCAGCTTCTGCGTGGTGCCCTACACCAGGGGGCGCGAACGTTCACGCGATCCCCAGGGCATCCTCCGCGAGGTCGAGGCTTCCGTCGCCTGCGGCCATCCCCAAATCACGCTGCTCGGACAGAACGTCAATTCCTACCGCTACGACGATTGGGACTTTGCCAGCTTGATCCTGGCCGTGGCTGAAGTGCCGGGCGTGCGGCGGGTTCGTTTTACTTCCCCGCACCCGAAAGACTTTCCCCCCGCGTTGCTGGATGCCGTGGCAGGCCACCCGAATATCTGCAAGCACATCCACCTGCCCCTGCAGTCCGGCAACGATCGCATCCTCGAACTGATGAACCGAACCTACGGCAGGAAGGACTACCTTGACCTGGCTGCAACCATCCGTCGCCGCCATCCCGGGATCGCTCTCACGACCGATATCATTTGCGGCTTTTGCTCGGAAACCGAAGAGGAGTTCCTCGACACCTATCGCCTGGTTCAAGAGGTGAATTATCACTCCGCCTATATCTTCAAATATTCCGAACGGAAAAACACCATCGCGGCGCGCAGGTTCCGGGACGACATCCCGGAAGAGGTCAAGGGCGAACGGGTCAGCCGGCTGGTGGACCTGCAGCGACCGATCACGGCCCGCCTCAACAGGGAATCGATCGGCAGGACGGTTCCGGTCATGGTCGAGGGCGACTCGAAACGGTCCGCCGACCAGTGGATGGGACGGACCGATACCAACATCACGGTTATCTGGAACAAGAGCGACGCTCCTGCCTCGCCGGGCAGCATTCAACCCATTACCATCCTCGACGCCAACGCCGCCGTGCTCATGGGACGGCTGGATTCCTCTTCTGCCCTGTCGTGAATCGTTCAGATCAATCGCACAGGCTGCTGCTCGGTTCGCCTTCCTCCGTGGAACGCCTTCTGGAAGGAGATCCTGGAACATCGCAGGCCGAATGAGACACCATTGCCCACTCCTGAACAGCCCTTGCCAATTTTTCGACGGCCACCCTTGTCAGACTGACGGAGCATCCCGCAAGACGCAATGTAATATGACGCCCTCAATCGCCGGTTCCCACGCCCCTTCACCACGTCGTACCTTTCAACGGAGCAACAGCACTGTCTTGAAACATCAATAGCTTAGACAGAAGCTCCGCCACGAGCATCTACAAGCCATTCACAACAGCCACCATGTTTTTTGCTTCCCTGGCGATGAAGACTATTGCTCCATAAGCCCATGGATAAAGGGCATAGCCCTTGCTAGGTCCAATCTGGCAACCACATATCAACAGGTTGATCAACCACCGACCGCGCATCCAGAGGACCTGCCACATGAAGAACGACAACGAGAAGAGTCGTGCAGAAGAGGCCCAGACAGGGATGAGCCTCGAAACCATCATCGCCGTCGGCGTCTTCGGATGGATGGCCCTCGGAGTGGTGATGATGGGCTTGGGTATCTGGTAATCCCGTTTTTCCGTCGCTACGCGCCTTCGCCATGAAGCCGCGATGCCCCGCTTCTGGTCCTTAAGATCAGAAGACCAGCCGAGAAGGAAGACATCATGCGCATTCACGGCTCTTCCGATCCCTTCATCAAGACCCTGACCTCCGGCCTCCTCGGATTGACCCTGGTGGGCGCCATGGCCGCAGGCTGTTCAGGAACCTCCGCCGTCGTTCAGCAACAGACCGCCGCACAACCGCATGGTTCCGTCCGACTCGAAGAAGTCGCCGATTGGGAATTTGAGGCGGCGCACCCCAGCACCATCGATGCCGCTACCCTCGGCGCCCTGTTGCGCGGCGTCATGATCTCCGACGCACAGATCGATCTGTCGAATCTGCCCGTGGATGGCAGCAAGCCGATGAGAGTATTCAGCGATGAGGACGTGCACTATCTCGCTCCCCTGCTGGCCCAAGCGTTGTCTCAAGCGCAACCTGAATACGTGGTCGCTTTCCGTCTGTCCTCATCGGCAGGGTCAGGCTCTGAACCCACCGCGGGCACCCTTTATGTCCGGAACGATCGGCTCCATCTCACCCTGACCGAACATCAGGGTTCCCTGGCGCAGATCAAATCGTCGTTGTTCAGCAGTGGACGACCGGCACGCATCGTGACCATGGCGCCGGAATCGGCAGGCCGGATCGAGCAGGCATTGCCGGCGATCGCCCATGGCCAGCCACAGGTCAAGTCGCTCGCGATCGATTACGCAGTCTTCGCCAAGAACCAGGAACCGGCCCAGGCCTTGACGACAAGCAAGGTCGCGCCGGAGCCTCGGACCGCCAATCCCGTACCGGCTTCGACGGTGGTTGCCGCGGTCCCATCGGGGACGGAGGAGCAGTCCGCCAAGAGCGCCCGGCCGACGCAACCGACGGCCTCGGAGAAGCCTGCGACGGAAACCTCATCCCCTCAGGGCGAACAGTTGAACGAGACCTTGCAGGAATTGCAGGACGCGCGGCAGGCGATGGCCCGCAAGGATGCCAAGATCAATGCGCTGCGGAGGGATTTGGAGTCGATGCGCACGCAGTTGGAAACGAAGGACAAGGAACTTCGAGCTGTGAAGACCAGACAGGCCCAGCCGAAACGCGACAAACGCAACACCGCAGAACTCACCGTTCGCTGACCGCCCGCCGTTCCCCTCAGCCCACGTCGATCAATTCCGGCTTCAACAGCACCACGTCTTTCGAGATCGGTTGCCGGAAATTCATGCGGCAATAGCAGCCATAGGTCACATAGGTATCTTGTAAGCAATAGAGGGCGATCTCCTTCCCCTGCCCCTCGGCCCACATCTGCGCCACCTGGGACCCGCTCCCGGATTTGGTCTCGACGTTCAACGCCCGCGCCAGGACATCCAGCTTCACCCATCCGCGATTGTCCCAATTGCTCCAAATCGCCATCGTGTCGTAGACCGGCTCCGCCCGGAACTTGGCCAGACTGATCTCCATAGTCGGCTTCACCTGATGGATGATCGAACGTTTCTTGATGAAGGGCAGGTCGAAATTGAGCCCGTTGTGGGTGATGAACAGCGAGGGGCGCAGCTGCCCGAGATGGCTCCAGAACGCGCGCAACAGTTCGCGCTCATTGCCGCCATACCAGGACGTGGCACCGCGCGGTTCGAGATTGTCCGTAAATTCCAGGAGGCCGATGCAGACGATTCGGCTGAAGGTCCCGTCGAAGGAGGATTTCTCGTACAGTTCCTCGTCGAGCCTATGCCGCTCCTCCGCTTCTCCGACCGCAAACAGGTCTCCGCCGCTCTCGTCGAACACCCGGTTGCCCGACAGGATCTCGCGCCCGGCCAAACGCGCCCATTCCTCCCTGGGGGCCTGCACGGTTTCGATGTCGAGCACCACCTTCATAGGCCCCTATGCACTTTCCTGTTGAAGTGCCGCGATAACGGTCCGGTCGGCTGAAGGAAACTCGAGCGAGGTCATCTCATGGGGATAGACCCATCGAAGCTCCGCGCAGTCCAGCGCGATCGCATCACCCGCCTCGATCCGACAACGAAAAAAATGCAGCTCCACGGTCTTCTCAGGATAATCATGCCGTACGATCCGGAAGGGAACCGGCACGTCGATGCGGATATTCAGCTCCTCCCACAACTCCCGATGCAGACATTCCTCCAACGATTCGCCCGCCTCCCGTTTCCCTCCCGGAAATTCCCACAACCCGCCGAGATGCACCCCTGCCTTGCGGCGCGTGATGAGATACCGCCCCTCCCGCACGATCAAACCCGCCGCAACCTCGATGAGCTTCATGAAAATCATTGCGTCATCTGTTCATTGCACCATTCAATCAATGGGCCGGCCGAAAACCTTCGGGCCATTGATGCAATGAGTCAATCGTCAATCCCTACTTGGCCGGATCGAACGGGTAGGTCTTGCAGAAGGTCTTCATCGGGCACAACAGGCAATAGGGGTCGCGGGCCGTGCAGACCGTGGCGCCGAAATCCATGATGGCCTGGTTGAAATCGTACCCCTTGCCGTGTGGTATCAAGGCCTCGGACAGTTCCCACAATCCGGCCTTCTGAGCCTTGGGATTGCCCTCGGCAATGAAGACGCGATGCAGCACGCGAATCACGTTGGTGTCCAGAATGGGTGCGTCCTCATTGAACGCGAACGAGCGAATCGCTCCGGCGGTGTAACGGCCGATGCCCTTGAAGGACAACAATTCATCCGGATCGCTCGGCAACCGTCCCCCGTACCGGGCCACCGTTTCACGGGCGATGCTGTGCAGCCGTTCGGGACGGATGTTGTATCCCAATGGGTACCAGGTTTGCTTCACCTCCGCGACCGGCGCATCGGCCAGTTCTTCGAACGACGGATACCGTTCCAGGAACTCATGGTACTTAGGAATCACGCGATCGACCTGCGTCTGCTGCAGCATCACTTCCGACACCAGGATATGGTAGGGATCGGAGGTCTTGCGCCAAGGCAGGTCGCGCCCATGCTCCTTGTACCACTTCAACAGTCGTTGCTGAAATCGCTGCTTCTGGCCGCGCGCAAGCGAGACGGAAGGCTTCGACGACTTTTTCGCACGGCGTGAAGATTTCTGAACGCAAGACTTCGTAGGCATAACCGGTCGTGACGAGTGGCGGCATTCTAAAAGGCAGGGAGTTGAAAATCAAACTGTACGAGAAGAGCACAAGGCGGAGTCGCCGGAATCCGAACGAGCAGCCCCGCCCTGTGAACCCCCTCCACCCATCACCGAGACCGACTATTGAGGCGCGGCTTGCACTTTGGTCGCCTCCTTGACCGGCGGATCGATCACGATGTTGGGCCCCTGCACTTTTGGCAGGAGACCGGCGCCGGGCTTCTCCAGAAGGCGCTGATTTTGATCGTTGATCGACAACTTTTGCGACACATGGCTGTCATCGAAGGCGGCCGCCTTGTTGAGGGCGGAATCCCCCGTCGCATTGCTACGGCCGGGATCGTTGGCGAGCGGCTGCCCCTTGACCGGATCGATCGCCTTCCCCATCGGGTAACCGGGATGTTCCGGCAGCATGGAGGGGTTACCGAACGCCACGGCGGCCACCAGCAGTCCGGATAAAATGAACAGGCTTGCGAACAGCGAAGCTTTCATGGCGAGACCTCCTTCTCATAGTGAAACAGCACGCCCCTCGGCATCACGACCGAGAGGGCGCAGGAGAGGCGCGTATGGAAGAGTAAAGAAGAAACGTAGATGGGCGGAGAGGCATTACCCCGGTTTCATACGAGCCTCCAGGGCCGCTATCAGCTTGCTCCCGCCGAACGGTCCAGTCAAGCCCGCCCAACCTGGCGCGGAGCGCCCGCTGACAGATTCCCGGACGGACCCACCGACAGAACGAACGGCACATAGAGGCCGGATCAATACCCTAGGAATCCTCCCAATTCCAAATGGCCGGAGACGTTATCCTGATCGCCTCCGGTCCCACGATATGCTATGTCCTTCTCCCGGCAGGCTGCATTTCGCACTTGTCGCTCGTCGTCGGTCAGGCACCTCGTGCGGCAGCCTTGGCGACCTCGACGGCGCTTCTTGAGATTCGGCCCATGGGTCACCCGCACCACAAGAGTTCCACCGCACAGAATCACGAATCCCGTCTGCGAAGGATACAGAACCGCAATGCGCATGAAGGTTCATTATCAGGTATCGCTCTCAAACACATCCGCCACCGCCGGCGAAGGGCTGTTGCTGGACCTTTCGGCAGAGGGTTGCCGGATGGAATGCACAGACCCTCCGTCGGTCAACACCTACCTTTCGTTGAGGATCGTGGTGTCGTCCACCGAGGCGCCGATCCTCGTGGACCTCGCCGCAGTGCGATGGTCCTGCGAAAAGAAATGCGGTATTCACTTCCTGTCCATCCGGCCGCCGCAAGCCGAGCGTTTGCACAAGTTTCTCGCCGCGAGGAGGCCACCAACTTCAGATGAACCGTGAGCAGCTGAGAGGCGCACACCGGATCGGCCGGTCCACTCTCGCTCGGCCTCGGTGGCAACGCCATCTGCCGTCGATGATTTCCGCATTGACCGTGCCGGAGGGGCCCTGTAGGATTCCGCCATCCTGACTGCCTGCTCCGGCAGCAGGTTCCGGGAGGGAGAGGCCCATGTCCAAAAACATCATCGTCTGCACCGACGGCACCTGGAACCATCCGGATTCTAAGAACCCGAACGCAGGCACGATGCCGGATGAGACGAATGTCTTCAAGTTCTTCGCCCTTCTGCCGGGTGAGGCACAGATCCGCCCAGCCGGAGCGCGCGTCAAATCGATCGAGGGGCAAACCGTTTTTTACGACGACGGTGTCGGGGCCGATGGAATATGGGCGGTGCGGATCGCCGAAGGGGCCACGGGAACCGGTCTGGAGCTCAAGCTTCAAGCCGGATATCGATTCGTGAGTGAACAATACGAAGACGGCGATCGGATCTACCTGTTCGGGTTCAGCAGAGGCGCCTACACCGCCCGCAGCATCGGGGGAATGTTGACCAGGTGCGGCGTGCCGGCGCGGCAGTTACTGAACGATACCTTCGCGAGCCATGCCTTCGACGTCTATCGCCGCAACAACGACGCCGTGACGGCTCAATTCCGCAAGGATTATCAGAGCCGGGACGTGTCGATCGAAGTCATCGGCGTATGGGACACGGTGGGCGCGCTCGGCATCCCGCTCATGCTCTTCAGCGGCCTCGACCACCTGTTGTTCAGTTTTCACGACACTTCATTACACCCGAACGTCCGCTTCGGCTACCATGCCGTCGCCATCGATGAGAAGCGGGAAAGTTTTCAGCCCACCCTCTGGGACCCGCGTGAAGGCGTCGAGCAGGTGTGGTTCGCCGGGGTCCATGGCGACATCGGCGGCGGCTATAAGGAACCGGGCCTGTCCGACGTGACGCTCGGATGGATGCTCGACAGGGTGCAACCCCATGGCCTGCTGTTCAAGGACGGCACGTTCACCAAGGATGGAACCGCCACGATCACGGGCGATCCCCTCATGGAGCCGATGCACGATTCCTATAAACCGCCGTTCATCACCCTTCACCCATCGGTCCGTGTGATCCCTCCATCCGCTTCGTTGCACGTCAGCGTGCAAGAACGGCTGGAAAAGGCCAAACCGGAATACCGGCCGACGAACCTGCCGCCGGAACCGCGCAAATACGTCGAGTGAAACGGAACAGCCGACCGGCGTTCAGCCGTTTCCCCCTTGTTTTTTCCGCGCTGCTCTTGCATGCTTGCGCCCGCTCATCTCGTGGGAGGAACGGGCAACTCCCCAGTCGACCCAGGACAGGTCCTTATTCCCTGTTGGAGGAGATCCCCCGTGACCGAAGACAATCAGTCTCGACGAATCGACGTACTGGCGATCGGCCTTTTCGGCCTGGCCGTGGGCGCCCTGACCTTGGGAGTCGGTCAATTGGGTTGGATTTCACACAAGAATCTGGTCGGGGCCCTGGTGATCGCGCTGATCTTCGGCGGGGTCGTGCAACTCCTGGCCGGCATCACCGACATTCGCTACAACGAACAATTGGGCGGCACGGCCCTGACGATGTATGGGTTCCTCTGGCTCACCCTCTGCACCGTCAAACTCGTGAGCGCAAGCACTACGTTTCAGTTCGACAACGCCCTCTATGCCCCGATCGATCTGGTCTATACCGTCTTCTCCGCCGTCATGGTCTACCTCACGGCCTATCGGAACCTCACCCTCAGCACCCTTCACGTCATCATCACCCTGACGTTGCTGACGACCACGTTCGCCCGTTTGGATTTCATCAGCGAACTGCTTCCCGGCATCGGGCACATCATCGTGGGATTGATGGCCTTCTACCATGCCGTCGGCAGCTTGACCCAGGCCTTTACCGGCAAGGCCCTCCTTCCGCTCGGCCCGCCCCTCTTACAGCACCCAGCCAAATCTTTACACTCGATCGCCAAGGTCGTGTAGCGGGATGGTGAACAAGGCCGCCGGCCTTCGTCTGCGGAAGAAGTTGAGTCCGCTGCGCCGTTACCAGTCGGCGCCGATCCGATCCACCACGATCTGATGCACCGTCGCCTGGGGTCCGAGGCAGGCCAGGTACAGTGCGGTCTCGGCAATGTCGAAGGGATCGATCTTTTCGCTGCGCGCCCGCTCGCCCGCCGTCGCATCCACCAACTCATCCGCCACGCCTCCGGGACAGATCGCGCTCACCTTAATGCGGTAGGCGCGGCCCTCGTCCGCGAGCGATTTGCTCATGGCCATGATCGCATGTTTCGAAGCGCTGTAGGTCCCGGTGCCGCTCCAGGCCTGTACCCCCGCCACGCTCGACATGTTGATGATCGTCCCGCCTCCCTGTTTCTTCATCTGCGTGAACCCGGCCCGGCAGCAGAAAAACGTGCCGCGCACATTGGTGTTCATCACCTCGTCGAAGGCCTCGGTGCCGGTCTCGGCCAGCCGGCGGCCGCCGAAGATTCCGGCGTTGTTCACGAGGATGTCGAGGCGCTGAAACCGCCGGACCGTCTCGGCGATCAGCCGTTCCACCTGCGACTCATCCGCGATGTCCGTCTGCACCGGCAGGGCGGTCCCCCCGGCGGCCTGAATCTGCGCGACCGTTTCTTCGCATTTGTAAAACCGCCGGGCCGCCACCACTACCGTCGCCCCTTCGCGGGCGAACCGCAGCGCGATGGCCTTGCCGATCCCGCTGCTGCTGCCGGTGACGATCGAAATTTTACCCTTCAACCGTTCCATGACTCTCCCCTCGTCACACAGAGGTTCCCCCCTCCGTCATCGACTGTCGTCGAGCCCCCTCTTGATCCATCGCCGCAACATCGCCTCCAGCTGGGTAAATTGCAAAGGTTTGGCGAGGGAATCATCCATCCCGGCGGCGAGGCATCGTTCCCGATCATCCGGTCGTGCCTCTGCATTGAGCGCCACGATCGGCACCCGTCGCCCGTTCCCCTCCTGTCGGCGAATCATGGCGACGCTCTCATAGCCCTCAGACTGGGACATTCGACAATCCATGAGCACCAAATCATAGGGGGCCGCCTTCACGGCCTCGGCTGCCGCTTGCCAGCTACCTGCCACATCGACCAGGCACCCCAACCGTTCCAACATAGACACCGCCACAACCTGATTGACTTCCTGATCATCCACCAGCAGCACGCGGGGACGTTCGCGACCGGTCTGTTCCTGGAGACTGTGGCGTGTAATGAGCGGGCGTGCGGGACGGTCCCTCCCGATGCGCTGCTCCGACGCAGTCCGAAGCAGCATCGCCAGACAGCGTCCGAGGGCGGATTGATGGATCGGTCTGGTCAGGTACGCAGCCACACCGGCCTCGCGGGCCGCTTGGGCATCACCCCGTTGCCCGAACGAGGTCACCACGATCACCGGAATGCTCCTCAGCGCAGGATCGGCCTTCATGGCTTGAGCAAAGGCAGTCCCCTCGCTACCGGGCTGCCGCTCTTCGATGATGGCCAGGTCGAAGGGCCGGCCCTCTGCCGCCGCCTTGCGCATCAGGACCATGGCCTCGGCCCCATCATTCACCGTGGTTCCCTGCATTGCGCGATCGGCGATGGAACGTTCCAGCAAAGTCCGGCTCGCCCCCGGCTTCCCCACCAGACAGACCTTCCGGCCGTCGAGCGCCGGAAGCCCCGGCGCCTCTTTCGCTTCCTCTGCAAGCCCCTTCGCTAGACGGACCGTGAACCAGAATCGGCTCCCCTTGCCGAGGATACTCTCCACACCGATCTCGCCCTGCATGAGCGCCGTCAGGCGTTTGCAGATCGCCAACCCCAAGCCGGTTCCACCATGTCGTCGCGTATTCGAGCCATCCACCTGGCTGAAGGTCTGGAACAGTCTGGCCTGACCTTCCAGACTGATCCCGATCCCCGTATCAGTGACCTCTCCGCGCAACACCACATGGTCGATTTCATCCTGGGCCAGGGTCATCCGCAGCACGACTTCACCCTGATCCGTGAACTTGATCGCGTTGCCGAGCAGATTGGTCAGCACCTGGCGCAAGCGGCCAGGATCGCCGCGCAGGGCCGAGGGCACAGCCGCGTCGATGAGTCCCACCAGGTCGAGGCCCTTGCGCTGGGCCTGCGCCGCGAGCAGGTCCAGCGTATCCTCGACCAGGCTCCTGAGATCGAAGTCGAGCTGTTCCAAGGTCAAGCGGCCCGCCTCGATCTTTGAAAAGTCGAGAATGTCGTTGATGATCGTAAGCAGGTGGTCGCCGGAATTCCGGATGGTCTCCGCATATTCCCGCTGCTCCGGGGTCAAGTCCGTGTCGAGCAACAACGACGTCATTCCGATCACCCCGTTCATCGGGGTCCGGATTTCATGACTCATCGTCGCGAGGAACTCCGACTTGAGTCGCGCCGCCTCCATCGCCTGGTCCCGCGCCTGGGCCAAGGCCTCTTCGGTCCGCTTCCGGTCGGTGATGTCGGTGGCGACCCCGCCGACCGCGTAAGGGATACGGTCGCGAGTCAGGAGGGGAAACTTGAAGACGATGCTCGTATGCGGACCGTCGTCATGGAGGGCCACTTCTTCGAACCGGAGCGGCCGTTTGGTCTCAAGCACCAGGCGGTCGTTCGCCTGAAAGGCCGCGGCCTGCTCCGCTGAAAACAACTCGACATCGGTTTTCCCGAGAATCATGTCGCGGGATAGATTGAACGTCCGTTCGAACTGCCGATTGACGTCGAGATACCGCCCGGCCTGGTCCTTGAGAAAGATCAAGGCGGGGCTGTGGTCGAGAATGGCCCGCAGCTGCGCTTCGCTTTCCGCCAGCTTCACTTCCATCTCCATGCGGGCCGTCACGTCCATGACGGTGCCCAGCATGCGCACAGGTGTCCCATCGGCGTCGCGCAATACATCACCCCGGCAGGCCACCCAGCGCACCGTCCCGTCCCGCCGGAGAATCCGATGTTCGACCCGGTAGTCCGCGCCGGCCTGAATGGATCGGCTGATGGCCTGGAGCAGACGATCCAGGTCCTGAGGATGGACCAGGCTCAAATAGGCCTCATAGGTACCGGTAAACCCTCCGCGTGGCAGGCCGAAGACGGCATGCACATTGTCCGACCACTGCACGGCATTCGTGCGCATGTCCCAATCCCAGGTGCCGAGTTGCGCCGCCTCCAGCGCAAGACGCAGCCGCTCCTCACTCACGCGCAAGGCCGCTTCGGTTCGCTTGCGGTCCGTCACATCGATCGCGACCCCGCCGACATACCGTTTCCCGGCACAGTCTTGAAACGGAAATTTGAACGACCACCAATCGCGCACAGTCCCGTCCGGGTCCGGCGCGGTTTCGAAAAATTCCTGCGGAAGGTCCTGCGCCAGGACCAGCTGATCGTGTTCACGAAACTTCCGCGCCACCTCCTCGGGAAAAACCTCGAAGTCCGTCAGGCCCAACCACTGCTCCGGCGTGATCCCGAAGCGATGCGCAAACACCCGGTTGACATAGACATGCCGGCCTGCGTCATCCTTCATCCAGGCGATGGCGGGACTATGGTCCATAAATCCCCTGAACCGCTCCTCGCTCACGCGCAAGGCTGCTTCGGCCTGGGTCCGCGCCGCGAGGTCCTGGGCGCGATCACGTTTCGTGTCCGCCAACTCCCGCTCCAGCACCTGCATGCGCTTGATGAGCGAGACCGCAACCGACGACACGATGAGTGAAATGATGCCGGCCGAAAAGGGATAGTCCCAAGTGACGTATCCGTGGATGAGACGACTGAAGAGGAGACTCAAGAGGCAGGACAGGACGACGGCGCCCCATGCGACGTACCAGAGACGTCCTTGCGCGAACCAGGCCGGTAGCGACACCTTATCTACCTGCGACCTTTCACGAGCGAATCCCCATTCGTTCGTTGGGGAGAATAGCAGTCCGGCCCACCTGTTTCAAATTCCCGACCATGACGGTTCTTCTGGCACGGACAACCAGCCAACCGGCGCAGAGGTACCCAAATTCAGAAGAGATGGCGGCGACAGGCAGGAACAATCGTGAGAACATCGGGAACACACAACAGAAGATGAATGGAGCAACGAAACGAAGGGTTGTGGAACAGGCTAAGCCGACCAGGAAGCAACCGCCATGAACCAGGCGCGAAACTGTGAGGTTTTGGTTGCAGGGACGCAAGGGAAAGGCGGTCCATAACTATGTTGTCATCAGATTTTCAATGAGTGACGGAATATCCGATACTTTCTTGGCCACACGGTAGGCCCAAGTCCCATAGGTTCCGTCGGCGTTCACCGCAGCCACCCACCGCTCGGCTGCCGCCCGCTTCACTTCTTCGAGCGGATCGTAGCCTTTCGTCTCCAGAATCAGGTGCAACGGGCGAGCGGTCTTCAGTCGGACGAGAAAATCCGGCACGTAGTCATGCATCTGCCCGTTATGGAGATAGGGAATCGCGAACCCGAGCCCCGCATTCTTCACAAAGGCCTCTATCGCCTCATGTTTATCCAAGTAGTAGACGGCTGACTGCTCCCATTGAACCGTATCGGCGACGGCATAGTTCAAATGGCACCGCGTCACCTCCCGCACGTCGCGGCTCGTCCAGAAATCCACATCGCCCGTCGAACCGGGCCCTCGGCTGGCTTCATAACGCGGCACTTCAGGCGCTTCACCCTGTGACGTATCGGGGCGAATCGCCTCCAGCAGTCGCTCCACCACCCAGCCGTAATAGGGCGCGAGAAAGAGGTCTTTGTGATCCGCCGGCGGCCGAGCCTCGATCTTGTTGTCGAGATACTGTTGAATGATGGCGGTCAGTTGAGGAAACAGGACATGGGGAGGAATCGCGCAATGCTTCTGGGCGACATAGTCGCGGGTCAGCGTTTGAGCCAGATCAAAAATCAGTTCTTGAATGCGGCGCTTCGCTCGAAACTCCTTGAGGGTGACATCATCGACTTTGCCTGGGCCTGACAGGGAAAGCCGTCCGCGGTTGGTGACGTGCAGCCCCTTCACCTCCACTTCAGGCGGGATGCGACCCGGTTCCAAGACCAGGGACGGCACATGAGCCCAATCCACCGTCACCCGATTGCGAATGGCCTGGGTATAACCCTCGACTCGGGGATAGGTAATGGCGAATTGCGACTTGGCCGGAATGGCATGTACGTGATGCCGTTCTACGCGAGGCCGTGGCTGCCCCTGAGGGTTGGCCTTGAAGGGGATGACTTCGAAGGGCACGCCGAAGACCTTGGCCACCTCTTCGGTCAGTTTGCCATCAGGGCCCAGTTCGTAGCTCGCTCTGCGCAGGCCGCGCCCGACCACCTGCTCGCACAGGAGTTGAGACATGAAGGGCCGCAGCCCGATAATGTGCGTCACCGTATTGCAGTCCCAACCCTCCGTCAGCATGCCGACGCTGACGATGCAACGCACGTCCCGACCCGGCGGATGGTCAGGCCGCTTGAGTTTCTCCGCCAGGTCCTTGAAGCCTTCCGGATAGAGCGGGCGCCTGAGCCGATCCGTCGGCCAGGCGATTTTCCCCACCGTATCCAGCGTGAATCTCATCCAACGCACCTCATCGCTCTTCGCCTCGCCGCTGTCCGATTCATGGATGACCTTGGAATCCACTCGAATGGTGTTCACGACACCGGACTGGTTCTTGAAGCTCGTGATTTTCACCGGCGGAATGCCTGTCGGCGGCTTGTCGTCCGCCAGCCAATCGTAGAGGACCTTGGCGATCTGGGTGTTCTTGCACACCAGAATGAAGACCGGCGGTCGCCGGTCATCGCGTTGGGTGGCCCAATTCTCCCCTTCTTTCTCCCACAGGCCGCCCAACATCGCGATGGGATGGTTGGCATACTTCAGGATGGCTTCGGGCTTGGGGTTGGCCCGCTTCCCGCCCCGCTCGGCGGGCGTGAGTTGCGGCAAGATCCAGTGCCAAATATTGAAGTAGCCGGGAATGTCTTTCCCCGTCGTATCCCTGACGGCAAGCTGAGGAATCTTCACCAAGCCGGACTCGATCGCATCGATCAACCCGAAATCGCTCACGACCCAGGGAAACGGTCGATTGGTATCCTGCCCCACTCGCCCGAGAAAATAGGGTGTGGCGGACAGGTCGAGGCAGAAATTAATCCCCCGCAATTTCTGGATACGATCCAGCCCATCGATCCATACCGTCGCTTCCTTGAAGAAATCCTCGGCTTCCTCATCTTCCCCGAAGAGATCCTCCTCCTGTTCATCTCGCTCCTCGCGGACGATCCGATAGGCATGGTGCGCTTCGTCGTTCATCACCAGGATGTTCTGCTTCCCGCCTACGGCACGGCCGAGAATTCGGTTGACGAGCGCCGTATCGCTCTCGACATACCGCTTGGACTCGACGCTGACTTTCTTGAGCGTGCCGTCCTTGTCATGTTCCTCGGCCAGCAGCGTGAGCAACCCGGCGGCGACCTGCCGTTCGAGATCCTCCCTGGTCAGGTATCGCGTGCCGCGCGCCGTCGTGGTCTTCGTGCCGATCGTGATGGTCTCTTTCGTGCGTACCTCGACGCCGGCCCGATTCACCCTGGCTCCGACGCCGCCGGTCTGCACCGCCTGCGGTTCAAACACATGCCAATTCGTCACCAGCACCTTGCCTTGCGAGAGCAGGGGCATGAGGTGCGACGGCACGAGGTCCCGCGTACGGTAGAGACTGGCCTCTCCCCCGTCAGGGTCCAGTTCGCGGAGCCGGTTCTTGATCGTCACGTTGGGACAGACAATCAGCACGACATCGGAAAATCTCGCATCGCTGCGATCGTTGACCTTGTTGAGAATGTTCCAGGCGGCCAACATGCCCATCACCGTCGTCTTCCCGGACCCGGTGGCCATCTTGGAGGCATAGCGTCGAAATCCCGCGAACCCCTGTGCCCGTTTTTCCTCGCTCAGCGACTCCTGCGGCACGTCGATCCCTTGACGAAAATCCGCCCGCGCTTCGCAGAGAAAGATGATCGTCTCCGCCGCATCAAGCTGCGCGAAGAACAGGCGCTGCACCCGTCCATCCCGCCGCCACCATTGCAACAGTTCGAGGGTCGTGCGGGTCACGCCGGGATAGCCCTCCGACCGCCAGCGCTGCACCTGCTCACGAATGCGGTTGACCAGGGTGAGTTCGACGGCAGTCCCGACCACGCGCCCGGCCTCGGTCTCGGGTTTGGCCTTGGGATCGCGATAGAAATACATGGCAGGACGGCGGCCCGGCCTGGTCACGGGCGTTTCCCCTTCGACGATGTGCCAATGTTCACGGGGCGCGTCGAACGGAGAATTGAGAATGGGTTGAGGAACTTCGTAGGCGCTCATCAAGAGATCATCGACTCAAGTGACTCGGCTTCGCGCCGGCAATTCGGTATGCAATGCATCCAACTTCCAGCCGGTAATTCTCCGATATGGTCAGGTTCGATATTTTGCTCATGAAATTACTTCGGTTGCCTTAGGCGGCATACTTGATTACGCTCAATTCCGCCGCATCGTCCACGGCATCAAGGAGGTGCTCCACGGTCGCCATCACCGGATCTTCGAGCACATACTCGGTACAATTGTCGCACTGGAGCACCGGCAGGCTTTTGATCACGACAATCGACCGATCGCTCACCTTGAACGGCAAATCTGTCCTCACCGACTGCATCGGCGATCCACAGACGCGGCATGTCATGTTACGACCTGATGAGGCTGCTTGCGGCCATGCTCCGTGCGGTCGAAATCGGCATCGAAGCTGACGAGGATGAGATCATGTTTCTGAGCCGCGACGTATTGGTAGGCGTCGTCGAAGTCCAGAGGGACCGACTCGCGTAGAGCGAGAATCTGATTAAGCCCCGCTGAATCGAGTCGAATCAACGATACTCCCGACTCCTCCACGGTGTCTTCCAGGAACGTATGGAACAGAGAGTCTTTCTTGAGGCGCGTCAGAATGATGCCGATCGAAAAGAGGGAGAAGTCTGGGAGGGCAAGCTGAGGGCTTTCTGTATGCTGGAGAAAGGAGCGCGCCTCTTCCGCGCGTTCCTGGTCCAAGATCGCTTCCAGCCAGACATTGGTGTCGACCAGGTACATTAATCGCCCCACCACTCCAGGGCCTTTTTTTGCAGCTGAAGCGAGGTGAATCGGTCTCGGTACTCACGCAACCCGCCGGCCCAGTCCATGCGAAGATGTTTTCGCTTCGTTCGGACCTTGGTATCGGCCAAGAACTGAGCGAAATCCCGCACTTCATTCTGGAGATGCGGTGGGAGTTCTTTGATCAGCTCTTCCAGCGTTTTCATCTGTTACCTCTCCTTGAGCGAGAGAACAGAGTTTACGTGAGTTTCTTCACCACCAGCAATTCGTTGCCGCGGTCGTCGATCACCTTCACGGCAATCTGTTTGTGCTCACCAGCTTCGAACGGCGCGCTGCTGCTTCCCGACAAATGGTCCCACACGCTTTCTTCATACTCGCCCTTGAGGACCTTCTTCAAATTGTCCCAGGCGCTGGTGCGGGGAAAGAAGGCCTGCGACACGTGGAAACAGAGGTCGTTGTAATCCGTATCCAGAAACCAGGCCGGCACGTCGTTGCCGCTGCGGTGCGTCACCTCCATGGTGATCGGATCGAACACATCCAACCCCAGCAACTCGACTTGGTACTGAACACCCTCGCCCTTTCGGGGAGAGGGCTGGGGTGAGGGGCTCTTGAGCTTTTTGACTTCGACCTCCGGCTGGCCGCACACGCTGAAAATCTGGCTCGACCGCATGTTCTTGAGCAGGTCGCCCATCAGCAGGTCCGGCGTGGCCTGCACATAGGTCGCAGGGACGCCCATCACCTCGCCGCATTTTTCCACGAGCGTCCTGGCGTTGGGCTGAATGGCGAAGCCGATCACATAGAGGTGCGTATAGCTCTTGGCATGCGCCTCCCGCGCCGCCTCATAGACCAGCTTCTCGCTCACCGCGCCGTTCTCCGGCCCGAAAACAAAGGCCACCGGTTTGTCACCCTCTCCCTTGCCCTCTCCCTTCGAGTGAGAGGGGTGGTCACGTTGTTTCTCCCTCGCCCCTGCTTCAGGGGAGAGGGTGGGGGTGAGGGGCGCCAGGGCTTCTGCAGACAGGGACAAGGTTTTCGACGGAGGCCGGATGTTCTTCAACGTGACAGTCTTGTTCCCTTCGAGCCGCAGCACAGGACTCTTGCGCAGCACTTCGAGCATGCGATCCACGAACGAACCGTGCGACAAGCCGACGCCGGAATCTTCAATGCCGTCGCCCTCCCAATCCACCGGCGTCGGGATGGTCGCCTCGAAACAAAATGGGCCGGTCACGCGCGTGATGCCGTCCTTGGTTTCCGGCCGGTCCACCAGCACCTCTTCGGCCGGCGGCTCGTTGTTGGCAATGGACTTGAGCGTGACATGCGGCACGATGCCGCCCACCTCTTCGCCCTTCTTGTTCTGCTTGCGCTTGTAGACGAAGCCACCGGCGGGACCACGATGGTTATCTTTCAGGTCGTACCAAGGAAAAGTCGCGGTCAGGAGCCGCTGGCGGGCCAGGGCTAAGGGCACGCGGCTGGTATCGACGGTGATCCATCGCCGACCCCATTGCTCCGCCACATAGGCCGTCGTGCCGCTCCCGCAAGTGGGATCGAGCACCAGGTCGCCTGGGTCGGTGGTCATGAGGAGGCAGCGTTGGATGACAGTTGGGGCAGTTTGAACAACGTACAATTTTTCCGTAGAGAATCCCGAGATGACCGTATCGCTCCAGACATTGGAAATTGGAAAAACCGGAAAATCATCAAAGTATCTTACATAGGCCAGAGTATTACCGACTGCGATCAGACGTTTAGCCTTAGAGCTTATCCGTAAATAATATGGTACACTGCCTCCCATCTCGACTCGGACGAATGGGGGAGATCAACGATGGCGAAACGTGTGACGCACAGCAGGGCGGCAGCATGGGAAGTGTCGGACGCGTTTTGGCAACGGGTCGAACCCTTGATCCCCGCGCGCCGGCGTGCGAGGGCCAAGCCCTACGTGCGCAAACCCGGGGGTGGGCGCAAACCCAAGGAGGCGCGCCTGGTGTTCGAGGGCATCGTCTACGTGTTGCGCACGGGCTGTCAGTGGAAGGCGTTGCCGACCGAGCGCTTTGGGAGCGCGAGCGCCATTCACAAGCGCTTTCTCGAGTGGCAGAACGCCGGCCTGTTCGCAGCCCTCTGGCAGGCCGGGCTGGCGGAGTATGACGACGTGGAAGGCATCGCGTGGCGCTGGCAGAGTATCGACGGGGCCATGATGAAAGCGCCGCTGGCTCAGGAAGCGGTCGGGCCGAACCCGACGGATCGGGGAAAAAAATGGAAGCAAGCGCCACCTGCTGGTGGACGATCGTGGCGTCCCGCTGTCGATCATCGTGACCGCGGCAAACCGGCATGATGTGAGCCAGCTGGCCGTCGTCCTTGACGCCATCGTAGTGCCGCGTCCCTCGCCGCCTGAGCGACGCAGCCAGCACTTGTGTGCCGATGCAGGCTACACCGGCATTCCGGCACGTGTCACCATTGAAGAGCATGGCTACATCGCCCATGTCAAAGGGCGCGGGCAGGAAGCCGAGGAGCAGCGGCGGCATCCGACGAAGCGAGCCAGGAGGTGGATTGTGGAGGTCGCGCATAGCTGGTTCAATCGCTTTCGCAAGCTGCTCGTGCGGTATGAGAAACTCGAACGCAGTTTCCTCGGCCTCACCCATCTTGCCGCGGCGATCATCACGTTCAGAAAAATCCCGTTGGCGATAAATGTAATTTACGGATAAGCTCTTAGCTAGATTAGAGAGCCCAATGAAATTTGACTTGAAGGTACCCTTGCCAGGAGTAAACTTCCTTCCCTCAAACTCAAATTCTCTAACATCACCCTCCTGCGCCGGGCGCTGGCTCGTAAGGTTATCTTGGCGAAATACCTTTGCTCCTTCTGGAAGATCTCGCAACTTGTCACTACCACCAAGATTCTTTCTGACTCCATCGCTGAACTGAACCCATGTATATTGTTCGCCTCCATCTTCCCCAATCTTCTTAGGAAGATAAATTTGGCGGTATTTTAGGCTACTCTTATCCTTGGCAAACCAAATAAGGTAGTCAGAAATTGACGAAAGCAGTTCCCCCGATGCGCTACTTGTCTTCTGAAATGCAATAACAGAGACACAATTCTCCGCCCCAAACACCTCATCCATCACTTCCCGCACATGGTGCAGATTTTCGTCGCTGATCTGGACAAAGATGCTGCCGCTTGGTGTGAGCAGGTTTCGGGCGAGCAAGAGCCGGTCGCGCAGATAGGTCAGGTACGAGTGCAGGCCCAACTCCCACGTATCGCGGTAGGCCTGGACCATTTCGGGCTCACGGGTCATGTCCTCATCGTCGTTATGGCTCACGTCGCGCTTCCTGACGAAGGGCTGGAAGTTGCTGCCGAACTTCACGCCGTAGGGCGGGTCCATGTAGATCATCTGCACCTGCCCGCCGAGCCCTTCGTAATGCAGCAGGGAATTCATCACCACCAGCGAATCGCCCAGGACCATCCTGTTCGACCAGTTGTCTTGGTACTCGTAGGCTTTGAGCACCTGATCGGTGATCGACCGTTGCGGATCGCCGAACAGGTCGAACATGGTCTGTTGTTGATCGCGCTTGTGGCCCGCCAGGGTTTCGATGATGGCCTTGGTGGAGAGCCGCTCATGGATGAAGAGCGGCAGGGTCGGCACGTCGAACGACAGCCGCTCCGCCTTCCCCGCCCAATTCAAGAAGGGCTTGCTCAGGCTCTTGAGCTTCGAGGCGGCAGCCTTCGCCTCTTCCAACGTCTTGGCGCCAAGAATCTGCTGGATGAGCTGTTCGCCCTCCTCGCGGGCCGGATTCTTGCCGTCCCAGTCCAGTGCGGGCGACAGAGAAGAATCATAGCGGTAGGTCTTGGGGGCTTTCTTCTTTTTGAACTGCGCCTGGGTCCCCACCTCCGGCCGCATGAGGCTCTTGGCTTCCGGATGTCTGTAGGGAACGGTCTGGGTTTCGGTCGATTTCGTCTTCTTTGTCACGCCGCGCGCCATGTCATTTCCTCTACTGTGGTCTACGGAAGCGCCGGAAGAATACCTGTTCACGTCTACTAAAACAATGTCGCCCCGACGCCTTCCCTCGCGACCTGCCCAGCCTACCACCGAGCCGTGACAATCCGAGGTCACGTTCATCCGATTCGCCGTCTGATCTCAGTTGTTGACAGGTGCCCGTGCTCTGCATATCATCCAGCCATACTGGAGCCACGCCGATGCGGACGACCCTCAATCTGGATGAAGCCCTCCTTAAGGATCTGATGGATGTGACTTCGGCCAAGACGAAGACCGACGCCATCCACCAGGCCATCTCCGATCTGATCCGTCGCAAGAAACTGGAGAAACTCAAGGCCTTGAGCGGGCGTGTCCGTCTTGCCTCTGACTGGGAAAAATCTGAAACACTGGATGAGCATTTTCGCAAGATTCCTGACCTCCCGCTGTTTAAGCCTTTCTAACCGCGTATTGCATTTCCCGCGACGGGCCTCGTATGCTCCAAATATGATCCGGAGCACGCCATGGCCGAGCCCAACACCATCTCGAATCTCAGTCTGGCCGAACTGAAGAACCTGGTCGAAGGGATCGTGGACGATCGGCTGCGGACCTTGCTCGGCGACCCCGATCTCGGCGCCCCACTCGGCGAGTCCGTCCGCGAGCGGCTCAAACAGTCCCTGGCCTCGACCGAACGCCTCACGGGTGACGAGGTGGCCGACAAGCTCGGCCTGCGCTGGTGATCCGATGCCCTGGTTTCGTTTGGCCTTCCGGCCGGAAGTCATCACCGATCTGCGCACTGCCGATCCAACCATGGCGCAACGGCTGTTCGACAAGACGAAATGGCTCGCCTCCAACGTGGAGAACCTGCGCCATGAACCGGTCGCAGCCGACCTGCCCGGCCTCCACAAATATGCCGTGGGCGACTGGCGGATCTTCTACTCCATCGATCGGACGGAACAGCTCGTGGACATTCACTGTATCCACCACATAGCGCCGACGACCCGGCCTTCCCACGTTTGACCATGCTGAACCTCACCTGGACCGCCATCGAACGACTGCGCAAGCTGGTCGAGAAACATCCGGAAGATCCGGTCGTGCGGATCGAGCTGCGCGATCTCGATGAGAAGCGCCTGTCCCTATCGATCACCTTGGAGGCGGCGGCCCAGGAAGAAGATGAAGTGCAGCACATCGACGGGTTGACGATTGCGGTGGAACGGCGGAGCGTGCATCGCACGAGCGGGATGACGGTGGATTATCAGGAAGCCCGGGGCTTTTCCTTCGTGCATCCGCCGGCGAATGAGCTGGGGCTCATCATGCCCAGCAACAACTGACAGTAGCAGGATGGTGAAAAAGACCGCCAGCTTTGTTCTCGCAAGACACGGCCGCCTCACTATCTCGGCGGCGTTCACAAGCGTGACGCGCGTTATTCAGCGCGTCGTGAACCTCAGAGGCTCACCGTACGGCCATGGGCACAGAGCCTGTCTCGGCAGCCTCAGGGTGGGCGGATAAGACTGTGACGATTCGCCTCCAAGACACGGCCGGCTCACCGTCTCGCCGGCGTCCGCACACGTGACGCTCATTATGCTTCGCGTCGCGGACCTCGCTGCGGCCGCGCTGGACGGCCTTTTTGACCATCCTGCGAAATACCGTTCATGTGTTTGGCGTTTTCGAGATGCGCTTCAAGAATGCCGGTTACGATTTCATCGGGGGGAAGACGCTGCCCACATGGACGGAGAACGTGCCGCGCGTCACGTCTTCGACGTACCGTTGCAACGCTTCGCGCACCACCGGAAAGGCCAGGTCCTCCCAGGGAATCTCGCCGAGCGCGAACAGTCGCACGTCCAGGCTCTCCGTGCCGGGCTTGAACTCCGCGCTGCGCATGGTTCCGCGAAACACCATGTGCACCTGGCTGATCCGGGGCAGGCTCAGCACCGCATACAGCGACGTGATCTCCACGTCGGCATGGGCTTCCTCCAGGGTTTCGCGGATCGCCGCCTGCTCGATGCTCTCTCCGATTTCCATGAAGCCGGCGGGAAAGGTCCAATGGCCGGTGCGCGGCTCGATCGCCCGCCGGCAGAGCAGGATCTTGCCTTCCCACTCGGGAATGCAACCGGCGACGATTTTCGGATTTTGGTAATGGATGGCCAGGCAGGTGTCGCAGACGAACCGCGGCAGGTTGTCGCCGGGAGGGATTTTCTTCGAGAGCCCGGCCCCACATTCACAACAGAATTTCATCCTGGTCCCCGCTGACGACGGCGTAGAGAATGGATAGCACAAACCACGCCTTCTTTGCACCTTGCCCCCGCGGGCTCGAAGCGGTCCTGGCCGACGAACTCAAGGACCTGGGCGCCTCCGCCATTCAGCAGACGGCCGGAGGGGTGCACTTTCACGGCCCACTCCCCCTGTGCTATCTGGTGAACCTCCAGAGCCGTATCGCCAGCCGTATCCTCTGGCGCATTGCGGAGGCTCCCTATCGCGACGAGCAGGATGTCTATGATGCGGCCATGGCGGTCCGCTGGCAGGATTGGTTCACCCCGCAGCAGAGCATCAAGGTGAAGGTGAGCGCGCAGCACTGTCCCTTGAAGAGTTTGGACTTCGTCACCCTGCGCGTGAAGGACGCCGTCTGCGATCGATTCCAGTATGCCAGGGGGAAGCGCCCGACGGTGGATACCCATGCGCCGGATATGCTGATCGCCGTGTTTCTGGACCGCACGACCTGCACCCTGTACCTGGATACGTCCGGCGAGCCCCTGTTCAAACGCGGCTGGCGGAAGTCGGCCGGTGAAGCGCCGATCAGGGAAAACCTCGCGGCGGGTATTTTGCGTCTGGCCAAGTGGACGCCCGATACGGTGCTGTTCGATCCCATGTGCGGCAGCGGCACCTTCGTCATCGAGGCAGCCTTGATGGCCCGCCGGGTGGCGCCGGGACTCGGCCGGCGGTTTGCATTCGAAAAGCTCCTCTCGTTCGATCCACGCCGGCTGAGCGACTTGCGCGATCGGCTCAAGGCTGCGGAAATCCCTGCCGAGCAGAGCTTGATCCATGCGGCCGATCGCAGCGCACAGGCGATCGCCTCGATCAGGGCCAACCTCGCCGTCGCGGGAAGCGGCGAAGCCGTCGCACTCCGACAGGGGGATGTGCTGGATCTTCCCGCCCCGGCCGACGCAGGCCTGCTCGTCACGAATCCTCCCTACGGCCACCGCATGGGAGAGGCCGAGGCCCTGCGGACCTTCTATCCCCGCTTCGGCGATCACCTGAAGCAACAGTTCTGCGGTTGGACGGTCCAGATCTTTACGGCCGACCTGACACTTCCCGGTCTGCTGCGGCTCGCCCCTTCCCGCCGCATCCCGCTGTTCAACGGCGCGATCGAATGCCGTCTCTTCGAATTCCGCATGGTGGCGGGAAGCCTTCGGAAGAAAAGAGCTGATGGCGGTACGTATTCCAACTCAGATCCCGATATCCGGCCTTGACAGCCGGTCAAAAGGCTCTTATTTTCAATCAGGAGACATGGCGGGCCATTCATCCACTCATCCACGCCCCGGAGGCGCATGAACCTGTCGCATGCTCCGCTCGAGCAATTGCAGCCGCAGAACGATCTGACGCCCTTCCGCCTCATCCTCGTCTCGAATCGCGAACCCTACGAACACCGGCACGTCAAAAACCACCTGATCTGGGAAAAGACCTCCGGCGGCCTGATCTCGGCGCTCGATCAGGTCATGCGGCGCCTCGGCGGCACCTGGATCGCCTGGGGCAGCGGCAAGGCGGATCGCGACGTGGTGGATCACGACATGGCGGTCGAGGTGCCTCCCGACGCTCCGACCTACCGGTTGCGCCGGGTGTGGCTGGATGCCAACGAGGTCAAGAGCGGTTACCAGGGGTATGCCAATCAAGTGCTCTGGCCCCTCTGTCACATCACGCTGGACCGCGTGGCCTATCGAAAAATCTTCTGGCATGCCTACCAGGCCATGAACGCGCGGTTTGCGGAAACCGTGCTCGACGAGCTGCGCGAGAAACCCGGCTTCGTCTGGATTCACGATTTCCACTTGGCCCTCTTGCCGGGCCTCATCAAGGCATCGCTCCCGGCGCAGCCGGTCGCCTCCTTCTGGCATACGCCCTGGCCCGGTCCCGATGTCTTTCGCATCCTGCCCGAACGCCGTGAGGTGATCGAATCGTTGCTGGCCGGCGATGTGGTGATGTTCCAGACACAAAACTTTCTCCATTGTTTCGTGGAATGCGCGAAGGAATTTTTGGGATCCGACGTCCGACTCGGCTCCAACCACATCGAACACAAGGGTCACGTCACGCGGCTCGTCTCCCGGCCGATCAGCGTCAATTTCAACGAGCTCTCCGACCTGGCGCGTTCCTCACAAGTCGCACGGGCCATGGGAGTCCTGCGCGATCTCCATGTGTTTCAGCCGGGGATACGCATCGGACTCGGCGTGGACCGGCTCGACTACACCAAGGGGCTCCTCAAACGTTTCTGGGCCATCGATGCCTTCTTTCAACTGCATCCCCATTATCGCGGCGCTTTCACCTTCATCCAGATCGCCGTGCCGACGCGGGGCGAGGTTGAAACCTACCGGCGGTATCGGGAACTCATCCGTGAAACCGTCCACGACATCAATACCCGCTACGGGCGCATTACCCAACCGGGCAGCGCTCAGGCTGCGCGCTGGCGGCCGATCGAATTCCGCGAAGGGCGCATCGGACTCGCGACCCTCGCCGCCTATTACAGGATGGCCGACCTGGCGCTGGTGAGTTCCGTGTACGACGGGATGAATCTGGTCGCAAAGGAATATGTCGCCTGTCAGGTCGAAGAACAGGGCATGTTGCTCGTCAGCCAGATGGCCGGCGCGGCGGATGAATTGACCGACGCCCTGGTCATCAATCCCTACGATCTCGAAGGCGTCGCCGATGCGATCCGCGAAGCGCTCGAAATGCCCCAAGAGGAGCGGCGAAACCGGATGCGCCGCATGCGCGCCTACCTGGCCTTACACGACATCCGGGCCTGGGCCGACGATTGCCTGCGGGACGCCGGCTCCTTGCCGCAGGATGACGTCCCCTCCATGCTGTAGCCGATGGGGCGACTGGAACATCGGGTGACATGTTCTACGATCGTAAGCCCCCCATGAAGAGGTTCTTCTGCTGCGGCCAGGGCCGGCGGCTCTCCTTCGTCGTGACGATGGGGCTATGGCTCATGCTCGGCGGCTGCGCGAATATCTCTTCGTGGTTTGCCGCGACCCAACCGCAAGAGCGACCGGTGGATCGCCAACAACAGGCCGTCATTCCTCGGCTGCAGCCCCTGGTCGGACCGGACCTGCGCGACAATCTCAACACCAGCCTTCCCGCTCTCCTGGCCGGCCTCAAGGACCAGACCGACAAGACCGCCAAATTCAAGCGCAGCCTGGTGCTGCGCACGCTCGCCGATCCCTGGGACGGACTCGCGGCGATCGAGGAGGCCGGGTTACTGGCCGCAGGGGCGGCGGAGTCGGGCGTCGAGGGACTGCCGGCCATGATCGAGATTCTCGAAGGCAAGATGGATCGCACCGGCGCGCCCTTCACCCCGCTCGCGTTTCCCGTCACCCTCGCGAGCGAAGATCTCCTGACCTTCATCATGGAAGTCCTCCAACATGCCTACCAAGACCGCGAACAGGCGCTGCGCCATCTGTCCCCGCAGGATCGGGAGTTTTTGTTCGCACAGGCCCGCCCCCTCATCGAACAGTTCAGCCCTCAAATCACCCCGCCCGCCCACCTCGCGGATGCCGAAGCCGCCGCCCGGTTCGCCACGCTCCTGTTGCAACAGGTCGACTATGCCTCCTTGATCACCGCCGCCCAGCGGCTGGCGCGGCTCGGCAACCGGAAATTTTTGCGGCAATTGGAGATCGCCTTCCACAATAGGAAGCCGGTCAGCCATTCGATTCCCGGCATCACCGGAGACCTGCTGCTGGCTCAGCAGACGTCGTACGGATGGCTGGTGATCGGAGGCCCCGGCTCGAACAGCTACGATCTCGACAGGGGCGCCGCGCTCATCATCGACCTGGGCGGCAACGACAGTTACCGGGGATTCATCGGCGCGAGTCCGAACAGCGACCTGGGCAACAGCGTCGTCATCGACCTGAGCGGCAACGATACCTACCAGCCCTTCCCCCTCGGCCTTGCCACGGGGCGAGCCGGCATCGGTCTCGTGATCGATCACGGCGGCGACGACACCTATCACCTGGCTCCCGGCTCCGGCGGCGTCGGCCTGGCAGGCCTCGGACTCCTGTATGATGGAGAGGGACAGGACATCTACGAGGGAAGCCGCTTCACCCAGGGCGCGGCCTTCGGCGGATTCGGCCTGCTGGTGGATCGCGCCGGAGACGATCGGTACAGGAGTTTCGGCTATGCGCTGGGATTCGGCGCGCCGTTGGGTGTCGGGGCCGTGGTCGATGTGGCAGGAAACGATTCCTACGAATGCGGCGGACGTTATCCCAGTGCCTACAATGGGACCGACGCGCCCAATGCGCAGCCGCAGGACGCCGCCTTTCAATATGATTGTTTCGGACTGGGGACCGGGTCGGGACTCCGTCTCTTCAGCAAAAATCCGGCGCACCGTGCCCAGAGTCTGGCGGGCGGCTGGGGGCTGCTCATCGACCTGGACGGCAACGATCTGTACCGCAGCGCGAATTTTTCCCAAGGGCACGGGTACTATTTCGGCCTCGGCATGAAGCTGGATCTCAACGGCGACGACGAGCACCAGGCGGCCCGCTACGGCCACGGCACTGCCGCCCACTTCGGCGTGGGCCTGGCCGTGGATTATCAGGGCAAGGACCGGTACGGTTCGAAGGGCCCCTTTTACAACGGCGGAGCTGCCTGGGACGGCAGCGTCGCCCTGGCCGTCGACGGCGGCCCGTCCAGCGACTTTTACGACCTGCCTGCTTCGACCGGGTTGGGCATGGCGAACCTCGGGGGTTGGGGGCTTTTCATTGAAGAAGGAGGCGCCGATCAATATGCGGTCAGCCGTGGGCTGGGACTCGGCGCGGACACCAGCATCGGCGCATTTTTCGACCTGGAGGGCAGGGACGACTACTCCTCCGTTCCACCGTCCACTCCAGGCGCGCGCCCAGAACGACTCAATCGCAAGACATACCTGGAAAACCCCGGCAGCCTCTTCATCGACCGGTAGCCGTTCGCTCTCCTCCCCAAGGCCGAAGCTTGACTCACCCGTCTCCATGGCTATCTTACCTCACAGTGAGCGGCATGAGAGGGTTTGTCGTTGCCTCCCTTTCATCTTTCCCGCGATGACCATCCAAGAACCTTGGAGGACGACATGAACGATTCGAACAGTCCCATACTCACGAACCTCCCCGTACTTCCGCTGAAACGGACGGTGTTGTTCCCCGGCACGATGATGCCCTTGACCGTCGGGCGGGACCGCTCCATCGCAGCGGTCGAAGCGGCGTTGAAGACCGAAGACAAAACGTTGCTCGTGGTGGCCCAGCGGGATGCGCAAACCGATCAGCCTATGTTGCAGGATCTCTACACCATCGGCACCAAGGCCGTCATCAAACAGACGGCACGGGCATCCGAAGGCCATTACAATATCTTGATCCAGGGATTGGAGCGGTTCGTGCTCCTCAAGCTCGACCAGACCGATCCCTACCTGCAGGCGCGCGTCAAACAACTGCCGCCGCCGAGTGAACGGAGCACGGAGGTCGAGGCGCTGCATCGGGCGATCCTGGACATCATCACCGAACTGCCGAAGCTCATCCAAACTCCCGGCGTCCATGAAGCGGTGACGGCTCTCGGCACGGAAGAGGACCCAGTCGTGCTGGCCTATCGCATCGCCTCGCTGTTGAACCTCACGCTGGACGGTGAACAGCAGTTGCTGGAAGCCTCCACCCGCGCAGACCTGTTGCGCGGGCTCTATGCAGCCCTGTCGCGCGAGGTGCAAATTCTCCAGTTGCGGGACAAGATTGCGAGCGAAGCCAGGGAAAAACTCGGTAAGACGCAGCGGGAGTACCTCCTGCGCGAACAGTTGAAGACCATTCAACAGGAGCTGGGTGAGACCGAGAGTGAAGAGGGCGAGATCGGATCGCTCAGAAAAAAGATCCAAGAAGCCGACCTGCCCGAGCAGGTCAGGAAGGAAACGGACCGTGAACTCGCGCGCCTTGCCAAGACTCCGAGCGGCTCGCCCGAGCACCAAGTGATCCGGAGTTATCTGGAGTTGGTGCTTGAACTGCCCTGGAACAAGGCCTCGGAAGAGCACTTGGACCTCGCGCATGTCCGGAACGTGTTGAACGAAGACCATTACGGCATCAAGGAAGTCAAAGAACGCATCGTGGAGCACCTGGCGGTGCTGAAACTGAACCCCTCCGCCAAGGCGCCGATCCTCTGCCTGGTCGGCCCTCCGGGCGTGGGCAAGACCAGTCTGGGCCAGTCCATCGCCAAGGCCATGGGGCGCACGTTCGAGCGTTTCAGCCTCGGCGGACTCCATGACGAGGGCGAGTTGCGCGGCCACCGCCGCACCTACGTCGGCGCCCTTCCGGGCCGCATCATCCAAGCGGTACGGCGCGCCGGGGTCAACAATCCGGTCATCATGCTGGATGAAGTGGATAAGCTCGGGCGCGATTTCCGCGGCGATCCCGCGGCGGCGTTGCTGGAGATTCTGGACCCCGCGCAGAACCATACGTTCCGCGACCACTATCTCGATTTGCCGTTCGATCTGTCCAAGGTGTTTTTCATCACGACCGCCAACACGCTGGAGACGCTGTCGCAGCCGTTGCTGGATCGGATGGAGATCATCCGTCTGAACGGCTACAGCGAACGGGAGAAGCGCGAGATCGCCTTGCGCTATCTCTGGCCGAGACGGTTGAAGGAAGCAGGGTTGCGGGCCGAAGACATTGATCTGCCCGAGGCGGTGCTCGACCACATCATCGGCCGCTACACCAGGGAATCCGGCGTGCGGCAGTTGGAGCAGATGTTGGGCCGCCTGACGAGAAAGATCGCCGTGACCTTGGCGGACCGTCCTTCCGGGGCCTCAGCGACCAGGGTCGAGATCACCCAGCCCCTGCTGGACGAGTGGCTCGGCCAGGAACGGTTCCAACCGGAAGAGGCGCGGAAAGACCTGCCTCCCGGTGTGGCGACCGGACTCGCCTGGACTCCGACCGGCGGCGATGTGCTCTATATCGAAACGAGCCTGCTGCCGGGCAGCCATGAGCTGACCTTGACCGGCCAGCTGGGCGACGTGATGCAGGAATCGGCGCGGGCCGCCCGCAGCTACCTCTGGAGCCATGCCGAGGCGATGGGCCTCGACATCTCCCGGTTCAAACGGAACGGCCTGCACATCCACGTGCCTTCCGGCGCCATTCCCAAGGACGGCCCCTCGGCCGGCATCACGATGGCGACCGCGCTGGCCTCCGTCTATGTCGGCAAGCCGGTGCGCAGCGACACGGCGATGACCGGCGAGATCAGCCTGACCGGATTGGTGTTGCCGGTGGGCGGCATCAAGGAAAAGGTGCTGGCCGCGCATCGAGCCGGCCTCCGGCGGATCATCCTGCCGAAGGCGAACGAGAAGGATCTCAAGGAGATTCCTGAAGAAGTGCGCCAGGATCTCCAGCTCTTCCTCGTCCAACGATTGGACGAAGTTCTGCAGGCCGCGTTCCACGAGGAACCGACTCGCAGGCCTCAACCGGAAGTCGAGGCCGGTGCCTCCATGGCCGGAGCCTGACAATCCCTTCCGCCGGCTCCTGGGTCTGTAAGAAGCGGCTGGTCGGTGAGACACAGGCATGGTAACGTATCACCAGAGACCTGTGTCTCATCACCCAGGGAGCGAGGGGGACTTATGGGCGACAATCTCAACATCGGCCCGATCGTGAAGGTGAACAAGAGCGACAGCGAGTGGCAGAAGCAACTCACGCCCGAACAATATCAGGTGTTGCGGCACGAGGGGACCGAAGCGCCGTTCAAGAACGCGCTGCACGACAACAAGAAGCCCGGCCTCTATCAATGCGCCGGCTGCGACCTGCCGCTCTTCTCGTCCGAACATAAGTTCGACAGCGGAACCGGCTGGCCGAGTTTCTGGCAACCGGTGAAACCGGAGGTCGTCGGCACGAAGACGGACTTCAAACTCATTTTTCCCCGCACCGAAGTCCATTGCGCCCGCTGTGACGGCCACCAAGGCCACATCTTCAAGGACGGCCCGCCCCCGACCGGGCTGCGTTACTGCATCAATTCTGCGGCGCTGAAGTTCGTTCCGGCGCAGGCGTGATCGCCGCGCCGGTCCTGCCGGCAGCTCGTTCACCGACGGAAGGCTCGCGGCCACCCCCGCTTCGGATGGAGGTGGAAAGCTTGCTATTTGCCCTCATCCCTCCTAGACTACCTCCGCGCATGGCTCTTTTTTCCTCGATACGACCAGCCCTCTGCCTATTGCTTGCCTGGACTGCGGTCCTCGGTTGTTCCAAGTCCTCCGATGTACTCTCGGCGAAGCTCAATGCCTGTTTGATCGTGACCGAGGCCGATGTCGAATTGGCGATCGGCACCCCCGTGACGGTTGCTCAGCAGCAGAACGACCGGCAGTGCCTCTACCAGGCGAAACGCAATCCCCAGGAAACCGTCACGGTGGAACTCACCCCCGGCGCGGAGGGGGAGAAGAAAAGTCTGTTCCACGACCAGCGAACAAAAACCGGCCATCAACCGGTCCCAGGGATCGGCGACGGAGCCTTCACCCTCCGCTCTCCCATCGGTGCGGTTCAACTGACGTTCCTGAAGGACGATGCGTTGGTGACCTTGTCGCTCTCCCCCTCGAAACAAAGCAATCCACAGGCTGCCGTGACGAATCTCGCCAAGGTCGCCGCGACCAGGCTCGCCGACCAGCCCTCCGTTGCCGCCACAGGCCAGAGCGGGTCCGGCCTGACGGGAATGCCGTCACAGTGGGCCGGTGATTGGTACGGATGCATACCGGTGGGGTTGATGTTCGGCAAGGGCCACCTTACCCTGAGCGAACCAGGCGACTGGACCCTGACGACCGCCGTGGTCATGCCTGGGACGGTGACGGCAGACCGAGGCAGGTGGCAGGCTGAATCCTACCAGGAGATCCTTCACGGAACCTATCAGGTGGCGGGAAACGACCGCTTCTCGACGACCGGCATCCTGAGCGTCGCTTGGAACAGGCTTGCGAAGGACCAGGGTCCGAACAAATTCGACCCGTTACTCTGGCAATCCTTCCCGGCAATCCCTCACAAGGTCGCCGTCAAACAACTACCGCCGGTTGACCCTTTTCTCGTCGGCACCTGGGAAGGCTCGGCCAAGTTTGTCGATCGCCAGGAGGAATTCGTGTGGAAGATCACCTCGGCCAACGTATCGGAGTTCTACAAGGCGACGTCGCAGAGGGGCCGGATTGAGCAGGAACAGGAGCGGTTCCGATTAGCCGTGCCTCAGGGCAAAACACCTCCCCTCTCGATTCGTCTGTCGGCTTCAGGCCAAATGGAGTTGCTCGATAACAGCGGCACGGTCTCGCAATGGGGCCGGAGCGAAAAACAATTGACTCGTTGTTAGCCCGCCCGTTTCATCACCATTTTTCCGCGCCGACCGAGAGCCCCTCGCAGCTTGACTGCCCTGTTGCCTGTCGATAGACTGTTTTCATGTTCGGCCCCTTGCTCACGGCCCTGATGCTTTTCATCGCAACGCCGGTGGCGGCGGCAGAGGTTCATGCAACGACGGTTGAAGACTTCCGCAGCCCCGGCTTGAACGGGTCCTTCGACCAAACGATCCCCAGGGATTTTCTGCGCGGACTCTTCACCCAGGCCCTCGCGACCCTGCAGGAATATGTCCAGGTTGAAACGACCCTGCCCACGGAGGGGCCGTCACAACCACAGACCGGGGAGTTTCGGCTGAAACTCTTCCCACAGGGCAAGTCGCACTCGCAGGACCACCTGACCGCAGAAGGAATCTACCGCCGCTCCCCCGATGCCGGGCAGCAGGAATTCACCCTGCGTTTCAAATCCTCCAGGAATCCACCATCCGCTCTTGCTCCGCTCAGCGACGACGTGATCTAAGAACCTCTCGATCATTCTCCCCTATCCTCAAGCGTCTTGCTCTTCTCGCTCTTGACCGCTGTATTGCCGAGGCATAGAATACACTCTCCTACGCGATCCGCCTCATTCTGGAGGTGGTGCCATGATCTTCCGTGGAACAGGAATCCGACGGGACGGACATGGCAGGTGTGGCCTCCTCTCCAAACGAATTCTTTCCAACAAGAGAGCCGAATCGCTTGCCTCTGGTGCCAGTGCGACCACCGGAAGGGCCATCCACGACCTCCGGCTTCGCATGTCACCCCAACAAAGATATTGTCTATGGCCGACTGTAAGGATCGAAATCAGTTCCATGTGACGCAAGCAAAGGTACCGGGAGAAGGGGCCTCAGCAGGACCGATCCGGAATGGCGATCGCATGGTGGTCTGAAGGCGCATGGGAAGAAGGACTCGCGCAGTTCGCGCGAGAGCGTGGCTTATGTCAGGAGTCTATTGGGGAATCGTCGTAGGTCTCTTGGCAATGGTGGGAACGTTGTTCGTCTGTATAGACATCACCTACTCACAGTCGAAGAAGTCCCCGCAGGCACCAGGCGAAAACGTCGGGGAATCGGGCGAGGCCATCCAGCAAGCCCCCGCCGGCTCCCGTCAAGCAGCATAGGTGCCTGTACCAGGCCAAGACGAATTCGCGGTTTGGTCAAGGGAGGTGGCGTATGGCCGTCGAGGTCATCGGTCTCGGAACGATGGTTGCGCTTGTCTGGCTGATCGCCTGGTCGATGGCGGGCGAGAGTGAATCTGAGAAGAGGCGGCTCGCTTCGTCTCCCGACGGCAGCCGCTCCTTCGAAGCCGCCGCAGGCGACACCAGGGCCAGGCACGCAGCGTAATCGTTGGTTTCCGGCCGGGCAATGCACCACTGTTCCTTTCTATGGTTCCTCATGGAGAGGGAAGTGGTGAGGTGTGCCCCATCGTTCTCATGTCCTCGGCGGAAGGTTACTGATGAGGACATTCTACTCGTTGAAGTGGGATTTCAGGTGAGGATCTGAGGCTGCCCGATCCCTGCAATGACCTCTTCCGTGATCACCACGGATTTTACCCCGCCCAATGCCGGCACATCGTACATGAGGTCCAACATCACCTCTTCCAGAATCGTGCGCAGCGCCCGCGCCCCGGTTTTCATCACAGCAGCCCGGCGGGCAACGGCTTTGACGGCGGAATCGGTAAACTGAAGCTCGACCCCCTCGATCTCGAAGAGGGCCTGATACTGTCTCACCAGCGCGTTGCGCGGTTCGGTGAGGACTCGAATGAGGGCCGGCACATCCAGATCCGACAGGGTCGTCAGGACCGGAAATCGACCCACGAATTCTGGAATGAGCCCGAATTTCAGCAGGTCCTCCGATTGGACCTGCCGCAGCAGGTCTGTATGGCCGTCGATCCCGCCTGCGGGACCGATCGCTCCAAACCCCAGCCGCTTAGGCATCGTCCGTTGGCCAATGATCTGGTCCAACCCGACGAAGGCCCCGCCGGCGATGAATAGAATGTTCGTCGTGTCCACCCGAATGTACTCTTGATCGGGATGTTTTCGCCCGCCTTTCGGCGGCACATTGCAAATCGTCCCTTCGACCAGCTTCAGGAGCGCCTGTTGCACCCCCTCGCCCGACACATCACGCGTCAGCGAAGGATTCTCCGACTTGCGGCTGATCTTGTCGATCTCATCGATGTAGATGATGCCGGTCTCGGCGCGCGCAACGTCGTACTCGCAGCTCTGCAGCAACTTGAGCACGACGTTCTCGACATCCTCGCCCACGTATCCGGCCTCCGTGAGGGCCGTGGCATCGGCGATGGTGAAGGGCACATGAAGGATGCGGGCCAGCGTCTGGGACAGGAGGGTCTTCCCGGTCCCGGTCGATCCGATCATCAGGATGTTGCCCTTTTGAAGATCGACGTGTTTGAGCCGTTCCCGGTTCAGAATACGTTTGTAGTGGTTGTGGACCGCGACGGAAAGGACTTTCTTGGCCCGATCCTGCCCGACCACGTAGTCATCGAGCGTCGCCTTGATGTCGGTCGGTTTAGGGATCGCGATCGGCAGGGAGGAAGACGAACCCTGCGCGCCGCCGTTCTTATCCTTGGCGAGGGACAGCGAGCAACGCTGAATACATTCCTCACAGATCAAGAGCGGAGCGGATGTACGGCAAGAAGGACAGCTGTAGGGCTCGGGGCTGGTCATGAGGGACTGAACTTCGCCCTGACGCTTGCCGCAGAATGAACAGAGGCGGCTTGCTTTCTGCGAAGGATCCCGCTTGTCCCAGAACACAGTTCCTTCCTCCTGGTGCCGGATCGACAGACTGCGCGGTGCTGTATCTTATGCCTCATCCACCCCGACCTGCAAGCGGGTGCCGATCTGAATTCGTTCCCGGCTAAGGGCTCCTTGCATCGACCGGTTCCGGAACAGAGAACTGAAAGAAGATGCCGGAAGACGCCGGGATGCCGGCTGCAGCAGCTGGAAGGGTGTGGGAGGAATCCCTCGTGAACGGCGTGGAGACGATGCGACTTGATGGAGGATTAGAAGCGGAAGCCGAGCCCGCCTGAAATGATGTGCGTGCGATAGTTCAGCGTGAACGAGGGGCCATGCGACCCGTCTGCAAGCTCGCTCTCCCATTGATAGTTCGCCACGAAGTACTTGTACTCCGTGAACAGGAACACATGGTCGCTCACGTTCGCGCGAACCCCGCCCAGGACCTGATAGGCGAACGCGCCGTCGGCTGCATTCTCATGGATCACCCCGATCGTGCTCTGCTGAAGATTCAGGTTCCGCGCAAACCCGCCTGACACCCCCGCCCCGACACCGAGGTAGGGCTGGATGACCTCGCCTGGATAACGCAGCAGGAAATTGGCCATGGCATTGATAGAATTGAGGCGGAAGTTCGCGCTTCTCGTCACCCCGCCGGTCGTACTGGTTGGTGCATCGACCTTCCCATTGAGTCCTGACACCTCGGCCTCCAGTCCCATGACCCGCCCGGCGAACGCCGGAAAGATCCCGACTTTCAAACCGCCGCCCAAGCCCCCTTGAACATCGGTGTTCGTGAAGGGGTCGTCCTGTAGTCGTACCGGACGATTCAGGGGATGACTGCCCTGCACGAAGAGACTCACATAGACCTCGTTCTTTTCCTCTGACTGTTTGGGCTCTGCCGTCGCTGCGGGAGCCTGGCCGGCCTTCGGAGCAGCGTTCGCTGCGAGGGCCACAGCAGGATCTGCCGCGAGGAGAACACCACCGAACAGGAACAGAGCCATCGACGCGTTGACTGATACCATGGGTCGCTCCTTTGGGGAATGTAGCGCGGCCGGACCGAACCGACCCCTGTTATGCCAGTCATAACACGGTGACGATGGGGGACAAACTGATTAAGAAGTTTTTACAACGCCGCCGGCATTCCACACACTCTTCAGGAGGCGGTCGGATCAGACTTTACAGGCCGGCGAGAAAGCTCTGGAGGGAATCGGCAGACATCAGACCGACGAGCACCCTATGATCCGGCCGCTCAAGAAGCGGGACCCCATAATGTTCTGTGTCTCTCCATTGCTCTTCCCACGACCGTAGCAGGTGATCGACCGGAATGGTGGACGCGGCGGATACCTGCGCAGGAGCGAACCCATGACGTTCGGCTTCCTGCTGTAGGACGGTCCCATCGGAAAGGTCCAGGCCCTCCAACCAAAACAGGCGGTACAGGGATCTCGTAAAGGCCTGGGCCCGTAAGGGATCGACCTGCAGGGCACGGGCCGCCGCCGCAATGGCCGGTCCGGTATTGGGCTTCCCCCGCGGCACCGTGATCGCGAGTTCGGGCGCCAGCCGGCGCACCATCTCGACCTCCTGTCTCAATTCGGTCCCCAGATGCCCGGACCATGTCGCCATCGGCCTGCGAAGATGCGGCGCGTGCTGGACACCCTGCCAGGATAGCCGCTCCATCAGGCTAAGGGCATGGAGACGCTCGTGCATCGCATAACAGAAGGGACAGTTGAAATCGCTGTACAACCGAATGCGGCTCATTTTATCGACTATCAAACTGCTAAAAAACCATTTTGGCGCTTCCGAAAACCGAAAGAGCGCAGGGTTTGAGACGACGAAGAGCGAACTCGCAGGATGGTCAAAAAGGCCGTCCAGCGAGGCCGCAGCAATGCGAGGAGGCGAGGCGTACCCTTGTGGTACGTTGAGCCTCGGAGGTTGACGCGCTGAATAAAGCGCGTCACGTTTGTGAACGCCGCCGAGATAGTGAGGCGGCAGTGTCTCGCGAGAACGAAGCTGGCGGCCTTTTTCACCATCCTGCTATGGAAGAATCGCGATGATCCTGACTGGCGCGCCGGTGCCGCCCGCGATTTTCATCGGCAGGGCCACAAGGGTGGCGCCGGTCGGAGGGACCTGATCGAGTCGCGCGACATTTTCAAGACCGTACAGACCGGCTCCGCCCAGGATTCGATGGACCGGAAAATCCTGGGAAGGACCATAATCGATGCTGGGCGTATCGATCCCGACTCCGTGAATGTGTCGTTCGGTGACCAGAAACTCGGCGGCCTCTTTCGAAAATCCAGGGAAATGGAGCGTGGTCGAGACATCCGGTGTGGCGCTGCCGAAATACCGCTCACGATCTTTCCAGTCGGCGCCCCGGCCGGTCAACATCATGACGATGGCTCCCGCCGGTATCTTCCCATGGCCGGCCTCCCAGCGATAAAGATCCGCCGGGGATAAGCGGTAGTCGCGATCGTCTGCTGCGGCAGCCCGCACATCGATCACCACGGCCGGTCCCATCAAACGCTCGACCGGAATCGCATCGATGGCAGCTTGTCCCTGCGCAAAGTGAATGGGAGCATCCATATGGGTTCCGGCATGTTCGGAGAGGGCCACTTGTCCTGTGGCATACCAGTCTTGGGTCTTTGTCCCGCCCTGCACGATGGAGTCCCGATGGAAGGGGCGATTATTCGGCCAAACCTGCGTGGTCTCATCGAACGTATGGGTGAGGTCGACAAGCCGTTGCGCGGCCGTCGCGTCACCCCATCCATTCACTCCTGTCAGCAGGATGAATAGGATCACCACAAGAGAACCGGTCGCAGGGTGAGCGTTGTTTCGTCGTTCCATGGCTATTTTTCTCCTTGCGGCCAAGCCGCGCATGTCTGCCACTGCAGGCCAGCGGGGACTACCGGCTTGGGCGCGAATACGGTACGCTCTCTCCTCACGACTGCAACCTCGGAGCACGCCATGTCTTCCCGTTCAAGTCAGGACCTCGACGCTCAGTTCTCGGGCCGGCGCTTTTCGGTGGAGTACCTCATTCGCGGGTCGGCAGAGGAGGCCCGTGACCGTGCGAAGCTGCTCTGCATCGAGCAGACCGTCGAGGCGGCCGACCATGTCATTCCTCCCGGAGCGATTCGAGACCATCTCCTCGGCCAGGTGATGCAACTGGAGTCCCTGAGCGCTGATCACCACCAGGCAGTGATCAGTTTTCCGACTGAGCTCCTGGATGGTTCCTTGAGCAACCTTCTCCATATGACCTTCGGCATGGCAAGCTTGCAGGGGCAGGTCCGCGTCACGAACCTCTCGCTGCCGGACGAGGTCGTCGCTCGTATGACAGGCCCCCGCTTCGGGATACAGGGACTTCGCGCTCTCCTGCAGGTTCCCCGACGCCCGTTAGTCTGTGCGGTTTTGAAGCCGCTCGGGTTTTCCCCGCGGCAACTGGCGGTGCTGGCCCAGGACTTCGCACTCGGTGAAGTCGATCTGATCAAGGACGATCAAGCCCTGGGCGACCATGCCTTTTGCCGGTTCGAGGAACGGGTCGCACGATGCGTGGAAGCCGTCGCCGAAGCCTCACGTCGCACCGGAAAACGTTGTCTGTACGCGCCGCACATTTCCAGCCCCTGGCCGACCATGGTCGAACGGGCAACTCTGGCGCAGAAGGCCGGTGCCGGCGCCCTGCTCGTCTGTCCGGGCCTCGTGGGCTTTGACGCCATGGCTTCCCTGGCAGGCCTCCCGTCGCTCGCCCTTCCCCTCCTCTCACATCCGGACTTTCTCGGGAGCCACTATGTGTCTCCGGACAGCGGCATCGCCCCTTCGGTCCTGTTCGGCCTCCTTCCCAGACTCGCCGGCGCCGACATCTCCATCTATCCCACCTTCGGCTTGAACTATCCCATCTCACGGGAAGACTGCCGGCGGATTGCCGCCTCCTGCCGCCGACCGCTCGGCCCATGCCGGCCCATCTATCCGGCGGCCGCCGGGAGAATGGCCCAGGCTCGTATTCACGAGATGGCAACCCTCTATGGCCGGGACCTGGTCTACATTCTAGGCAGCGACCTGCGCCGGGATCCGCCCGGTATTCGTTCTGCGTGCTTGGAGTTCCTCCATCTGGTCGAGGCAGAAAGCCTTTCGTCCCGGCAAAGTGAGCGATAACGATCAAGTTCCACTGTTCCACTTCCGATACAGCCCATAATCTATTGTTCTGACGTCAGGTCCGAGACTTCGAAGGTACGAAAAAGGGTGACTCTTTGCCTCACAGGTCCGACGATGATCCATCCAAGATCGATACAGCCGGGGCCCTTGCCGTCCCCCCGGCGTCTCTTCGTGTCGGCATGTATGTCGACCTGAATTGTTCCTGGTTCAAACATCCCTTTCCGCGGCGATCGTTCAAAATCACCTCGCAGAATCAGATCAATACGATTCGGGGTCTCGGGCTGGCGACGGTGCTGGTCTATCCACGGGAATCGGATCCGGAAACGAATGATGACGCGCCCCGCCCCTCCCCTTCAACGGCGGAATCGACCCCTGAAACGATCCCGAAAACGGGATTGAGCGACCTATCGCTCGACCAGGCACCATCGTCGGCAGACGCGCCCCTCCCGACCCACAGCGATTACAAAGAAGCGGTCGAACTGGCATCCGAAGCCTATCGGCAGGTGATCCATCGCGGCACGCAGATGATGCAAGACCTCTGCAGCGGCTCCCAGGAGGGATTGCGCAGTGCGAAGGTGATGATCGGCGGACTCAACAGCCTGCTGTCCCATACCGAAGCGGCAGGGACGGTAGCCAGCGCCTTCGATCCCGAAGACATCGACAACGTCGCCGTTCTCCACGCCCTCAATGTCGCGACCCTGTCGATGATGGTCGCCCAGCATTTCGACATCTCGCAGGACAGGACACAACTGATCGGCATGGCGGGGCTCTTACTCGATATCGGCGAGCGGCGCCTTCCCCGCCGCATCCTCCGAAACCGATCCCATCTCTCCCAACTGGAAACCATGGAATACCAGCGCCATCCCTACCTCGCGGCGGACATCCTCAGACAATATCCCGGATTCCCCGAAGAGGTCCTGGACATCATCCGCAGCCACCACGAACGGCTGGACGGATCCGGGTATCCGGAGAAACTCAAGGGCGACCAGATTTCGCTTCCCGCCAGAATCGTCGGCGCCGTCGCACACTACGACGCCCTCATCAACCACCTCGACCCAGAACAGGCCGTTTCACCGGCGGAGGCGTTGGCCAGGATGTACAAACTTGAGAAACACCTGTTTGCGCCGGACGTCGTCGTGGCCATGATCCAGACCTTCGGTGTCTATCCCCCGGGAACCGTGGTCGTCCTTTCCGAGGGCTCCCTTGGACTCGTGCTCAACATCAACTTCGAAGCCAGACTCAAACCCCTCGTCCTGATCTACGATCCGGACGCATCGAAAGACCATCCTCCCACGGTCGACCTCTCGCTGGACTCCAGGCCCACCATCGTCCGCGCCATGTCCCGCGCCGAATTGCCCCGCCACGTGATCGAATATTTCCATCTCAAACGCTGGACCGGCTACTTCATCCAATCCTCTATGCAGACCGTTCGGGACGAAGCGGCAGCCTGAGGTCGGCCGGCCGGGTGGCAGCCGCGCTGCGCAGTATGGTATGTCCCTCGCATGGCCGAGCCGCGTATCCTCCTCGTCATTCCACCGTTGACACAGTTGAATACGCCCTATCCCTCGACCGCCTACCTCACCGGATTCTTACGATCCCGCGGCTACGAAGCCGCGCAGGCGGACCTCGGCATCGAGATGCTGTTGCGTCTCTTTTCACGGCCGGGGTTGGAACAGGCGTTTCAACGTATCAGGAGCGCGGATCAACAGTGGCGCGGCGAGGTCCGGCAATTCCTGGCCCTCGAAGAGCCCTATCTCGCGACCATCGGACCGGTGATCGCATTTCTTCAGGGACAGGATCCGATGCTGGCGCCGCACCTCGCCCGCCCGGGCTTTCTTCCGGAGGGACCACGTTTCGCCGCTCACGGCAGGCCTGAACCTGGATCGTTCCCTTGCTCGACCTCCGACGCAGCCCTGCACCGTGCCACCCTCTATATCGAGGACCTCACCGACCTGCTCCACGAAACCGTGGCGCCCCATCTGTCTTTGAACCGTTATGCCGAGCAGATCATGCAGGCCACGTCGTCGTTCGACCGGATCGAGCAAGCGCTCGACCAACCACTGAGCCTCACCGATGAGCTGCTGCTCGATGCGCTCTGGCCCCATATCGACCGGAGTGACCCGAATGTCGTCGGACTGACCATCCCCTTCCCCGGCAATCTCTTCGGCGCATTACGGATCGCGCAGGCGCTGAAACTCAAACGGCCGGATATCGTCGTGGTTCTCGGCGGCGGTTACGTGAATACGGAATTGCGACGGTTGAAAGATCCGCGACTGTTCGACTATGTGGACTACGTCACGCTCGACGACGGCGAGCGACCGCTGCTCTGTCTCCTGGACCACCTGAAGGGCGGACGCCCTGATGCGTTGCTCTGCAGAACCTTTCTCCGCACGAACGGCAAGGTGTTGTTTCGAGACGGCAATACCGAGCCGGACCCGCCCATGCAGGAACTCGGCACACCGACCTATGCTGGATTGCCGCTCCCACGCTATCTCTCTATCCTCGACAGTCTCAACCCGATGCATCGGCTCTGGTCGGAAGGCCATTGGAACAAGTTGACGGTCGCCCACGGCTGTTACTGGAAACAATGCACCTTTTGCGACGTGGGCCTGAATTACATCGCGCGGTATGAGGCGACCCCGACCGATGTGTTGGTTGAGCAGATCGAGGCCCTCATTCAAGAAACCGGGCAAAGGGGCTTTCATTTCGTCGACGAGGCCGCACCGCCCGCTGCGCTGAAGGCCCTCGCGCTTCGCCTGCTCGAACAGGGTCTGACCATTTCCTGGTGGGGCAATATCCGGTTCGAGGAAGCCTTTTCTCCCGACCTCGCCAGGCTGTTGGCGGCGTCCGGCTGCATCGCCCTCACCGCCGGACTCGAAGCGGCCTCGGATCGATTGCTCGAACGGATGAAGAAGGGCATCACGGTGGACCAGACGGCAAGGGTGGCGGCAGCCTTTCGCCAAGCCGGCATTCTGGTCCATGCCTATTTGATGTACGGCTGCCCCGGCGAGACGATTGCCGACACGGTGGATTCGTTGGAACGGGTCCGGCAACTGTTTGCGAACGGATTGTTGCAATCCGCCTTCTGGCACAAGTTCACGGCCACGGCCCATAGCCCCATCGGACTCAATCCGGCAGCGGAGGGGATCACCATCCTCGGACCGGCCTTCGGAGGGTTTGCCGAAAACGACCTCCGCCACGCCGATTCCACAGCCACCTGCCCGGCCTGGCTCGGCGAAGGACTGCGTGCGGCACTGCTCAATTACATCGAACAGGCAGGACTGAACCTCCCGGTGCAACGCTGGTTCTCGCAGACGGTGAAACCGCCCAAGGTGCCGAGGACCTGGCTGAAGAAGGCGCTGGCCTCTTCCTCATCCACACCCCTCACAGCCGAACGGCGCTGCGTCTGGATCGGCGGCAGCCCCCTGCTGATTACATCCGGAACCTCACGAGCCAGAGTCATTCTGCCGACCAGGGTGGAGGATTTCTCACTCAGCCTCGCACCACGTCACGCCGCATGGCTGTTCACGCTGCTTCGGGAATCGACCCCCGGACCTCACCGGAGCACCAGTGGGTATCCACGCCTGGCCGAAGTGCGCGACAACTTTCCCGTCACCGGCGCTCGGGGCTTCGATCGGTTCAGTGCCAGCCGCGCCTGGCACACTATCCGCCGGGCAGGCCTGTTATTGGTGTGAGTTTTCGTGAGCGGATGCTCAGTACGAGCAGGACGGCAAGGCTCTTGCCTCAAAGCAAACGGGGAGCCGACCCTGCGGTCGGCTCCCCGTCCTCTGTTCAGCTCAGTGAAGACGCAATTACTTGTTGGGCTGGGGCGTGATCCGCAGATAGGGCTTCACGGTCTTGAACCCTTTCGGGAACAGGGTCTTGGCTTCCTCATCGCTCACCGCGGGGGTGATGATGCAATCCTGCCCCTCCTTCCAATTCACCGGTGTCGCCACCTTGTATTTCGCCGTCAATTGCAGGGAATCCACTACCCGCAACAATTCATCGAAGTTCCTGCCGCAGGAAGCGGGATAGGTGAGCATCAACTTGATCTTCTTGTCCGGCCCGATCACGAACACCGACCGCACCGTCATGTTGTCCAGCGCATTCGGGTGGATCATGTCATAGAGCATGGCCACTTTCTTCTCCGGGTCCGCGATCAAGGGATAACTCACCGTGCAGTTCTGGGTTTCATTGATGTCCTTGGTCCAGCCGCGATGCGAATCCAGCGGATCCACACTGATGGCCAGGATCTTCACCCCGCGCTTCTCGAACTCACCCTTGATTTTCGCCATGTAGCCCAACTCCGTCGTGCAGACCGGCGTAAAGTCCTTGGGGTGAGAGAACAGAATGCCCCACCCGTTTCCCAACCACTGGTGGAAATTGATCGTCCCTTCCGTCGTCTCCGCCGTAAAGTTCGGAGCGTCGTCGCCAAGTCGTAGTCCCATGGTGTCCTCCTTCTGTATCCGGTCGGAAAATAGGATGCAATGTACTGCGCGATAAGTTTGAATGAGCGATTAAGAGTACCGTTTCTCAGGAGTCCGGCGCAAGCGGAAGATGTCCGCGCCGGACCTCGCACTGTCACAGGCGCATCGCCGACGGGCCAGCTCAAGTTTTCTCTCAAACTCCCGATAAGGAATGCGACAGCCGAGGAGGCCTCATGGAGAACACGAAACCGACCACCAACGGACTGCGGATCTCAAACGATCCGATGTACCGCCTGCTCCGCGAAGGCTGCATCAAGGAGTTCAACGTCAAACGGGCGGCGGGCGAACCGGTTGACCTGACGCGCTGCGACCTGCGGGGCCTCGATCTGCGGGGATTGGAAGCCGATGGGCTGGATTTCAGCGAGTGCTATTTTCGGCAGGCCGACCTGCGGGGGATCGATTTTCGTAAGGCGCGACTCGAAGGGGCCAGCATCAATGCGGCCAAAATTTCCGGGGCGTATTTTCCCGTGGAGTTGCACCCCAGCGAAATCGAATTGTCGCTGCTGCACGGGACCCGCATGCGGTACCTCCCTAAAAGGTGACGCCTCGGTCATCCGCCCGTCAGATTCAAATGGGTCCGCACCGGTTTCCCTTCTGAAGCGGTCAGCTCGACTTCGACAAGAAAGACGTTCTCCTCCGGCAACCGGCCCTGGACAATCAATTCTTCCCTGATCGCCTTGGCGCGGCTTTGCGCCAACGAGCGCAGCTCCGACTCTTCGACGGTCATCGCCGGCAGCAGTTGTGCCCGCAATTCATCGACCGTCAGCACCCGCTCGACGAGCTTTCCGCCCGATGCCTCTTCGCGCTTCGTCGGTTGCTTCCCCAACTTCTCGGCATAGAGATCGCTCAAGAGTTCGAATTCGCGTTCCTGGGACAGGGTCACCTGGGAGTTTTTCGTCCCCCCGTGGGTGAAACGCCGTTGCACCTCGGCATTCATTTTCTGCAGAGCCAGGGCCTCTCGATCGTGGGTGGGATCGGCCGCCCCGATGACCTCCACCCGTAACGCCGGCCGCTCCTGGAGCGCCTTGGCGATCGACCCGAGCTTCTGCTGTTCCGTCGCCTCAAGCTCTCCGCTGCCGGCCTTGAACTCGATGAATTGCAGGTCTTCTCCTCCCCCCCCGACGAGCCCTCCCAGTGCCGAGAAGGGCGAAGTCGCCACCTTGGTGATCAGATTGACCAGTGCATTGAGCACCACCTTCCCGTACCGGAAGTCCGGTTCGCTCAAGTCCCCTCGTACCGGCATGTCGATATCGATCCGGCCGCGCCGATCTTTCAGCAAGGCCACCGCCAGACGGACAGGCAGACTCGTCGCATCCGGGCTCTCGGTCTTCTCCCCGAACGTAAACTGATCGACGACCACCTTGTTTTCGCCGACCAGTTGTTGCTTCGACACCTGATATATGAGGTCGAGCGAGAGCTTGCCCTTGGTGATCGGATATCCCGCGTACTTTCCGGCATAGGGCGAAACCGCGGTCAAATCCACGCCCTGGAAGATAAACTTGAGATCCGTAAAGGCATCTCCGCTGAGCGGGTTGATCCGACCCTGCACCTTGAGCGGCGCCACGTTATCGACCTTCCCGGCCAAGGACACCTCCGCCTTGGCCACCTGTTTGGAAGACAGGCCCTTGATGGTGCCGCTGAAGTCCTGAATCCCGGTCGTTACGGTCGGTTCGATGGATTCATCCACGAATGTCGCGGACAACCTCGACAACTTGACGAGGTCGATCTCGATCGGGGTGGGGGCGCTCGTTTTCTTGGAGGCCGGTTCCGCAGGCGGTTTCGGCTCGCTCGGTTGTACCGTCCCCTGTTCGGGTCTGCGCATCGCGTGCGAGAGGTTCGTCGTGCCGTCCTTGGCGATCACGAACTGCATCGCCGGATCACCCCAGGTGATTTCCCCGATCTTCACTTTGGTGGGCTCGACCTCCAACACAACCTTGTTCACCCCTAACGCCGTCCACCCGAGCAACTCTTTTTGCGACACCGCATCGACGACATGCAGATTGTTCAGGCCGATCCGCCCGACATACCGCAAGAGGGGCTCGGATTCATGGCGACTCCGATAGTGTGCCTCCCCAGCCAACTCGAACTCCCCGTCTCTCAGCTCGATCTGCATCATGCGACCGAGATAGGGCTGGAATGGCCGGAGACCGATGTGCGCCAAGACCAGGGTGAGGTCCGCCTGCAGCGGATCGATTTGCACCGTCCCCTTACTCTCGATCGTTCCCTCTCCATTGAACCGAAGGCCGACGGAAACCGGCAACGTGCCCTTCAGCGGGACATAGATATCATTGACCGTCACCTGCAACTCCTCGATCGTCAATTCCGCGGGCTGCTTCACACTGCGATCTTCAAACCCGATCCGCATGTTCGCGACCTCGGCCTTCTGAACTTCGACCGTCCAAGGTTTCGCCGGATCTTTGGACGGCGCCTCCTTGGGAGGATTCTCATGGCCCCCGTCCTCCGCCGACGGCGCGAAGAGCGTCTTGAAATTCGGCACGCCGTCTTCGGCCAGCCAGGCCCGGACTTCGGCGCCGGTCAGACGCATGGCCTTCAACCCCATCGCTTGCTTGGGCAGATCCAGATGGATCGCCTCAAACTCCAAGGACGGCACGGTGATGACCGGATCACGGTCCCCTATTGCCGCCAACCGGAAGTCCGACAGGACGACCTTTCCATCGGATACCTGCAGGTTGACCGGGGCCGCCGCCATATCGAAGTGATACCGTGCATTGACCGTGACAGCCCCGCTCAGGATATCGAATCGAAACCGATCGCGGATGCTCGGCCAAAAGGTCTTGAGTTTCACATTGGAGAGCGACAGGCGTCCCGTGGACTCCAACGGATCCAGGTGAAACTCTCCCTCCCAATCTAGGACTTCCCCCTGCCCGAATTCGGCCGTGAAGGCATAGGCGTTTTCCCCCCCTTGCCGCGTGCTGAAGTTCCGGAGCGTGATTTCAATGGGCACCACATCGATCGCGACCGGCTTGCGTTTGGACTCGTCCCGGAACTCAACCACCCCCTGCCGGATGCTCAAGAGACCGATTTCCAACGGCGGCAGGGGTTTCTTCTCGGTATTCGCGCTCGACTTCGATGCCTCAGCCGGCTGTTCACCCTGCTCAGAGGCGGGGGGGACGAGCCCGAGGAGATTCAGCTTGCCGTCCGGGTGAATATGCAGGGCACCGAAGGGAAGGGTGAGCCGGATTTCGTCAAAGATGTAGGCGGAGCGAACGAGCGAGGTCCCCTCGAAATTCACGAACAGTTCCTTGAACCCGAGCATCGGTGTTCGGTCCGGTTCCTGAATTTCGAATTCCGAGAGGGTCAGCGCGAAGGTAAAGGGATTGAGCGAGATGTCACCCAACAGGACTGGGTGCCGCAGGCGCTCGGACAAGGCGGGAATCGCGTAGGTCTTGACGGCGTAGGGGATGACGACAAAGCCCAACAAGGCATAGAGTGCCACGGCGCCGCACAAGACGATCAGGGCCGTTCGAAATCGCGTGACCAGCGCCATGGGCAAATGAAAAGACGCTCGTGGTGCGCCCGGCTGGAATCGAACCAGCGACCCTCAGCTTAGAAGGCTCACCAGAAGCCAATGATATTAATAAAGATTAAGCGTGATTGTATCGCCTAAACGAATGCCAAACCAAGCGAAAATCTTCCTTGCAGGTGGGATTAAGTAGGATTAGGTTGGACTGGCAATCGGGAGCAAAACTGGGAGCGAACCGGGAGTAAAACCGGGAGTAAAAGAACCCTACTGCCTCCCTAATCCAAGGGAGCTTGAAAGCCCCTCATTATGCATACTGGATCTGTAAAAACTCAAATTAGCGAATTGGTCTCCAATACCGAAAAAAGGATTAATGCCGTCAATTCACCTCACCAGGGACTATTGCTTTATGGCCTAAGGAAAAGTAGCAAGACAGTAGAGAGCATTTTTCTGCTTACCAGTCATGGCTATGGACAAGACGCAAAGATCCTTCTTAGATCCCTGCTGGAGTTGCTGCTGAACCTTAAATATGTGGGACATGATCCAGACAAGCGCGTTCCATTATTTACGGAATATGCTTACCTCGAAATCGATGATTTCGACAAACTTTTGAGCAATTATGTTAGCGAGAATCCCGATGATGTCATCATTCAAAAAATCCTTACCTCAAAAGACGTTGATCAAAGAACCTCGGAGCGAAAAGAATACGAACGAGTTAAGAAAAATTATCCTAACAAGCATAACTGGGCGGGTATGTCCGTCCGAAAGATGGCAAAATCAGTAGGCCTGAGTTTTCAGTACATTCTATATAAAATGTTTTGCAGGGTGACACACCCTAGTTCTGAAGGAATTAAATCCTACCTTGGGCTAGACGATGAATCACTTGCCTGTTTAGATTCCACACCAGAAGATCTTCGGAGAACGTTTCTAACTTCATGCATTTACTTGCTCGACATACTCAGCCAGGTAAATGATGGTTTTTCACTCGACTATGGAAAACATATCGACAATGTTTACCAGCAAGTCAAATCTGAAATTCAGAAGTGATCGATTCACACTCCTGTTGCGTAGTTGGCTCCGGATCAAGCAATTCAATCCGCGCGAACGCGTTACAGAAATCCGCTTGAAACAGGTCACGGTTCCGTGACCAAAACCGTGACCAGATTTTCGTTTAATAGTGCAAGGCAAATCCAGCTTTGAAGCAGGATGCCGGCGATCGTTTGTATAGCTGCCTCTAGGAACTAAGACGTTTAACCAGGTCTGCTAGCTTGCCAAGTGGAACAACCCTATCCGGAGGTATAGGAAGGTCTTTAACGTATTGCATGGGCACAATAACATTCGTCACCAAAAGGCCCTCAAAGCGGAAATCGCTTTTCGGTATACCTAAATGCAATCTAACACTCTCAGAGTTAACGTTTAGCCAGTGGAGTCTTTTAGTATGACGGGCAAGACGATCGAGGGCTTCCCCCTTGAATTTTGAAAGTTGCTCCCCTATCTCGCCAACGGTCCGGGCTGGTTTTAATCGTTTGCACTCAATTGCGATTAAACCCAATCCATCCTGCCTCCACGCCAGAACATCTATATCGCCAAGCTCAGCCGGAGCCCCTAGGCTACTTAGTAGAAGTCTTTGGTGGGTTTTCCACTTATCATTTGGAAAATAGGTAGCTACTTCCGCCTCGAACGCTTCACCTTCTTGATTTGCAACAACTCCAATGTACGACTTCATCGCATCCGACCTAACAGATTCAGTATCCAACCATCCGTTCTCAATCCGACCAAGAACATAGTCCATACTTTGTCCAACTGTTTGGATGCCATAGATGCATGTTCCGGGATCAGAGGATTCCACTAGTACGAGTGGTCGCATGGAAAGCGACAACCTCCTCTGATATCTCCAAGGGTAAAAATCTTTCTTGTCGAAGTCGGGTGGAACTCTATCCCAGCTGTCCCTTGGATGGAGTGCGAATGCTGCAATAAAGTGGTCGATAGATTCCTCTGAAAGACTCCTGTTGCTACGGAGGCGGGCACGCAACTCTGCGAGACCAAGCACTACTACAGTGTTTAAGTGTTCAGTCGCACAGTCCCAAAGTTCTGCTAGCACATCGTAATACTCTGAAACTTCCATTCCATATTCGGACTTAAAAGCATTCTTGAAAGCCGCAGTGTGATGCTCAACAATTTTGGCATGTGAGTCACGCGACTCATATTTGGCATGGTAATTTTCAGCGCTCTGATGAAACTGCTCCCTGAAAGTCGATTTTCCATACTGATCCAGCACCTCTGCTAAAGAGCGCTGGTTTCCTTCGATAAAGCCATTGTTGCGAATCCTGAATTCAGGAGAAACAAGGCCGTACTTGATCGCATCTGACAGTTGGGCTAGTTCAATCAAGGTTATGATCCATGCTGACAATTTATCTAGCAGTTCTAATGTAGCCGAAGCTCCGCCGATAGTAGGCGCTTCACATATGCTCATTTCAATCAGAATACGGTTTGCCAATTCGGCTTTTATCCTATCAATCTCCCGACTATGCGCAACTTCCTGCACATCTGTGGAGTTCGAATGAATCGCCATTAAGGCTCTCGAGGTCTCTCCCCAATGAGATCTGTCACGCAACAAAGATTCATGGTTTGTGAGACTCATTGATATAAGGGACAGTCGGTTCACCCCTCGGAGCTGAGTCGCGATCTCTTCCCAGAGTCTGTCAACGCCGGCATTTAAAACTTTAAGACAGGCAGACACTCCCGAAACTATGCCCTTGGGAACAGATGGGCAGATTCGTGCAGCCATTCCTAATTTGCAGAAAGTTTGATCCTCTGGGCAAATGAATCTTGGGTCACTGATAACACCTTGGCCAGCAAGTTGAGCCCCGGGATCTCGCGCCTCAAAAAAATGCACCATTCGCATATCGGCACTGGGCATCACTTCCGAAACAATAGCGCGAGCAGTTATTTCAGGAGCCTCCGAGGCTGCGCTGCCATTAGCAATTACCAATACTTCCCGCGCAACAGTTTCTAGCAAGGTGCGCTCTGCAATATTTTCCGGCTTATTGAACTGGGATCGGAACTCTCTAGGGACGCGTACAACAACGGTGGTACCACTGACAGAATGCGACAGAACAGACGAATTTGTCGCCGTGAGACCTCTAAGTTCCTGCCAAGAATCCACTTGCTCCACTGTAATCTCTATATGTACCGGTCCCAAAGAGATAGGGCAGTATCGCTCCAGAACCGGCGCCAGCTTATCCAGCCACGAAAGGAGAGCGTTCCATAAACCATACAGAAATTTTCTACCATGCTTGGATGTCGACCTCGGATCGGAGTCCATACTCAGCCACCAAGGCCTGCCTGCAGTCTCGACCGCTCCCCGCAATATCCCTTCCCCGAGACTAGCGACCTCACAATAAACCGGCAACCTCCGCGCCTCCCCAAAATACGAATGAGGGGTTACCCGACAGGTCCGTCTAAAAGCTCCATTGTGAAAAATCACGGAGTGGAAATCATAATCTTTGTGATTGTTCTCCCGGAGGGAAGCTACATAATTGTGAGCCACACTCAACATTGATTGGTCAGGGTACTCCATATCTCTGGCAATCAGCGTGTATCCCTGCTCCCTCCAACATGCAAAAAGATTCAGATCTCCCCATGGATGAAACAGAGTAATTCCACTCTTTTCGATAGCCTCTTCTTCCCTTTTCAATTTCCACAATTTCAAAAGGTTAGACTCAGAAGTCCGGACAAAATGAGTTATAGCATCCACACTGAAAGCACTGATTACCCAATCCGAAGGAGGCTCGAGCAGGCCAAACACAAACCCTCTACCCAAGCCGCCGATGATGAAGAGCGTTAAACCCTTCGTTCCTGGGTACTGACGATTAAGGTCGTCGGCAACGACTCTGATGTATGCAGATATCGATTCGCCAAATTCAGGGATGTTTCTCTCGGCCACTAATCCCTCTCTAGCAACACCCTCAAGAGATTCTGGCAAGACGATGACGTGACAGACTTTGTCTACATCAAACCTTCCTAACAGTTGATCAAACTCTGGAAGCCCTTTGGTTCTTGGCGGGAAAACGTGATCCTGATTAACCACTAACCCTGCGTGTATTCGCAACTCATCGAATACGTATTCACTCTGTTTCAGACGAAGCTTTCTTTCCAAGCCATGAAGCAATCCTCTAGCTGCAAGCCATCTCAGAACGTAAAACCTGATCGCAACACTGATAGCGGTGGGAAGACAGACCACTAGGTAGCCATCAACACTGATAAGTGGATGACTCTCGAGAGACGACCGCCCAAGCTCTTGAGTTGCAAGTTCGCCGGCCGAGATATCAGGAAGAATAAATGGGTTAAGAACCACCGGATCTATTCCGATCTCACGCAACTTTTCAGCACTAAAAGAGACGTTGCCTACCATTCTTTGAAGCTCGTCGTCGCCGGGCAATTCAATATCTTGGTGAGGATGCCCACTCCCCATAGTCCAGCGATGAAAATTTGGGCCACTCACGATAGCTTCACTAAGCTTCAACAAACCCAAAACGGATCGCTTTAATTCATCCGACTCAGGAGGCGTGTAGCCAAGAAATGTAGCGTCCAAAATTTCCTGCAGATTAAACCCATTACCCTCCCATATCCCCTGAAAGACTCTAAAGTTTCCCGTCTCCCACATCACATTGTAGATAAAGGTGTCCTCTACAGCGTCCTCCCACTGAGCAGCTTGTGTTGCACCAAGCCACACATTTAGCCAGTGTTTCAACTCATACCGGGAAGGAGTTTTGGAACCGTGACAATGTAGGCAGGCTAAGTGGATCAGTAGCTCTACCCTAAGAGTATTAGCGTGGAGTTCTGGGAGTGTGAGTAGAGAACTGAGCTTCTCAATTGTAGTTCTTCTATTGAACTTCTTAAGCCTTGAGAGGAGCCTTGGAGGACCCGTTATAGCAAGCAAGGAGTAGCTCATAGTAGGAAGTTGCAGGTCAAATCTCCTATGCCCTCAAGCAACTACTCAATTTCGACGAGATGAGCAGTTTACAGCCTGTCGTCCTACTTTGACCATATAGATCAAGTGAAGCGGGGGCTGCGCCCCCGATCCCCCCGGCCGTCCGGTCCATTGGTCCGGAACGGCCGGGCGGCCTCGTTGGGCGGACTCTTTGCGTTCCTACTCTCCCCATGGTTTCAGTATTCTTCTTCTCTTCTCTATGTGTGTAACCAACAATCACCCAGAACGACGGCCAAGCTGACGCATCGCCGCCTTCCACAAGGATGGAGCATCGTTCCCTCTCACCCGTGATGGATAGCTGACGGGTGACAGGGACAGATTGATTTGATGGCCTCACCGTCGCCCGGCAAGCCCCGCACACCCCACACAGAGCCAGATTTCGCATGTGACATCGTGCTCCCTATAACAAAACCGCACCCAGGCTCGTTCGAATTGGCAGAACTCACACAGCCGTTCCTTCGTATGTTCAGGGCAGAGCCAGGCTTTCCGTGCCCGATCATAGGTGTTCGCTTCCCGTCCGCAACAGGTCGGCCCAAATAGACTTGGCAGCTTCAAATCGCATCGATGCCAGATCATGCTAGACCTCCTGGTAGACAAGCCCTTTCCCCAACACCAATTGCAAAATGGTGCCGCTGAACCAAATCGGATGCCCCGACAGCAGATCTTCCCAGGTCTTGATGAACACGATCCTCGGGATTTCGATCTCGCCTCTGATCCGGCGATAGGCATTCCTGGTGGACCATTGGTGTCGCATCTCCTCCCACAGCCGACTGATGGGAAAGCCAAGCGACCGTTTCCAGGACCAGCACATGTTCACGTAGCCACATTGATCCTGGACGTATTGGCTGATGACGTAGCGGCTCAGACGGTTCCGCGAACGGTGGCTGGGTTGATAGGCCTTGATCCAGACGACTGGAGCCCCATGGAGGGCCTGCCATTGTGACGAGAGCCATTCCTGCGAGATCCAGAACCGGCGCGCGCGTTCCCCGTCCGGCACCCGCCAGGCCCAGAAGATATGGAGGACGCCATGCCCTTCTTCTGTCCGGACCTGGTAATACTCCAAACCCTGAAAGCCGAGTTGCCGTTCGATCCGTTGGCGCAGTTGCTTGTGATGGTAGGTCAGCTTCTCCGCATCCCCGCCTTCGGCCGTGGACAGCGTGATCCAGAGCACCTGGAATTGATGGCATTCCCAGAACCACAGCAACGACCTTACACGGTGATAGCCTCGTTTCTGCTTTCGCGTCCATTCGCCGGCGACTGGCTCCCGCCGGAACTCCTTCCAGCGGCTCATCGGGCAGCCTCCGCTTGAGGGATGGCAGGCCTCAGCCCGGCAGCCAGAATCCGTTCCAGTTCCTCGATGGGAATCCGGACGGCGCGTACGGACGGCTTCACATAGGCGATCTGCCGTTTCAGGATGTATTTCCTGATCGTGCTCTCCTTGAGCCCTAACCGGTTGGCCGCTTCTCGAATGGTGATCAATTTTGTACTGACCATGGACACCTCCTTGGAAGAATGGTTGCGAAGAGATCACGTCTCATATTTTTTAGGCGTGATGACTCTTGACAGGCATTAGCAGTGAGGAGGTACACTTGCCAAACAAATTCAGATGAAGACGACCCTTCAGCCCGACACTTTTTTCAGTAGTGTTGGGATCAGGAATACGGAGAGGGTTCAGCATGAGAAAGGAGCGAAAGGCATGAGCGCACTGGCGAAAGCCGAGCAGGAATTCCAACAGGAGTACCAAAAAGCCATCGAGCGCATCCGCACGATGACGGATGGCGCCGTCGGATGGGTGCTTAAGTTCCTGCAAACGGAGCTAGAGACCCTGACACCGACAGAGTGGACGCTGGTGGCGTTTGAAGTCGCGGCCTTTGTGGATGAGACGGGGGAACGCTACGGCGGGATGGTGGCCCCGGAAAGTGGCTGGAGCGTAGAAGGAGTGCCCAATGCCAAAAATTACCAGACCATTCCCAGTCGCAAAGAAGCCCAGGACATTCAGGCCGCAGTCCTGGAACAGTTAGAGCGCTATTGGCACGAGGGATACACCGCCTTCACCTTTCCTCAGATGACACTGGTCGTAGTATCACCGGGCAGCTTCTCCGAGGAGACCGGGACAATCTTCGTGAGCGCGAAACGCAAGGCGAAAGAGTTTGAGTACCGCTTTGTACACCTCTTGGCCCAGTCGGGGGACTACATTCGGCGCTGCCCGGAATGCGCCAAGATCTATTTAGCGATCAGACGGGACCAGGTATACTGCCACCCGCGCTGCCAGAACCGAGTCGCGGCGAGAAAGTGGCGCGAGGCCCAGAAGACCGGGGAGCGAAAGGAGAGCCACCGTGGCAAGAAAAGCGGGAAAGGATAGAGGCATCGTCGAAAAGCCGGCGGGATCGGGGAAGTGGTGGGTACGGTTAACCATTAACGGCCGGGAAAAATGGTTCCGTGCCACCAACAAGAGCCAAGCGAAAGCGCTGTATGGCCGACTCAAGGCCGAGGCGCGTGAAGAAACCTACTTTCCAGAGAAGTATAAGAAGACAAAACAGGTCACGTTACGAGCGTGGATTGCTCGCCATCTTGAGGGTTGTTCGAATCGAAGCGTCTCCAATTCACGACGGTATGGCAGGTTCTGGTCACTGTTGTTGGGGAATCGAACCCTGGCGGACATCTCTACGGAAGACTTACGGCGGATTCAGACACAACTGAAGGCACGTTACGACTTGAAGAAGGCTAACGGAACCAGGCGCAAGGCTCCACCAACTATCAACAGATATTTCTCCTATCTAAGGCATGTTCTCACGCTGGCGGTGAATGACGGCAAGATTGACCGCAACCCTATGAGCGGCGTGAAATTCTTTCCAGAGGCCATCAAAACCCGGTTTCTAACCGACGACGAAATTGCTCGCCTCCGCCACTTGATGGAGCCGCAAGTTTGGGAAATGGTCGCATTTGCGATTGAAACGGGGTTGCGGCGATCGGAACAGTTTAAGCTACGATGGTCGCAGATCGACATGGATAATCGGGTACTCAACTTACCGATGCCCAAAGGTTCGAAAAGCCGTTATGTGCCATTGACCGACGGGGTATGTGCGCTACTCTCCGGGTGGGATTCATTCACGAAGTCCCCTTTCGTATTTCCCGGAAAAGACCCTCTCAAACCCCTGGACGCACGCTCATTTGTCAAATGGCACTTTGACCCAGCGCTACGGCGAGCCGGAATCGTTGGAGCAAGCTGGCATTCCCTGAGGCATACGGCAGCCACCCGGCGGGTATTATCCGGCGCGAGTCTCTACGGCGTGCAGCAGCTTTTAGGACACCGCGATATCAAAACGACGGCGCGGTACAGCCATCTGACGCCCGGCTTCATGCAGGAGACCGTGGCCAAGGGCAGCTTGTTTGCTTCGCCTCTAGAAAGTCAGGTGGAAGTGCGAACCGGGAGTAAAACCGGGAGTGGTCTGAGTAACCTTGGAGGGGCTGCTTCACAACCTATTGATTTCATGGTGCGCCCGGCTGGAATCGAACCAGCGACCCTCAGCTTAGAAGGCTGATGCTCTATCCGACTGAGCTACGGGCGCCCCTGTTTTTTCAATGATGTCGCCTGACCTCCTTCACCGTCACATTGGTCAGGTGTTATTACGGTGTTAGTTTTGAGGTAACTGTTAAGCTTTTGCACGGTCTGCGTCAAGTCCTGTTCCTCGAGAGATCTCTATTGTTTCCACATCTTTTCGGACTCATGATCAACCGGTTTCAACTCGCCCCGGAGCGAGTGAAGAAGGGGCTGGCAAGACATTCTCCTCAAAGACATTCGGAAGATCGTCTCATAACCTTTCCGTCATCAAAACCGTGGGCGCCACGAGCAGGCTGCCGATGAGTTTATGCATTCGGCTCAAGCGCAAGGCGCCGGATCGAGCAAGCAGGAAAATTTCACTGGAGTATTGAGTATCTCTGCACACATTTGAAGTGCGGGGTCGCACAAAGGTGGGATTCGCAAACATCGAAGACCCCGGACGGCTTTATCCTCTCGCCAAGAGCCATCGACAGGGCTCCGGGTCGAGCAAGCGAAAAACCAAGACCACTGGAGGTGTGTATCCGTGTGCATCACATACGAAAACCTGATGAAGAGCACAGGGTACGCACGAAGTGCGGTTTGGTCGGGGCGAGAGGATTTGAACCTCCGACATCCTGCTCCCAAAGCAGGCGCGCTACCGGGCTGCGCTACGCCCCGACTGAGTTCTGTTCCGCCATCAGATGCCGCAGAAGGTCCCTAGCCTGTGAAAAGGCGCGGGCGCGGTGGCTGATCCGGTTTTTCACCTCCGGTGACAGTTGAGCCAGGGTCTGACGGTACTCCGGCACGAAGAAGACCGGGTCATACCCGAATCCATGGGAACCCACGGCCTCTTCGGCAATCGATCCTTCCAACACCCCCTTCACCGACCGGGTCTTCCCGGTCGGCAAGGCAATGGCCGCCACCGTCACAAACCGGGCCCCTCGTTTCTCTGAAGGGACAGCACGAAGCTCGTGCAGCAATTTCCGGCAATTGTCCTCGTAACTGGCATGTTCGCCTGCGTAACGAGCCGCGAAGGCCCCGGGCCGTCCACCAAGCGCATCGACTTCCAGCCCTGTGTCGTCCGCCACTGCTGGCAGTCCCGTATAGCGCGCAGTTTCCACGGCCTTTTTCATGGCATTCGCTTCACAGGTCTCGCCGTCTTCGACCACCTCCGGCGCATCGGGAAAGTCATCCAGGGATAAAATGGCGATGTTCAAATCCTGCAGCAGGGCGACCACCTCCTGCTTCTTATGTCGATTCCTGGTCGCCAGTACAAGCTGCATGGTCAGCCGATCGCACCGATCAGCGACTTCTGCATCTCCACCAGGTCGCGGATCGCCCCCCATCCAAGGTCGAGAAACTGGTCCATGTCCTTTTTGTCGAACGGGGTCCGCTCGGCAGTCCCCTGCACCTCAACGTACCGTCCCGCGCCCGTCATCACCAAGTTCAAGTCCACTTCCGCCTGGGAATCTTCCTCGTAGGCCAAGTCTACCAGCACTTCGCCGCCGACCTTCCCGACGCTGATCGCCGCGAGGTAGTCCGTCAGGGGATTTTTCTTTACGAGTTCCTTTTGTTTCAGGACGGCCAACGCATCCGCCAAGGCGATAAAGGCGCCGGTAATCGAGGCCGTGCGGGTCCCCCCGTCGGCTTGAATGACGTCGCAATCGATCCAGATGGTCCGTTCGCCCAGGCGAGTCGTATCGATCACCGCGCGCAGGGCCCGTCCGACCAGACGTTGAATCTCCAGCGTGCGCCCACCCTGCTTGCCCTTGACCGATTCCCGTGGGGAACGATCATGGGTGGCTCGTGGGAGCATGGCATATTCCGCCGTCACCCATCCCCGTCCCTTATCCCTCAGGAACGGCGGGACTTTTTCCTCCACCGACGCGGTGCAAATGACCTTGGTCTCCCCCATTTCGATCAAGACCGATCCTTCGGCATGTTTGATGAAATTTTGCGTCACCTTGACCGGTCGGATCTGATCCCGCCTCCGTCCATCGATCCGACTGAACCCTGCGCCGTTCCCCATTGACCAGCACCCCTTCCTGCAAACCTGCAACCAGAATCCAAGGCAGCGAATTATAGTGAACAGGTCTTCAAAGAGCAAATCACTCGGCTCCCGCCGACCGGTTCCCAAGTGCGTTTCAACTGGCATTCACCGCCGAGCCATGTATAATCCGATCTCAACAGGCGCGATGGTCCTTCGGAGAGGCCTCATCCTGTGCAAAGGCCGACGGACCGGCGTCAGAGTTGACGACCTCGTCGAATGTCTCCTTCAACCAGCGACAACCATTGCCCACAGAATCCTGCCGCATGATCAAGGCCATCATCAGCATCCATGCGACCAAGGCACGCCAAGACCGTAGAGGCAGTCTGCGCACCGACATGATGGCACAAAAGGTGCACCTCCTCTACGAGTTCTTCATGCGCTTCAGACTCACAGTCAGTCGACCGATAATGATGTTGCCCCTGAATCACCCCATGGCCGACTTAACCAGGCGAGAGCCAGCTGTATGAGCATTCCCTCCGTTCCAGAACAGAAACAGATCACCCAACCGTCGCTCCTCGAAAACCGCAACATCCTCATCGTCGATGATGAAGAACCCATCCGTCGGCTGCTGGGGTATCTCCTCGAACCCCATGGGTACCACGTAACCCTGGCCGGAGAGTCCCGTGAAGCCCGCCAGCAGTTGGAGAAAACGTCCTACGCCCTGGTGCTCTGCGATGTGAATATGCCGGGCGAGTCCGGCATGGACCTCGTGCGCCACATTCTGACTCAATATGCCACCACCGCCGTCATCATGATCACGGGCCTCGACAGCCCCGTTCTCGCGAACGCGGCACTGGACATGGGGGCCTTCGGATACGTGATCAAGCCGTTCGAAGCCAACGAGGTGTTGATCAACGTGGCCAACGCGTTGCGACGCCGCAAGCTGGAAATCGAAAATGCCATGCACCGGGAGAATCTTGAAGAAGTCGTCCGGACGCGGACGATCGCCCTGCAGCAGGCCCTCGAATGGCTCGAGCGCAGCGAAAAGGAACTGCGCCTCTCACGCGAAGAAACGATTCAGCGGCTCGCCATCGCGGCGGAGTTTCGCGACAGTTCGACGGCGCAGCACATCCAACGGATGAGCCACTACTGTGAACTATTGGCACGCCGCTATGGACTGTCCCCCGACCGATGTGATCTCATCCGCACGGCCAGCCCCATGCACGACATCGGCAAGATCGGCACCCCGGACCATGTGTTGCTCAAACCTGGCAAGTTCACCCCGGAAGAGTTCAAGGTGATCACCCAACATACCGAAATCGGATACAGGATTTTAGCCGGTTCCGATTCGGAACTGTTGAAAGTCGCCGCGCTCATCGCCTGGACCCACCATGAACGATACGACGGCACCGGCTATCCACGCGGGATCAAGGGAGAAGACATTCCCTTGGAGGGCAGGATTACCGCTATCGCAGACAACTTCGACGCCCTCACGACTCAGCGGGTCTACAAACCGGCGTACGACTTCGACCATGCCAAGGAGATCATGCTGAAGGAGCGAGGGAAGCACTTTGATCCCGATCTGCTCGATATCTTCTTCGCCTCGATGGAAGACATCAAACGCATCTACGACCAATTTGCCGATCCCACCTGGCTCTCCGCCTCTCGGCACAAGCCCGCCGCGCCGGGCCAGGACAACTGACCATGGCAAACGGGACTCGCAATTGGATCGCCTATCTCTGCGAGAGCCTGGCCTCGTCCGGCATGATGCCGACGTGGGAAGCCGCAACCTACCTGACCGACAATCTATTCGGCGACAAACCCAATCCCCGGCTGTTGAAGACCGCCAGCCCTTACGAAGACACCACCAACCTGCTGCACCGCCTGTACCAGCCGCTCGTCGAGGCTGCCACACGAGATGTCCCGCTTCCCACGGCTGCCATGATCCACGTCTTTACCGATGTGAGCCTCACCGGCAAGTCCGCCGTGCTCGTGGTGTATTTTCCCGGACAGAACCGTCCGCACCAGCTCTTGTTGCTGGATGCGGCCAAGGCCTGGGAACTGGTGTTTGAAAACTCGGAGACGTTCAATACCTGGGCGGATGAACGGTACCGTTGGATCAGGTCTTCCCTCACGACCGTGGTGTCCGGCCTCTCTGCCTCCCCTGCCGTCCCCTCGACCCTCGAAGCCGTCAAGAACTAGCCGTACCAGAAGGTGCCCGTAACCTATCCGGAACCTCCCTCCTGATGGCTACGTGTCGTAGTTCAGGTTCGGCGCGAGCCACCGCTCTATTTCGCTCACGGACAGTTTCTTGCGCGACGCATAGTCCTCGACCTGATCGCGGTTGATCTTGCCCACCGCGAAATATTTGGCCTGCGGATGCGCGAAATAGAGCCCGCTCACCGACGCCGTCGGCAACATGGCGAAGGACTCCGTGAGGGTCACACCGCCTCGGGCTTCGGCCCCCAGCAAGTCGAACAGAATCCGCTTCTCGGTATGATCCGGACAGGCAGGATAGCCGGGAGCCGGACGAATGCCCCGATAGCGCTCGCGAATCAGATCTTCATTCGTCAGTCCTTCGTCCTTTCCATACCCCCACGCTATCCGCACCTGTTTGTGGAGCCATTCGGCGAAGGCCTCCGCCAATCGATCAGCCAGCGCCTTGGTCATGATGGAGTTGTAATCATCATGGTCCTTCTCATACTTGGCGCAGAGCGCCTCGATCCCGATGCCGGCCGTCACTGCAAACGCCCCTAGGTAGTCCGCTCGCCCGGAACCCTTCGGAGCGATGTAATCGGCCAGGGCCAGATTGAATTGATCGGCCGGCTTCTCCATCTGCTGCCTGAGCGTGTGGAAAACAGCCCGAACCTCCCGTCGATCTTCGTCTCCATAGACCTCGATATCGTCGCCGAGGCTGTTGGCCGGGAAGAATCCATACACAGCACGGGCCGTCAACAGGCCACCCTGGATGATTTCCTCGATCAGCGCCTGAGCATCCGACAGCAGCTCCTTGGCCTTCGGCCCGACCGTGGTATCGTTCAGAATGTCTGGGTAACGTCCCCGCAATTCCCACGTGTGAAAGAAGGGCGACCAGTCGATGTAGGGCACCAGGTCCCGCAAGGGTTGCCGATCGATCGTATGGATGCCGGTAAAGGCGGGGGTCGGGATATCGACGGTCCTCCAGTCGGTCGGCAACCGATGTTTCCTCGCCTCATCCAAGCTCCGCAGGGCCTTGGGCCCACGATCCTGATGCGCCTGCCTGACCTGGTCGTAATCTGCGCGAACGGACTTGGAAAAACTCTCCCGCTGCTCCCGATTGACCAGGCTGCCCACCACTCCGACGGCGCGTGAGGCGTCCAACACATGCACGGTCGCATGGCGGTAGGCCGGGGCGATCTTCACGGCTGTGTGGGCCTTGCTGGTGGTCGCTCCGCCTATGAGCAGGGGCAGCTCAAAACCCTGTCGCGTCATCTCCTTGGCCACATGCACCATTTCATCCAACGAGGGAGTAATCAAGCCGCTGAGCCCCACCACATCGACCTGTCGCTCACGGGCGGTGGCCAGAATTTTCTCGCAAGACACCATCACCCCGAGGTCGATCACCTCGTAATTGTTGCAGCCCAACACGACGCCGACGATGTTTTTGCCGATGTCGTGCACATCGCCCTTGACGGTCGCGAGCAGGACCTTCCCGTTCGCGCGGGAGGTGCCCAACCGTTGCTTCTCGGCTTCCATGAACGGCATGAGGTAGGCCACGGCCTTCTTCATCACCCTGGCGCTCTTCACGACCTGCGGCAGGAACATCTTGCCTGAGCCGAAAAGGTCGCCGACGACGTTCATGCCGGCCATCAAGGGTCCCTCGATCACGTCGAGCGGCTTGGCGGCCTTCTGCCTCGCCTCCTCCACGTCCTGATCGATATAGTCGGTCAAGCCCTTCACCAACGCATGAGCCAACCGTTCCTCGACCGGCTGTGTGCGCCATTCGTCATCCTTGACCGCCGTCTTCCCCTTCTGCTTGACCGTTTCGGCAAAAGCGACCAGCCGTTCCGTCGCATCCGGCCGCCTGTTCAACAGCACGTCCTCCACCAGCGCCAGTAGGTCCTTGGGAATTTCCTCGTACACCGCCAACTGCCCGGCATTGACGATCCCCATGTCGAGGCCCCCCTGAATCGCATGGTAGAGGAATGCCGCATGCATCGCTTCGCGCACCACATTGTTGCCGCGGAACGAAAACGAAATGTTGCTCACGCCGCCGCTGACCTTGGCCAGAGGCAGGTGCTGTTTGATCCATCTTGTCGCTTCGATGAAATCGACTGCGTAGTTGTTATGCTCTTCGAGGCCGGTCGCGACGGTCAGGATATTCGGATCGAAAATGATGTCCTGCGGCGGCACTCCGACCTGTTCCGTCAGCAACCGGTAGGATCGCTCGCAGATCTCGATGCGCCGCGCGAGCGAGTCGGCCTGACCGCGTTCATCAAACGCCATGACCACCATGGCCGCCCCGTAGCGGCGAATGAGTCTGGCCTGTTCGAGAAACTTGGCCTCGCCTTCTTTCAAGCTGATGGAATTGACGATTCCCTTGCCCTGGATGTTCCGGAGGCCCTCCTCGATCACCTCCCACTTCGAACTGTCCATCATGATCGGCACGCGGGCGATGTCCGACTCCGCCGCCAGCAGGCGCAGGAACTTCTGCATGGCCGCCTTGGAATCCAGCAACCCCTCATCCATGTTGATGTCGATGATTTGCGCCCCGCCCTCGACCTGCTGACGCGCCACGGTGAGGGCCTTGTCGTAGTCGCCGGCCAGGATCAATTTCGAGAATGCCGGTGACCCGGTGATGTTCGTCCGTTCGCCGATATTGACGAAGTTCGACTCGGGCCGCACCGTCAGCGCTTCCAGGCCGCTCAAACGCAGAAACGGTTGAACCCTGGACGGCGTTCTGGGCGTCACTCCCTGCACGGCCCCGGCGATCGAACGAATATGGTCCGGTGTCGTCCCGCAACAACCGCCCACGATGTTGAGCCAGCCGTTCTGCGCCCACTCGCGCAACTGCGGCGCCAACGACTCGGGCGTTTCGGGGAAACCGGTCGGCAACAAGGGATTGGGCAGGCCGGCGTTCGGATGGCTGCTCACGAAGATCGGCGCAATCTGCGCCAGCTCTTCGATCAGGGGACGCATTTCCTTCGGCCCCAGCGCACAGTTCATCCCCACGCTGAGCAACGGCACGTGCGAGATGGAATTCCAGAAGCCCTCGACCGTCTGCCCTGAAAATCCGCGGTTGCTGCCGGCTTGGATGAAGGTGACCGATGCCATGATCGGCACCTGCCGCGCCCCTTCGGCGAACAGTTGTTGGATCGCGAAAAACGCCGCCTTGGCGTTCAAGGTGTCGAAAATGGTCTCGACCAGCAGGAGATCGGTTCCGCCGTCCAACAGGCCTCGCACCTGGTCGGCATAGGCCGCGACCAATTCCTGGAAGGTGCAACCGCGAGCCGCCGCGTCATTCGAGTCCGTGGAGACCGACGACGTCTTGGTCGTCGGGCCGATCGCCCCCGCGACAAAACAACGTCGGGCCGGCTGCGCCGCCGTCACCTGAGCCACGGCTCTGCGCGCACATTCGGCACCGGCTTTGGACAGCTCGTATCCGAGGTCGGCCATGTCGTAATCGGCCAGCGAGACGGCTTGCGAGTTGAAGGTATTGGTCTCGACGATGTCCGCTCCCGCTTCGAGGTACTGCCGATGGATCTCCTCGATGACGGCCGGTCTGGTGACGTTCAGGAGATCGTTGTGTCCCTTGAGGTCCTTCTTCCAGTTTTTGAAACGTTCCCCGCGAAACGCCGCTTCGTCCAGCCTATACCGCTGGATCATCGTGCCCATGGCCCCGTCCAGGATCAGGATGCGTTGGCGCAGGAGTTCGCCTATCTCATGTTCCGGCATGACGACCTATGACTTTCTGTCACCCCATATCAGGTAGGAAGACTGCCTGAGCGGCGACGCGTAATGGAACGGCCATCATATCGGGAACGGACTTTTTTCGGCAAGCCATTGCCGGTTCCTTGCCTTGACATTGACCACCCTGGCCGATACGATGCCGATCATCGTCTGACTCGATCCTGAGTCTGCCCCATGGCGCATCGGACAGTGACTCGCCGATCCATCCTGCTTCTCATTTGCCTGAGCATGGTCCCGCTCGGATGCGATGTCGTATGGGCCGGTCCCTATTTTGAAGACGGCTACCTCGGGCTCAAACAGACCGAGCTACATGAAAAACTCGGTCTGCCGCAGGCGGTGCGGGATCGCAAATCCGCCCTGCGCGCCTTCACCTACTACCCGATCGGAGATTGGGATCAGTACTTCAAAAAGGTCGTAGCGCCCGAGAACGGCGAGGACGTTTACACCTTCAAACGGGACGGCGTCGACGTGCGCTACTCATTCAGCTATACCTTCGACCCGAACGACCACAACGAGCAACGGCCCCTCTTTGTTCGCCTGGTGGACATTGAATTCTCCCCTCCGGTGCCGCTGAACAGGATTCCCGAGCTCGTACCGGAATTCAAACCGTCCGATGATGCGGCGGCCCCGGTCTTCCGATCCAATATCATGCTGTTGTTTTTCAGCGGCAACCCCTCACCCGAGGCGCGTTTTATCGTGAAGGAAAAGGGCAAGGATTCGCTCGATTGGTCCCTGACCTTTCAGATGTTCGCCTTGCAGGGTCTGCCGGACCCGTTGACATCGAAGGCCCCCATCGACCGCATGGAAATCGGCACCCAGAGCCTGTCCCTGGTCAAGATGCGGCAACGCAACACGCATGAACCGGTCCTCAACCCCTACTCCAGCGCCTTCGCGCAACAGCCGCCGCCCGCGCCGAAGGTCAAAAAAATCCCCGTTCCGAAATATGCGGATTGACAGCCGACGGATCGGCAGCCCTTACGGGGCTGCCTGTTCGACCTGATGCAACTGGCGAGTCGTGCGTTCGTCCTGCAGGCGATAGCTTTGCTCGGTCTTGGATTTCATCCGCCCCATGACGTTGTCCATCGCCTGCTCCGACGCCTGCTGGGGGGAGCCGACGACGCCGGTCGGCATGACGTTGCCGACGGACAACTGGTAGACGGCGCTCACGCCGACCAACAGCATGAGAAATTTGGAGAGGAGCCGCACCGCAGGATTGGCGCTGAGAAACAGCAGGCCCAACAGCACGACCCAACAGGCGCCTGCTGCGATGACCACTGCGGTCTGATAGGGCGTGAGCCCCTCGATCGGATGCTTCGAGACCCTCTGGGCGAGGGCGCCGAGAATGGCCTCCGTCACCCCCGAAGAAGCAGGCGCCTTGCGGACAGTGGTTTCCGTGCCTGGTACTGCCGCATCGGGCACCGCGGCTTCCTGTCCGCCCACCGTCCGTACGCGCCCGCGATACTCCGGCGGCACCTGTTGCAGGTTATCGGCGAGCACCGGTTGTCCCTGCGCATCGGTATAGACATAGAGACTGCCGGCCTCCAGAGAACTCCCCCCTTGCCAAACCAGACAAAGCCCCGCAAAAATCCACGCGATCCCTCGACGGTTGACGCGGCACGATGGTTCCATAGTCGGCGCCTCCACTGCTCCCTGCCTCAAGGATAGCAGGTCGCAGCCGGGCATCGGGCTGAAAGCGCTCCGACCATGGCCCTTCACGATCCCTTGACGGACCGAAAAACGATTGTTTAGCATGCAGACAAGCCTATGTTGTTGTCGAAGCTCGATGACGGAAGGATAGTTGTGACCGACCAGACGACCCCAACCGCTCCCGTTTCAGCCGTCCCCCCGATGCCGGAACCAGTACCCTTCATCCGCCAGCGGCCGGTCCGGATCATTATCTATGCGTTTTTGGTACTGTTCCTGGTCAGCTTGATCGCGTTTCGTTTCGTACCGGGCTGGCTGGACCCGGACTTTTCCAAACACATCGAAAGCCATCGTGTGATGGTGGGCATGGACCGCAAACAGGTCTTGGAGGCCTGGGGTTCACCGAATACGATGAACGTGACACATACCGGCGACGGGCTGCGGCGCGAAGAATGGATATTTGAAGATTGGGAAAGCCCCGCGGTCGTCAAACACCGCTATCTCTATTTCGAAGAAGGCAAGTTGGTCGGCGGGCACTTTTCAGGATCGGATGTTCGCCTGCCCCTCCCCACCACTCCCGAGCCGGTCAAGCCCAAGGGCCACCCATAGCAGCTATTCGACTTCCCCAGTGGCTTCCCTGATCTGAAGGGCGAGGCGGCTCAAGAGAATTTCGGCCCGCGGTTTCTCACGCTCCTCCACCATCACCCGGCTGCATAACAGAGACACGCCGGGATACAGCGCCCCGATGTGTTCGTGATGCACGACATAGGTGATGCCGTTCCCGTCGAGCAGGCTTTTGATGAGAGCCAGTTCACCGACATCCCCCGGCTCGCAGAGGGTGACCAGCTTCGCAGCACCCAGACGGTTGTTGTTCTGCATCACTGTCTGCCTCCCGGTCGCCGGCTCATCCCCTCTGCCGGGCCCGGCTCGTCAGAGACCGGCATGACAGGTGGTGAACAGTGCGCGATTCGTTGCAATTAAGTCGTCCGCTCAATACACTGACCTATGGGCACAGAGGCGTCTGCACCTACGGGGTCTCGGTGATCTGAACGCGCCGTTCCTTCCCGGCCCCGCCGGATACGGTCAAGACTCGCTTCCACTCGCGCACTTGATAGATCGCCCAGGCCTGGGGCTGGTTCTTGTAGAACGCGTCCGGATCCTCGCCCGAGGCATTGAGATAAATCGGCTCCGTGAATCCTTCGTCCAACACGTAGTCCAGGAGACAGTCGGTCGTAAACCCCTTGCCGCGCAACGCCACTTCGGCAAGGAAGTTGAGAATGTCGTCGGAATTTTGAATGGTCACGGGTTTCATGGGATCGGCGGCTGATTGTAGCCAGTGACAAAGAGGGAAGGCAAGGCATGGCACAGAAGAGACTGACCAAGACTCAATTTCTGGAGCGTCTGTTGGTCGTCATGGACCGCAAACACCACTGGGCCTGGCCGCTCATCATGGGGCCCGGGACTACGAAGGCGCAGTTGAAGCTGCACTACCAGCAGGAATTTCTCGTCTATGTTCGGGACTTCCCGGTCCTGCTGGCCCGCGTCCATGGGCAGAACCCACCCCCGGAGGTACGACGCATGCTGGCGGAAAATATTTATGAAGAAGATACCGGCGGTCTTTCCTTCGGTCGCTCCCACCCCGAGTTATTCAACGAGATGATGCGCGGACTGGGATTCGACAGCGAAGGGTTTCAGAATGCCGTACTCTTGCCGGCCAGCGCCCGTTATCGGGCATGGTTGGAGAAGGTCACAGCCAACCGCGACTGGGTCGTCGGCGCGGCGGCCCTGGCGGTATTCGTCGAAGGCAGCGTGAAGGATCGGCAGGAGATCCAGGAACCCTCCAAACCGAAAACCGAGGCTGCCATCGAAGCCTACATCGACGCCCATCCCCTCATCCGTCACCACGGCATCGACCGGAAGCACATGGATTTGATTCGGGCGCACCAAAAGGTGGAGGCAGGACACCGGCAGGACGCCTATACGATGGTCGTCAACTATGCCGAGACCAGGAGCCGTCAGGAGGCAGTCCTGGCCTGTGTCACGAGAGGCCTCGATCTATGGATGGCATACCGCGACGGCGTCGCCAAAGCCTGCAGGCTGAACAAGCCATGATCGCGCTGAGATCGATGCATTCACACCTGGTTGTGCTCTGCCTCCTGCTGATCATGGGCCATCAGCCATCGGTTCTCGGCGCCTCCGATCCGCAGGACATGGTGTTGGTCCCAGCCGGCGAATTTACGATGGGGACGGCGGCAGACAGCGGCGGCCTGCCGGATGAGCATCCCCTGCGCCGCGTCTACCTGGGTGCGTTCTGGATCGATCGCTACGAAGTTACGAATGCCGCCTACCATCAATTCGTGCTGGCGACCGGCTATCACGCGCCTACCCATGCCACCCCCGCATCGACCTTGTGGGAACACAACGAGCCGCTGCCAGGCAGCGAACAACATCCCGTCGTCAACGTGAGTTGGCTCGATGCCGTTGAATTCTGCCGTTGGGCCCACAAACGATTGCCGACCGAAGCGGAATGGGAAAAGGCGGCGCGGGGGACGGACGGAAGGACCTATCCCTGGGGCAACGAATGGGACATCGGCAAGGGGAACAGCGCCAGTTACTGGGCCGGACGAACCGTGCAATTCGCCGACAGCACGGAATGGGAGGCCTTCTGGATCAAAGGAGAAGGAGCGGCCATTTCCAAAGAGAAAGGCCTCAAGGGGGAGATCCTGACCTTGCCGGTCGGCAGTTTTCCCGCCGGCGCCGGCCCCTACGGCACGTTGGACATGGCCGGCAATGTCGCCGAATGGGTGCAGGACTGGTATAACCCCAACTACTACCGGACGGCGCCGCTCAGCGATCCGCAGGGGCCGGAGCGGGGAGCCATCAAGGCCATGCGCGGCGGGTCCTGGCTCAAACCGGCCATCAGCCTGCGGACGACCGACCGGGACTGGGGCACGATGGACAGCCGCCCTTCCGGCACCGGATTCCGCTGCGCGCGGGATGCCTACTGAAACCCAGCCTGTTCCTCCGGCGCCGAAGCACTCCTGTCACGACCGACCGGCTGCAGCACCCTCACTCGCTCGCACCTTTATTCAGCCTGCTGAATTTCAGGAGATGCTAGGTGTCCCGCCGACACCCCGCTATACTTCAAGTGAGATCCGCATCTTGTCCAAGTAGCACTACGCAAGCACCTTCGATCGGCAAGCGTATGGAAAAACCGACCGACTGTTCCACGACGACCGCTGTCCTCCTCATCCTGACGGGACTCATCTTCTGTGCGGATCTGCGATTTGAATCGGAGTTCGCCACATGGCTGCCGTATTTCTTTCTCGCGGTGCCCGCGTCGCGGCTGTATTCCCGGCGCGTCTTCTTGCTCGCCGTCGGCGGATGGTCGCTGCTGATTCCGGCGAAACTCCTGGTCCACATCCCGACCGACGATCTGACGACCGGGCTGTTCAATCACACCCTGGGCATCATCGGCTTGTGGATTACGGCCTACCTGCTCTATCAGCACCGGCAGATGGGGCGGCTCCGAGCCGAGGACGAGGAACGTATGCGCACCATGCTCGACGGCGCCTTGGATGCAGTCATCACGATCGACGCCGACAGCATCGTGACGACCTGGAATCGCCAAGCTGAACAAACCTTCGACTTCATCCGTAAGGAGGCACTGGGGGCGTCTCTGTCCGACCTGATCATTCCACCGGCATTTCGCGAAGCCCATCTCAAGGGATTGCGGCGTTTCCTGGCCAAGGGGGAAGGGCCGATCCTCAGCCGCCGCATCGAAGTCACCGCCTTGCATAAAGACGGGCGTGAATTTCCTATCGAACTGACGGTGATGCCGCTCCGGCTCGAACGATCCACGAGCTTCTGCGCCTTCGCCCGTGACATCACGGAACGCAAAGAACTGGAGACGACCCTCCGCCGGGCCCGCGAAGCCGCGGAAGGCGCCAGCCAGGCCAAGAGCGATTTCCTCGCGAACATCAGCCACGAAATCAGAACGCCCCTGAACGCCATCTGCGGGACGGCCGATTTGCTGCTGACCACCAGCCTCACGCCACCCCAACGCCGCTATGCAGAAATGTGTGCCAAAGCCGGCCACACGTTGCTGTGCCTCGTCACGGACCTGCTGAACTTTTCACGCATCGAAGCGGGGCAGACACGACTCGAACAGCGCCCGTTCGACGTGCACCAGATCGTCGAACGGACGGTCCAGCTCTTGAGCCACCGCGCGGAGGAAAAGGGGCTGACCCTCACCTTCCATCTCGCCTCTGAGATTCCTCCGTTCATCGAGGGCGACGGGTTTCGTCTCCACCAGGTGCTGTTGAACCTCATCGCCAACGCGTTGAAGTTCACCGAGCAAGGGCACGTCACCGTGCGCGCAACCGTGGCCCATCCAAGCCAAGAATCGCCCCGTATCCGGTTTTCCGTCGTCGACAGCGGGATCGGAATCCCTCCCGAGCAATTGGAGCGGATTTTCGAGCGTTTCACCCAAGTCGATAGCGCGGCCTGCCGCCGTCACGGCGGAGTCGGGCTCGGTCTGGCCATCTGTAAACAGCTGGTCGAACTCATGGGCGGACGCATCTGGGCCGAAAGCAACGCCCAGGGCGGCAGTACGTTCGTCGTCGAACTTCCACTCATCGCGGTTTCAGAATCGGAGGTCCCACAACGACAGGAGAACAACAGCCGGCCCCTGCAAACAGTCCCGTCATCCGCATTTTCAGCACCGGTGGCCCAGGGGCTACGCCTGTTGCTGGCCGAAGATTCGCCGGAGTCGCAGGAGCTGATGAGGTGCTATTTTCAGAGGACTCCGCATCAGGTCGCCATCGTCTCGGACGGAGAGCAGGCGGTGGCGGCGTTCAAGGCAAGCCGGTTCGACATCGTCCTCATCGACCTGCAGATGCCGGGGATGGACGGCTTCACCGCCACCCGCATGATCCGCGCCTGGGAATCGACCCATCAACGATCCCCTACCCCGATTCTCGCGCTGACAGCCAATGCCCTCCAGGATGCGGAGGAGCAGAGCCTTGCGGCCGGCTGTTCGGGGATCCTGACCAAACCCATCTCCCGCCCGCAATTGCTCGATGCCCTGAGCCGTTATGGTTCCCCTGCCCCGGCGCCAGATTCACAATCCAAGGGAACCGGCACAGCGCCGGACCTGGCGACCCGCATCGATCAAGAAATTCAGCGCCGTCGCCCCAAGTTCCTGGAGTATCGCCGCAAGGATGTCGGCGCAATGCAGGAGGCAGCCGCCCGGCAGGACTATGAGGCGATCAGGACCATGGGACACCGCATCAAGGGCCTGGCGGGGTCCTACGGTTTCCAGGACATCGGTGCGGTGGGACAACGGCTCGAGCAGGCGGCCGGGGCCCGTGATCTCACTGCTATCCACCAAGAGATCGGAACATTGGCGGCGATCCTCGACCAATCGGACCGCGCAGCCTGAGCGTGCCGATTGGGGAGGCATTTCAGAGGAGCACGACGGACATGAGCATTCTCATCATCGACGACTTTCAAGAAGAACGGGACCTGTTGCACAGCATCCTCCACAGCGCCGGCTTCGGTCCCCTGCTGCCGATCGCCACGGCAAGGGAAGGCCTTCAGCATTTGGGAGTGGGAAAAAAAGGAAAGGCGGCGAGCACCGTCGATCTGGTCTTGATGGATCTCGAAATGCCTGAGATCGACGGGTTGGAGGCCTGCCGGCAGATCAGGGCCGACGAGCGCCTCCAGAACCTGCCCATCATCGTCATTACGGCGCACAGTACCGCGGAAGACATTCAGGCCGCCTATACCGCCGGCGCGACGGACTATATCCGCAAGCCGGTGATTCCGGCCGAGTTGATTGCACGCACGGCGAACGCCCTGAGCCTGAAACAGGAAATCGACGCTCGAAAGATTCGCGAACAGGAACTGCTGGAACGCACCAAGGAACTCGACCATGCCTTCGAGCAGATCACCGCACTCCACGGCACGCTTCACATCTGCGCCAAATGCAAACGCGTGAAAACCGACCGTGCCCATTGGCAACGCATCGAGGATTATCTGCGCCAACAGGCCCGCTCCAAAATCACGGAAGCCGTGTGTGACTCCTGCCTGCATCAGGCCTATCCGCACCTGAAGCAAGCCCGGTAACAGTCTCGATCCCTGCCCGCATGACAGCGTTCACTCGCGTCCGCCCGCTTCTCCTTTCAATATGAACTCCACCGCTTCGATGCGCACCACGGGCATGATCAATCCCCGCCCCTCTTCTTCATGTGAAAAGTCGTAGACCAGCGATTCCTCCGGGATGAGCCGGCCGACCATGAGCACATCGACAGCAAGACGTTCTCCCTGCTGAAGTCGCGCCTTGAGCCCGAGCGTCCGGTCTCCCGCCAAGGCGATGAGCATCGTCGGCAGGTCCTCATGTTTGAATCGCACCTCACCCCATCCGGTCCGGTTGAACTTGGGCCCCAATGCCACACGGAACCCTCCCTCCTGTTCATCGAACCCCGACAACTCACCGGCCCACACAAACGCGATCAGCCACTGCAACGGGGCCTTTCCCTCACGCCCGGCATCGCGCTCGCGGTTCAGCGCGAACAGCCGATCATCGTGACCTGGATCATGGTGCCCATGCCCGTAGACCTTGGCCCAGTCCGGCGGCCGGCCGTCCAATTCCACGAGAAACTGTTCGATGGCCGATCGATCGACGAGAAGATGGGTATGGGGAGGAAGCGTGGTCAACGCTGCCTCCAGCCCCATGTGGAGGGGGCGGACACCGAGCGGCTCACCAGCCGGCACCGTTGTTGGTACCGACCAGACCAGCAATACAACCGCCACGATGCTTCGCAGCCGCATGCCGAAGAATGTCCTGCTAACGGGCGGCGGGAACCATCAAGCGCTGGAACAGCTCGCGGAGATCTCTGGTTCCCGGATGGTCCCAAGACAACAGGCCCGCCTCGACAAGAACTTCGAGACGGGGTACGGGGTCCAGCCGAGCGAGGGCCGTGGGAGGGAACGACTGGGATTTCAAGATCTGGGTATAGACCCCCAGCCAAGACTCGGTGACGGCCCGCAATCCCGGATCGTCGGGCTTCATTCGTCTCAACCGGACCTCTTGAAGCAATTTGATCAACGGGTCGGACTGTGAAATGGTCCCGATCGCGCGGCGCAGGCTCTCTTCGTACTCGCCCATCGTCGTCCCGTGCGAAGTCAATTCATGGAACAGGAGCCGGGACCGCGCGGATCACCACAGGAGCCGCAGGCGCCGCCCGAGTCGGACGAACCAGCCCAACCGGCGGTCGCCCCCACACCGAAGGCGGAAAATTGCTTGTGCAACGCCGTCGCCTTACAGGCCGGACAGGCCGGCACGACGTTCCCCTGCAGCAAGAGTTCGAAACGATGGTTGCATTCCTGACAGACGTATTCGAAGATGGGCATGGTCTCTACTCCTTGGAATTTGCAACATTATAAGTAAGGGCCGTTCCACTTCGCAATCATGACCGATGGGAGTCCGCACATGTGGTCGGAAGAGAAAACATTCGTCTTTCGCATCAGCCTCGAAGCCCGATTCCCCGACGACTACGAAGGGCCCCACGACGAACAGGCCTGGCTCCGAGAGTGGGAACTATATATGAAACCGGTAATGATCAAGAACCTGTTCGAAACCCTGCGGCAATATCCGGCCTGGAAAGCGCACGTCCGCAACCGCGGGAAGTCTCCGACGGACGAAATTGAAGTCGCCCTGATCCGCGATTTTTCACCCGAGCAACAACCGGACTGAACGGCCATGTCTGAACGTACCGGCCGCGGCCTCTATATCCACATCCCCTTCTGTCACCAGCGCTGCCACTTCTGCGCCTTCTACCTCGAAATCCATCAGGCGCGCGCCGCCGAGGAGTTCCTCTCTTCCCTGCTGACGGAAATGCGTCTGTACGGTGATCGCCATCCATTTGGACCGGAACCGTTGGACTCCATCTATTTCGGCGGCGGAACGCCGACCACCCTTTCTCCCCTGCAGCTCACGACCATCCTGTCGGCGGCTAAGAACAGCTTCGGCCTGGCCCACGATGCGGAAGTCACCATCGAAGCCCATCCGGAGTCGGTCACCCTTGATGGGCTCAGGCAACTGCGCGACGACGGGTTCACAAGAATCAGCTTTGGGGCAGAGTCCATGAACCAAGAGGAGTTGGATTTGGTCGGCCGCCCCGGCTCTGTCCTGAACAACGCTCACGTCGTGGCCGCCGCCCGTGAGGCAGGCTTCACCGATATCAACCTCGATCTGATGTATGGCCTGCCGGGGCAAACCGTCGAGAGTTGGGTGACCTCACTGCAACGCACCATCGACCTTGCCCCGACCCACCTCTCCTGTTACGCCTTGACGGTCGAAGAGGGGACACGTCTGCAGACCGCCATTCAACGGGGCACCGCTCCCGCCCCCGACGATGCGCTGCAAAACGAGATGGAAGACCTGGCCGAACACCTGCTCGACCAGGCGGGCTATAGGCGCTATGAAATATCAAACTATTGCCGGCCCGGGTTTGCCAGCCGGCATAACAAGCTCCACTGGACCGGCGGCCAATACCTGGGCCTGGGACCCAGTGCGCAATCCTATGTCGGAGGCCGCCGCTTCGGGAATGTGAGCGATCTGATCGGCTACAACAGATCCCTGCGTGACGGCAACCTTCCGGTGGCGGAATCCGAACAACTCACGAGGGCTGAGGACAGCTGCGAACGGCTGGTCTTCGGTCTGCGCATGACCGAAGGGATCTCGCTGCAGGACAAGAAGGTCCTGACATTCCCGGGGCTCACCGGCACGATCCATGAGCTGATCGTCGACGACCTCCTGGAACGACAGGGTGAACGCATCCGTCTCACCGCACGAGGCCGGCGATACGCAGACAGCGTCGCCGTCACCCTGCTGGCAAGCCTGGACGACCAGCCCGATAGGTTGCCCTCCCCTTGACTTCCAAGTCCGGCACAGTGAAAAGTAAGAGAGGAGCAAGGAGGAATGCCCGATGCCTGTCAACATGGACCCCAGCAAACGTCGCCGACGTCAGCCGATCGAACAGGCCGCGGCGGCGGGCGAACAAGAATCCGTTCAATCGAAACAATTTGGAGAAGACACCGACGCGGATCGTGAGAAGGCCATTGCGGACGCCGAACTGAAGAATCTTTGGGATGCGACCGAAGTCATCGACATGGACAACTGGTAGGCAGAACCGTCAGGAACAGGATGTCGTCCTTTCTGCTCGAGTTCAACTTTACAGCGCAACAATCCGCTCCTGCCCTCTGACAATCACAACGATCGATGGATGCCCCTCTCTCGCCCAGCGCCCTGTTTTACCCCTTTCACCTCTGCACTCCCGGCACGCTGAAGCTGTTGTTGGGGCGTTATCGCACGATCCATTTTCGTGACTATATGGCCCTCCGCCTCACACCGTTGTCCGGCACCACGGCCTATCAAGACCGCATGGGGGACGACCACCCGACCCTCGTGATGAGCGGTCGCCTGGTGCAAGGGTACAATGTCAGCGGTCCGCTGGACCCTGCCGCCGTTGCCGCAGTCGACCGGGACCTTGCAGATCCCCACTGGCGCGGCCTGTTCCATGAGGCCGTCCGGAATGATCGGCGGTTTCAACGCGGGCTCTTCGATCTCACCCATGCCATGCGGATCGGGCCTGCCCTCGTGCCTGGCCCTGCCGCCTTGCTCCGCCTTGTGGAACCGGAGCGCGCCGCCCTGCCCTATAGCTTCACCCTGGTGCAGAGCCTCTCCAAACCGACCCCCACGCTGGACGAAGCCTATCTGTTCGAATACGGTCTGGCGCTGGTAAAAACCGCCGCTGCGCAGGTATATACCATCCGTCTTGCCCAGGTACAGCACCTCACGGCTGTGACCGACTCCTATCCCCACCATGCGCTGTTGAGTCGCACCCTGGCGCGCGAAGGGCTCGACCTCGCCAACGAGTGGGTCGGCAGTTCGACGGATCGGCAGTCTCCGCGCATCCAATTGTCGTCTTGAAATCGAAGGAGCACCCATGCCGGCGTTTCCCCTTCCGGTTGCGCCGTGCCCCATGACTCCTGCTACACTCTTTTCCGGAAGAGATCACTCCATGAGCACCGCCGTTCCTGTCATAACCCCGGAAGCCCTTGAAACGAGCGATGTGGGGACAGGCGACGACCTGGAAGCGCGGGTCATCGTGTTCAATTGCGATTGCCATACGTACCAGCAGGTCATCGCCCTGTTCTGCAAATTCATTCCGGGGATGAATTCATCCCGCGCCTTCGAACTGGCATGGCGCATCGACCATGAGGGACAGGCGACGGTCTATACGGGAGCCAGGAAGCTGGCGGAGGAGATCGGAAAGAAGCTGGCGGGAGGAGGCTTGCGCGTCGGCGTGCAGTAGACGCCCTGCAGCAGGGAGGTCTGCGTCGAGCCTGGCCGGCGCAGATGAAACTTACTTCGTCCGTTTTTTCGGAGCCTTCGCCTTTGTGGCTTTGGATTTACCGGCCGGCGTGGCAGAAGCAGTGGAAACTTTCTGGCTGCCTTTTTGGCTGCCATGGACGGCCTTTTGAGGTTTCGCCGCTTTGGTAGCGGCCTGCGCCTTTTGTTCCTGCGCTGCCGCCGCCTTGTAATAGGACTTGTTGAGCTTGCTGAGCATCTCGCCGTTCAGCACCCGCACCTGATACAGTTCGAACAACTTGCTGATGGCCTTGGGGTCGCCCTTGCGGGCCAGACCCAGAAGCCGCCGCCGTTGATTCATTTCTTCTTCTTCTGTGTGAGACGCTGCCCGCCGCTCCATAGCGCTCCTTTCACCGATGCCCAAGACCCGCTGCAAATTGCCGGACGAAATGCCCCGCAGTGTACCAGATTCGACGGAGGCTATACCACATAAATTAAAGCCCGAACAACGAAATATATGACGCCCCCTCCACGAACCATGAGTCGGCTGTTCCTGCTCCTTCCGTTCCGGCACCGCCCTCGTTCCCGTTGTAGAACGGTCTTCCCGCCTCCTATAATGGCATGATGATCCACAACACCGAATCAAAGGAGCATACCAATGCATACCCCTGTACCGACCGATGCAGAGAATACCGTGGCCGATGACCCCCAAGCCCGGGCCCTCCTCCAGCAGGCCTTTGAAAACACCGCCCGGTGGCAACCGGATTTTCGGGGATTTTCAGCAGACCTCACGGTCAATACCGACGGCCGGCAGGTGCGCGGGACGGTCCTGGTCAAGGGGCCGCGGGAGGTGACGGTCCAGTTGCCGGATGAAGGTATCCAGAAATGGGCGCAGGAGCAGATCGGCATGATCGCCGTGCACCGCGCCCCGCGAAAATTCGAAGAATCGGACGGCAAATATCGCCTCACGTTGGGCGCCGATACCGACCATCCCTTCGGCCCACGATTGGACATTCACGGCGACGGCATGCAGTCCTTCTATCGAATCAAGGACGGTCGCATTACGCAGATCAATCGGAAAATGCCGCAGGTCGCCTTCACGATCAACGTGGAAGAAAGCGCCGTCACGCGGGAGCATAAACACCTGACCACGAAGTACACCGTGTATTATTTCGCCCCGCAGGACGGGAAACTCCGCAATGTCGAAAGCTTTACGGATACGCATGTACGGGTCGGCGGCTCCGATCTGCCGGCGACAAGGCGCATCATTTCGTATGAAAACGGCGCGGTCCTTGTCCGCACCCTCACATTCCAGAACCACAAGCTGTTGGCCTGATGGACTTGCGCAAGGGGTTTCCGCGCAGCATGCGCGTCACGCTGGAAGGCCATGTGCACCTGGCTCGCATGATCGACAAGTGCCGCGCAGTGCTGGCGGGAACCGAGGGAGAATATATCTATCCCTGTCCGATGGACGAGCGGCTCATGGAATTCGCCGGCATCACGACCGAGCAATTCACCGCGACGGTGAAAGACCACGCCTCCGATGCAGGCGTGGTCGAATGGTTCCGCCGAACCGCCAAGCCCCACAGCCAGGCTGAATTGGACGAGTGGAACCGGATGATGTTGAATCGCGGCCCCAGCACACCGGAGAAACAGGCCTCGTTCAACACATACCGGGATGCCGTCGATCCTTCCCGCACCGACCTCACCAGCTGGGCCGATCTTCAGGATCTGGAAGAAGGACGGACCGTGCCGCGCAGAGGATGACCCCCGCCCTGGCACTTTCGAGAGCATTGACTTGCCTCCAAGGCAGGCATAGGCTACTGCCTGTTCCGTCGCCGTCGATCGAAGGATGTGACGGGGCCACAAGAGCCAGACCCGTCATATCCGCGGTCTCTCTAACCAGGAGGGGTCGGCATGGATGACCTGAATCCCCCATACCAGCATGGCCCGTCTCTGTGACGGCGGATTCCTGACCTGAACGCCATCCGAGCCTGGATCTCCGACGAGATCGGAGAATCCCTCTGATTCTTCCTCGATCGGGTGTTGATCCGCTGTCCCAGAGGCTGGTTTCTTTTCTACACAATGCATCCTTGAGCGCGTCACGGAACCCTGTATCTTTTCTTTTTCATGGTGAACCAGATGACGACCTCAACCAAGGGGAACGCCCCCTTACTCAAATCGGAACAGGCCTCCACAGGCAGAACCTCCCCCAAGAAAATCCTTATCGCTGTGGATGACTCGGAGGAGTCGATCCGTGCCGTGCAATATGTTGGATCGCTGCTGCGGGAGACCCATGACGTGAGCGTAACGCTGTTTCATGTCTTGAACCCCATGCCGCGCGAACTGATGGAGCATGGCGGGTCCGAGGACCCGGAGGTTGAAAATCACCTGGGAGAACAGCTCCGCAAAGACCAGGAGGAATGGTTGCGGGCGGAGGGCGCCATTGAATATCCGATCCTGGTGAAGGCGCTGGAGCGCCTCGGACAGACCGGGTTCCCCATCGATCGTGTCACGCTCAAGTTCGGGTATGAACGCGATATCGCCGACACCATCGTGGATGAAGCCCGAGCGGGATCGTATGGCACCATCGTGGTGACTCGTCACGGACCGGCAGGAGGTAAGCGACTCTTCGGCAGCAGCGTCACCGATCGCCTGTTGCGCGACCTGTCCGGAGTCGCACTCTGGATCCTGGGATAAGGGCGCGACGGCTGCCTACAGCAGAGACGCCATGATTCACGCCGAGCGCGTGGGGACGGAACGGTCCGGAACCAGGGTGACGAGGCGATCGTTCCACCTAGGAAGGGAGGATGTTATGGACTGCACAGGTTGTGCGGCGGTACTCCCGCTACGGGCTCGTTTTTGTCCCTCCTGTGGTAGGCAGGTGAGGGTGATGGAGGAACTGCGATCCAGAGAGGCTTCTCCATGGACTGCCGAGCGCACAGGCAAAGGCGACGGACCGGCCCCTCCATCGACCCAGGACCAGGAAGCCCTGAAGGCAAGACTGATCGACTGCTATGTGAAGTTTTCCATGTCCAAGGAGCTCTCCGACTGGCTGCAAGACCTCGGGCTTCCTGCGACGGGAACGATGCAGGAGAAACTCGCCCGCCTGCGACAACAGGCGAACAGGCTGGTGCTGCCGGCCGAGAGTGTGCCACGCCAGACCATCTGGTACTTACACCAGTATGACGAGAATGTCCTCGTGGAGATTTGCCAACAGCTCGGCATCGACAACAGTGGAACCAAGGATGACCTGCTCACCAGAATCTACCATGTCGTAGGGACAAGCGAGGGCTGGCTCCAGCTTCAATCGGAGGAGGCGCGGCAACTGATCATGGGCACGTTCCTGCCCATCCTGAGGGCGGTCGATCTCAAGCACGACTATGACCTCGACCTCTGGAGCGAACTCGGAGAGTTCCTCGCCAAACAAGAGGCCCATCGGCCCCGCATCCACGGCCACGGCAGCGCGTTCATAGCGGTCCTGATTCCCGGTTTCCTGCAGGAAGCTCGTGGCACGCTGCTCCAGAACGAACTCAACGACAGGACCACGGGATCCGGGTTGACCACTGGGTGGAAGGCGTCAGGCCTGTGATGGGGGCCTGACCACCTTCATGAGCTGATGTATTGATGGAGGTAGGCGATCAGGTCCTCTTTTTCCTCCATCAGCAGCGTCACCATGTCACGGAGCGAGACGATGCCGACGAACTCGTCCCCGTCGAAGACCAGGAGGTGGCGGCAGCGATGGTCCTTCATCAGGTTGAGACAATAGTTGGCCGTGTCTTTCGGACTCACGGTGACCACGTCTTTGGTCATCACATCTTTGATCTTGACCCGCTCGGGATCCCGCTTCTTGCCGACCACCCGCATCATCAAATCCCGCTCGGTAAAGATGCCGGTGATTTTTGAGGCACTGGTGATGACAGCCGATCCGACGAACTCCTCGGCCATCAACGTCGAGGCATCGAGCACGGAGTGATTTTCGTCGATCATCACTACCCTGCGGACGATCTTTGAAGCAATATTCCAAGCCATCGTCGCCTCCTTTCTGTTGGATGCATCAGGCACCATCCGCCTCCTCGCGAACCTTCCTCACCGAATGACCAGGACGGGACAGGCCACCTTGTGCAAGACCGCGTGTGAGATGCTGCCGAGCAGGAAGTGTTCAAGGCCCTTCCACCCATGCGACCCTACGATCACCAGATCGGCATGGCGCGCCGCTTTCATAATGCAATGGGCCGGATCACCATGTTCGATCTGCGGCGTGACGGTGGGATGGATGGTTCGCAGGGCTGCCGCGCTGTCCTGCACGAGTTCGCACGCATAATGCTCCATCTCGGCCGCCCATTTGCCGTATGAACCTTCCGTCGCCGCATCACCGACGGGAATGGTCGGCACCACAGTCAAGAGGGATACCTCAACCGGCTGATTGAACCGATGGGTGCTCAGCCACCTGTGCAGACGGAGCGAATCTTCGTGCCCTTCAATTGCCAGGAGGACCTGTCGAATGTTGCCAGGATCGTTTCTGACGAGCAGGGCCGCGCAAGGGGCATGGAGCACCACCCGGTGTGAGACGCTGCCCAAGATCAACTCTGCGAGTCGTCCACGCCCCCGTGACCCGACCGCGACCAAGTCCGCTTGAGACGAACGGACGTGCTCCAGCACCACCGCAGCCGGGTTCCCGATCTTGCAGACTCGCTTGAGGGAGGAATGGACCGTTGAAGGGACTAAGGTTCCGGTTTGCTCCAGCAGGCGTTCTCCCGCCTCAACCATCCCCTGTCGAAATTCCTCGGCGCTTCTACGGCCGAGGGGTTGCGCGAACAGCGGGTTTTCGAACGGGCGGAGGTCCACCGCATGGATGAAGGTCAACTCCTCATGCGTGAAGAGGCGGCAGACGACCTTGACGGCATGAAAGGACTGCTCGGACCAGTCGACGGCAACGACGGTGCGCATAGCAGCTCCCTTGAGGGAAAGGCTCGCCAGCCGTCGCTCCCCTACTCAGCCGAAACACCAGACCGCTGGGAGCGACCTCCGCACGCCGCAGGACGAGTCATCATACTCCCAACCGGACGATACAGGTCAACCGCGAGAAGGAAGCTGCCGCCGTCCACTACCGTTGAAGACGGCACCGTCGTTACAATACGGGACCAATAGACACCGACAACCTGGGGGTGCCCAATGTTGAACATCTCACTGGAAGCGAAGGAGCGGGAGATACTGGCATGGGCGCTCAAGAGCGCCGTCTCGGACCTTGGGGCGGAGATTGCCGATACCGAGAATATGGAGTTCCGACAGGACCTGAAGGAGCGGAAGGCGGTGCTTCAAAGTATTCTCAAGCGACTCGATCAATAGCGCATCCGTCCACCTCGTCAAGCGACTAAGCTCCACCGCACCGCGTACAGCAAAGGCAACAGCCCTTCCTTTTCGGTACACCAACTCACCCTGCACCGCGGTTGGCATACCTACCGGCAATGCACATACGCACAGGACCGCCGATCATGCAGCCTTGCGAATCGGATGGTCCTTCTTGTGTTCGCTCGCGGGGGTTGTTGCAGCAGCCTCATTCTCATCTTTCCAGATCCGAGCCATGAGCGCATTCACAAGCGCGCCAAAACCCGTGAGGAGACTGACGATGACCAGCAAGACCCCTACGCTGGCGATCCAACTGTTGAAGTCCCATGCGGAGAACATGCACGCACCTCCGGGCAGAAGCCGGTCTGTCGTTGATTGATCGTTGTGCGGTGAATGTGACGACCTTCATTATTTAATTGTACACCCGAGGACTGCATGAAAACAGGACCGGCTCCACCTGGCAAGAAGGCTAATCGGAGTAGCGGAGGTCGCGAGCATCGGCCAGCGAGAGGTAGGCTTCTCCCCACTGATGCGGACTCGCGAGACTCCACGGTTCGTCGAACTGCACCGGCCTGAACCGTAGGCCGTAGATTCCACCGTAGACCAAGTGGGCCAAGCCGGCCCCCGAGTCTTCAACCACCTGAGCGTAGGCCGGACAGGCAGGCGCCTGTTCGTTGTCGCTCCAGCCGGTCACCCAGTACCACTCGCCGGCAGGGTTTCGGTCATAGAGCCGGACTTGCGCGACCGGTCGCGCAGGACCGACTGCCTTGAACCGCGCGAAGAAGCTGCTGTCGCAATTCTCGTTCGCTTCGACTTCCACGATCATGGGACGGCCTCTCGGTTAATGCAGATGTATTGCTCAACTAGGCCGGACTGAAATGTGTCCCGTCGGCAAGGTGAAGGCGATCGATTTGACCGCACCACAAGGTGCAGGACCTCACCGCCATTTCCATGGAGCAACATAAATTCTAACGCAGAGTGGCGCGAAGAATCACAGAGGCTATCGACAACACCGGTTGAATTGAACGACCCAGAACTCCTTGAGTCATCCGTAAAACCGTATCCGATCGGTTTCTCTCCTGTATCGGTCCGGATACGATTCTCTCGCACCTTTTTCTACTCGCATTGGGCTTATCCCCTGATCCCTTCCATCATCTGCCTCACATTCACAGGAATTCTTGATCGTTTTCCCTTGAGTTTTGAGTCGCATGGGGTCCATCCCCGCACTCGGCATATTACTCGCCTGAACATCCCTAGAGGCGACCTCGTCAGCTTGATGCCAACCAATCGCAGGGAGGTGTAGACATGGCTCTCGTTCAACAGAATCTGGTACCTGGGACAGGTGACCAGCTCATTACACTCGATACCCAAACCAACCTCGAATGGCTCAACCTTACCGCAACCGCGAACCTATCCTATTTGGAGGTGCTGGGCGGTGCCGGGGGCTACACCACCACCTATGGCTTCCGCTACGCCACCGGCGCGGAGATCGCCCTCCTGTTGCAGCACGCGGGAATCACGAAGTATGGCATCGCCCAGGTCGTGCCATTTCCCCAGAGCAACCACGTGGCCATGGAAACGCTCATCCAATTGATGAACGGCACCTCGCTGAATTCTTCAACCGCGAGCGGCTCAGTCCTGGTCCAGACACAGGGGATGATGAGGTTCAGGGGGCCGGGGGTCCCGACTCCGGTCACGCTCATGAGCGTGCAGCAACTATGGCTCTTCAAGAACAATCCCGGCAGCTCATACGCGGACACCAATCCGGCAGGGCCGGCCGGGAAACGATTTCCTGAAATCGGATCCTATTTGGTACGGGACCGAGTCATGCCCGTCGGCTCACCGTCGCGTGGAAGATCGACAAAGAGTGCCAAATCCCGCCGCACGAGCAAGAGGAAATAACCAGCCCTCATGCCGACTCCATGGTGCCGATACATTCGGTACCATGGAGCGTGCACATGGATCTTGATCATTTAGGTAGTGTTACGAGGAGCTTCGACGCTATGATGTCCCGCGACAGCGGAAGAGAGGAAACGCCATGAAACGTAAGCGACGAATTTCGTCGGCTGACATGCGATCGGAGTATACCTTTGACTACACTAAAGCAGTCCGGGGGAAGTACTTCCAACGGTTGTTGAAGAAAGGCGCCAATGTCGCCATCCTGGAGCCGGATGTTGCCAACGCCTTTCGAGACTCGGCTTCGGTCAATGCAGCCCTCCGTTCACTCCTCAAATTGGCCGAGACAACTCGGCGCTTCACCACTCGCGCCAAACGCAGGTCGCGTAAAAACACCCCTGCGTGAACAGGCCGAAACGCGGTCGATTCCTCCTGAAGCAAAATCACGAAATGTTCAATTGCAAGACCTGACCCTATATGGTGAAACGCACCGGCCGGGTTCGCTGCAGCGCATGATTAGCCGTTGCGGCCGGATTCATTTGAGACTTTGCACAAGTGATGGTGAAGTTGATGCGCCTGCTCTTGCGGATGCAGGCCCCTGAGATCGAGTGCAAGAAAGTCAGAAACCGGCCAAGGCAACTCGATGTGCGCCGACGGGTCGCCAACGAGGACTACGATGAAGTTGCGGACCTCGGGTGCGAAGCGACGTCGCTGTTCCAGCGCTCGGTGAAGCTCCCAAAATTGAAAGGATTCCGGCCGCTGGTGTGTCGCCGGGCTCACGAAGAAGATGAAAAAGCCCTTGGAGAGTGACTCGTCAATTGCGTGTTCGATGCGCCCTCGCCAGTCGTCGCCCGCCGCAAGCGTGTGGTCAAAAAACATGCTGTAGTCGAATGCTTGCAACACATCGTAAATCGCCGAAACCTCCGGCGAGTCAGAGGGAGTGTAAGAGAGAAAAAGCGTTCCGCGCTGCGAGATACGATCAAGAATCTCCTGCTGCTCCGGCCAGGGTGATTGGAGGTCAACGACCTCATAATGGCGGTCTGCCAAACTCCGAATAAACTCAATCTCTCGTTGAACCCATCGGGCCGAACGAGAATTGGGGCTGTCGCATAGCAGGAAGATGGTTCGAGCTTCGATTTCGCGGGTGATGAGAGAATCCAATTCGTCTGTATCTCGAATGCACTTGAGGAAGAAGAGAAGCGGGTGATGGCTCTTGGTCTCAAGATAATCACGGACTCGGCGAACGCCTTCTAAATCTTTGGTGGAGTGGGATACGAAAATCCATCCTTTGACATCGTTCATAGAAGGTATGCGCGAGCAACTGCTAACTATAATTTGATATCCGAATCATTCACAAGCCAGCAGAAACTGCCCACTACTCTCAGGCCATGCGGAGGACAGGCGATTGCAGAAGCTGCTGAATCAACATTGCTTTCGGCGAGACTACCAGGAGCGCCCGCCAGCGTATTAGCCGCCGTTTCGTGCGTCCCAACATGAATCACCGACTCCACTGAGCAGCCAATCAGCTGGGCTCTGGACACCACGGCCTCCACAGTTCAGCAGGTGGGTATAGATCATCGTCGTCCTCACGTCACTGTGCCCGAGAACTCCTGGACCGTGCGCATGTCGTAGTAGCCCGCTTCCAGCAGATGCGTAGCGAAACAGTGTCGCAACGTGTGCGGCCCCACCGGTTTCGCGATGCCGATGCGGCGTCTAACGAATTCGATCTTGGCGCCAGGTCTTGCGATCACATCAAGTACCATCGATCCCTTTGACCAACTGGACTATTCGCACCCGATGCATTTTGTTTCTCGCCAAGTGGGGCCCGATTGGTCTCTCACCGTGCGCGTCCCACGACGATCTGCGCTTTCTTGGTTGCAAGGGCGCGGTCGGGTTGTTCTTCACTGCGCGCATCGAACAAGCACATTTCTACAATGGTCCTTCAAAACTTGTTCGTTTTCTATCTTCAGGAGGGCAGCCGGGATGGTTCCAACTGCGCGCGTCCAACGAGGGCCTTCTTAGGCCGCGCGTTGCGCGAGCACGGAACCAGTCCGGCTGCCCCTCCCCTCCTATTTCCACCCCTCCCCTCCCATCCCCCCTCCGATGCCGCCGAAGTTCCCGCCGAACCCCCCTTGGCCGCTCCCCCAATATTCGCCGCGCCGGAGGCGCGCATAGGGATGGCGCAGGTCCGGACGGCTGAGCCACCAGAGGAACCAGAGCGACCCGCCGGCGGTGAAGAGCGTGAGCCAAAACCCGAGCCCGCGAAAATGCGCCCTCTTCTGCGGGCCGACGCGAATATCCTGCGAGATCGCGCCCAGCCCCACGACCGTTCGATAGAGACCTTCGCCGAAGTGTCCGTTCTTGATGGCCGGATCGAGGTATTCGTGCCCGACCCTCCCGACCACCTCGCCGCCCATGACCGGGATCATCCGCCGACCCATCGTCACGGCCGCCTGCCGTTCCTGCACGGACAGCAACACCAGCACTCCATGTTCGTCCTGAGCAGAGCCGATGCCCCACTTCTGATAGAGGGCGGTCGCGTAGTCGTTAGCCGAGCCGTAGGGTTTCAATGAGGGTACGGTCACCACCACCATCTCCACGCCCGTCTTCCGTTCGAGGTCCTGACAGACCGATCGAATTCGCTCGCGCCAATCCGCATCGATCACCCCAGCATGGTCGCTCACGTAACCGAGGGGGTCGTACGTCGGCGCGATCTCTCGCGCGTGACCAATAGGAGCGGAAAACAACAGGAGCGCGATACAGAATCCCGCAATAGACCACGGGCTCATGACGTATCGGCCGTTCATGGTTTCCCCAGCTTTCCATCCGGTCCGACCAGCGCGATCAACGCTTCGAGGTTCGCGGCATACCGTTCATAGAGCCGAGGCACCTCCACGGGACCGGGACTAATGATCCCTCGCTTCAGATAGAGCACATCGGTCAACCCGGCGAGATCGATTCCCGCCATGGTCTGTATCCCAGTCAGCAACGCCTCGGACTGAAACAATGGCGGCTCGCCCGCCAGCCGTTGCAGCCCTCGCAAGCAGGGCAGCAGGGCCGTCAACGACAGAGGCAGCAACATGGCGATCGCTTCTTCCGTGCCGCCGCCCTCGATGAACCGTTGTCGCAACCGCACCAGATTTCCCTCAAGTCCCTGCCGAACTTCATAAGCCAGATGGGTCCGGTCGATGTGCAGGCCGATGAAGGGGTCTCTCCCCCAGAGCACCCGGTGCTGTTCTTGAATTTCGAGGTATTCGAGGGGAAAGACGGCGTCGGGCTTCGTGAGGTCGGCCTCCGTCAGCATGAGCGGCACCACGAACTGTTCGCGGCTCCACCGCCGGTGCGCCTTGGCATACCGTTTCAAGCCCTCGCGGCCGTACCCGGAGACCAGGAGCAGGAGATTCACGTTGGACCGGCCCGGTAGAAACTCCCCGCGCACGGCGCTTCCGTAGAGCAGGATGCCCTCCAATTGCTGACCGAGCAACGAGGTCGTCTCCTTGACGAACCGCTGCAAGAGCTGCTGGACTTCCGATGGAACATCAAGTGCGGTAGGTTGGGTCACAAATACCTCTGCTGTTAGTGTGTCAGGATACTGAAAAATTCCGCCAGCTGCGTTCTCGCATCGCTTACCGATCCGTGAAGCGTGAATCGTGAAGCGTATCTCGCGAATATACCGCGGCCCGTTCTGAAACGAGAGACGGACGACCCTTCACGAACGACGAACGAAGTGAACGGCCTTTTTGAGCATCCTCTGGGCAAGAAATTCTTGTCATCTACTAAGAAAGTCATCGTCCTATGGTTCATCCGCCGACTTCACCCGCATGCGGATCGGGCAACAACCCTGCGGCCATCACCCGATCCAGCAGGGAAAAGGGCGGTTGGCTCCGCAACCCCGCCGTGGTCGAGAGCACGCGATAGCGCAGACGCGCATTACGGTCAAGGGTACGAAAAACCCGATCCCGCAGAAAGGCCAGCAAGGGGTTGCCGGTATTCCAATATGTGACCTGCTCGTCGGCCAACTTTTGCAACATGGTCACTTGAGGCCGGCGGGCCGCTTCAAACGCGCGCAACGCTGCAGCGGAGAAATCGTTTTCCTTGAGCCATCCGGGAATGAAATCGGCCACCGTAACGGCGTCCACCATCGCCTGCATGCGCCCCTGCGACGCATGGGGATTCATGGCGTGGGCCGCGTCGCCGATCAGCAAAGCTCCGTCCGCCACCCACCGATCCGTTTTGACACGCCCGGTCGGCATGTAGCCGGTCTGGCTCCAATCGACGAGACCCGACACAATGGCCTCCATTGCCGGATCGATACGAGCCCAGGCCTGTCGCAATGCGTCGATCCCCCGCGCCTTGATCGCCTCATACGATCCTGCTTCAATCATGTAGAACACGTAGACCTGTTGTCCGGCGGCGGGGAAGAGCCCCAGGATCTGCTGTTTGCCCACCAGATACCGCCCCTCGTCCAGTGCCTGTGGCGCATCCAGAATGGCGATGAGGTAGCCTTCTGAATAGCGATGGAGCTGGGTGGGAATGCCGAGGCAATCCCGTACCTTCGAGAAGGCCCCGTCGGCCCCGACCACCAATCGCGCGGAAATATCGACCGGCTCGCCGCGACGCTCCGCCTGCAGGCCGACCACACGAGAACCCTCGAACCGGAGTCCGGTGAAGGTTGCGTCGTACCAGAGGCCGCCGGGATTCTGCCGCTCCAGCGATGCGAGAATGGCATGGTGCGCCACATTCGGCAACGTCACCAGGGCTCTATTGTACGGCGCCGGCAGGTCACCGTAGTCCACCGTGCAGAGCCGTTCGCCGCCCGCCCGGCAAAAGTTGAATCGCCTGACCGACCGCACCGCCTCGGCGGGCAACTTGTCGAGTAACCCGAGCCGATCCAGCACCTGCTGGCCGTTCGGCTGGAGAATTTCGCCCCGCAACCCCTGCGGAGGCCCTGCGGCCCGCTCGAGCACCAGTGAACGAATGCCCCGCTGGGCCAGCATCAACGCCAACACGGCTCCCCCGCCGCCAGCGCCGACAATCGCCACATCGGTTTCGATCATTGCACGGCCCATCTGCAGACCATCCTATTCAGGCCAGGCGGCAAATCGCGTCCGGTCGTTCCACATGGCCAAAAATTTTTCGCGGGCCTTCGTCGTCAGCTTCGCATCGGTGATGACATCGAGCCGTTCGTCATTGTAGCGGTTGCCGCTGGTCGTGTGGTTGGCCGAGCCGGAGGTATTGACGACATCGTCGATCACCGCTTGTTTCATATGCATCAGTGCGTCATGCCGGTTGATCTTGATCGGCACGCCGGCCAGCCGCAGGGTGTTCACGGCGCTGTGCTGCTTCGGATCGGTCAATCGTTCGCGATCGGTGATGACACGCACGTCCACCCCCCGTCGTTTGGCCTCCACCAATGCCTTCACCACCGAGGGGGCCGTCAAGCCATATACCGCCACATAGATGTACTTGGTCGCATGGGCATAGAGGCCGGCGACCCGATCGATGGGTTCATCCTCCGGCGCATAGTACACATCAACGGTGGCGGCTGAACAGACCGGAACCTGCGTCACGGGTAAGACTAGGTGCACGAGCAGGATGGTCAAAAAAGCCGTCCAGCGAGGCCGCAGCGAGGTCCTCGGCGCGAAGCATAATGAGCGCCACGTTTGTGGACGCCGGCGAGACGGTGAGCCGGCCGTGTCTTGGGCGAAATGTACGCTCCACGATGCGAAAACAAAGCTGGCGGGCTTTTTCAACATCCTGCCGCAGGGATCACTCGAGGTCGAACAGGGCTCGAAAATGTTCGTCGGACTCTTCCCAGGCTTGGGGCGAGGCCTTCGACAACCACTCGCGCAAAAACACCTTCTGCTCCGGCGTCAGCATCTGTTTGATCTGGTGCGTGCGGCCTTGCAACGGTTGGAGAAACCCTGCCCTGGTCCGAAAATCCAGGGTCGCGGTCCGCACATAGATATTGGTAAACAGAGTAGGATGGTCGTCTTCGCCCTCTCCCTGCACCCAGACCGACAGAAACTTCTCCATCTGGAGTCCGGCGCTGTCCAAAGCCGGTTCCGTATCGTGAAACAGTTCGTTTTCCGACTCCTTCAGCGGAGTCGCCTCATGCGCGCGAAACAGAAAATTTTTCTTCCACATTCCCTACCCTCCAGACCGGCGCATACTGTAAGCTAGGCATGGCGAAAGTCAAGAAAGCGGCGCCCACCCACGTTCCGCACGGCGACAGCGGCGGCTCCATCGTCTCTCGGCCGGCCGTTGCCTTGACAAATCGAGAATGCGTTTGCTAACGTCTTGAAATTATTTAGACTCTTACCTTCTCAGGAGCGGCTATGCAGGTCATGATCAACGGCAAGTCCGAGGAGATCGCGGGGGGCAGCGTGCTGGATCTCTTGAAAGCCAAGAGCATCGAACCGCAGATGGTGGCGGTCGAGGTCAATGACACGATGTTGGAGCGCACACACCTGGAGACAACGCAGTTGAAAGACGGCGATCATGTGGAATTTCTTTTCTACATGGGCGGTGGCCGGTGACCCTCAAGGCCCACGCCGACATCACGGAGTTGATCGGCCGAACCCCCTTGGTCCGTCTCAACCGGTTGACCAAACCGGGCTCCGCCACCATCTATGCCAAGGTGGAGTCGTTCAATCCGGGCGGCAGCGTCAAGGACCGTATTTGTTTGAACATGATCAACGAGGCCGAACGCCAAGGCAAGCTGAAGCCCGGCGGCACCATCGTGGAACCGACCAGCGGCAATACCGGCATCGGCTTGGCCCTGGTCGCGGCGGTGCGCGGCTATAAACTCATTTTGGTCATGCCGGAGAGCATGAGCATGGAACGGGCCAGTTTGCTGTCCTCGTATGGGGCGCAACTCGTGCTGACGGCGGCCTGGGAAGGTATGAAGGGGTCCATCAAGGAAGCGGAGAGCATCGTCGCGCAGAATCCGTCGTACTACATGCCCGACCAATTCTCCAACGCGGCGAATCCGGCCATGCATCGCAAGACGACCGGCCCTGAAATTCTGGATGCGCTCGACGGCAGAGTGGATGCATTCGTCGCGGCCGTGGGCACCGGCGGCACCATCACCGGGTGCGGCGGAGTGATCAAGGAACGCAACCCGGCGGCCAAGGTCATTGCGGTCGAACCGACCGGATCACCGGTGCTGTCCGGCGGAGACCCGGGACCCCACAAGATTCAAGGGATCGGCGCCGGTTTCATCCCGAAAGTATTGGACCGGACCTTGCTCGATCGTGTCATGACCGTGACCGACGACGAGGCCTATCAGACCGCGAAACTGCTGGCGAAAAAAGAGGGACTCCTGGTCGGGATTTCCGCCGGCGCCAATGTGTTTGCCGCACAGAAGGTCGCCGAAGAACTGGGCCCGGGAAAAAACGTCGTCACGATTCTCTGCGACACGGGCGAGCGCTATATCAGCATCGAAAAGTATTTTAATATTTGACCATTTGGGATGCATGATTGAGGGGGATGCTCAAAATGGTCTCTCAGCAAGGCCGCAGGCGAGAGGAAACCGGAGGCGTACCCTCGGGGGTACGTTGAGGATTTCGTCGAGCCGAGAACGCAGCTGGAGGCCCATTTTCAGCATCCCGTGAAATATGGAATTTACCGATTCACAAATTACCCGCTACAGCCGCCACATCCTCCTGCCGGAAGTCGGGGGGAAGGGCCAGAAGAAGATCGTGAAATCGAAGGTGCTGCTGGTCGGCGCCGGCGGGCTCGGTTCGCCTGCCGCACTGTATCTGGCCGCCGCCGGCGTCGGCACCATCGGACTCATCGACAGCGATGTCGTCGATTTGAGCAACCTGCAGCGCCAGGTGATTCACCAGACTCCCGACGTGGGCCGCCCCAAGGTGCTGTCCGGTAAGGAAAAGATCCAGGCGCTCAATCCCGACGTCAATGTGGTGATGTACGAAGAGCGCCTCACGGCCGGTAATGCCCTCAAGATCTTCAACGACTACGATGTGGTCATCGACGGCGTGGACAACTTTCCGACGAAGTTTCTCATCAACGATGCCTGCTTCTTTGCCGGCAAGCCGTTGGTGCATGGCGGGATTCTCCGATTCGACGGCCGTGTGACCACCATCATTCCCAAGAAGTCCGCCTGTTATCGCTGCGTGTTCAAGAAGCCGCCGCCCGAGGGCCTCGTGGCCTCCTGTCAGGAAGCGGGCGTCATCGGCGTGCTGGCAGGGATCATCGGGACCATCCAAGCCACCGAAGCCCTCAAGCTGATCCTGGGCATCGGCCGCCCGCTGACCGATCGTTTGCTGGACTTCGATGCGCGGCGCACCCAGTTCAGAGAAATCCGCATCAAACGGAATCCCGATTGTCCGCTTTGCGGCGAGCGGCCCACGATCACGGAGTTGATCGAAGACGGCGACGTGGGGCCGACCTGTGCCCTTCCGAGTCAACGTAACTTGTAGCGAAGGTGTCTCCATGGCGAAAATGAAAGCGCTCGTGTGCCGGGAATGTGGGAAAGAGTATCCACCCAAAGCCATCCACGTCTGCGAGATGTGCTTCGGCCCGCTCGAAGTGAAATACAACTACGACGAGATCAAGGGGACGATCTCCCGGAAGAGGATCGAGCAGGGGCCGCAAAGCATGTGGCGCTATATCGACCTGTTGCCGGTGGAGAGCAGCGCGATCATCGGGCCGCACGCCGGGTTGACACCGATGGTGCGGGCGAAGAATCTCGGCGCCCATCTCGGCATCGACGAGCTCTACATCAAGAACGACACCGTCAACCATCCGACCCTGTCGTTCAAGGATCGCGTCGTGTCGGTCGCCCTGACGCGGGCGCGCGAACTCGGGTTTGAAACGGTGGCCTGCGCCTCGACCGGCAACCTGGCCAACTCCGTCGCGGCCCACGCGGCGGCGGCGGGGATGAAGTGTTATGTGTTCATTCCAGCCGACCTGGAAGCCGCGAAGGTGCTGGGCAATCTGATCTATAAGCCGAACGTGGTGGAGGTGGAAGGCAACTACGACGATGTGAACCGGCTCTGCAGCGAAATCGCCGGCGAGCATGGATGGGCCTTCGTGAACATCAACATCCGTCCCTACTATGCCGAGGGCTCGAAGACCCTGGCGTTCGAGACGGTCGAACAACTCGGCTGGCGCACGCCGGACCAGGTCGTGATCCCCATGGCATCGGGCTCCCTGCTGACGAAAATCTGGAAGGGGCTGAACGAAATGCATGCACTGGGGTTGGTCGATTCCGTCCGCACCAAGATCAACGGTGCCCAGGCCGAAGGCTGCTCCCCCATCGCAACCGCCTACAAGGCCGGCCGGGACTTCTTCAAGCCGGTCAAGCCGAAGACCATCGCCAAGTCGCTGGCCATCGGCAACCCGGCTGACGGCTACTACGCCCTGAAGGCCACCGGGGAAAGCAAGGGCGCGATGGACGCCGTGACAGACGAGGAGGTGGTGGAAGGAATCAAGCTCCTGGCCCAGACCGAAGGCATCTTCGCGGAAACGGCCGGCGGCGTGACCATCGGCGTCCTGCGCAAACTCGTGAAACAGGGTGTGATCAAGAAGGGTGACGTGACGGTCGCCTACATTACGGGCAACGGGCTCAAGACGCAGGAAGCCGTCGTGGATGCCGTGGGGCGTCCGTTCCGCATCCAGCCCAGCCTGGTCAGTTTCCAGAAAACATTCAAGATGGGAAAGAACGGTGGTGGTGACTCATGATTAAGGTGCGCATTCCCACTCCCCTCCGGCCGCTCACGAAGGGCCAGGGCGAGGTTGAATCTACGGCAGCTACTATTACAGATATGATCGGGTCGCTCGATGCCGCCTATCCCGGGTTGAAGAACCGGCTCTGCGATGAACATGGTGACTTGAGGCGTTTCGTCAACATCTACGTCAACGAGGAGGACATCCGTTTCCTCAACGGGAAAGAAACCTCGCTGAAAGACGGTGACGAAGTGTCGATCGTCCCTGCGATCGCCGGAGGATAGCCATGACCAGCCTACGTTTTCATATTCGCTTTCCCGAAACCAAAATCAAGGAACCGATCATTTACCAGATCGGCCATGAGTTCAAGGTGGTGACGAACGTGCGCCGCGCCGACGTGCGAGAGACGACCGGATGGATGGATCTCGAACTGACCGGCGACACGGAAGAGATCGAACGCGCCATCGAGGGGTTCCGTACCAAGGGTTGCATGGTCGATCCCATTGAACTGAACGTGGTGGAGTAACAGACTTAAGGAGTAAAGCGTAAGGGGTAAGGAGAGACGACCAGGTCGTGTCGTGTTTGAGTTGGTCACCTCACACTTCACCCCTCACGCCTGACGGAACCAGATGGATTTTACGGACCAACAGATTCAACGTTATAGCCGGCACATCATTCTGAATGAAGTCGGCGGCAAGGGCCAGGTCAAGCTGTCGAAAGCCAAGGTCCTCCTGATCGGCGCCGGAGGCCTGGGATCTCCGGCAGCCCTCTACCTGGCCGCGGCAGGCATCGGCACCATCGGCCTGGTGGACGGCGATGTCGTGGACCTGTCGAACCTCCAGCGGCAGATCCTGCATACCACCGCGACCATCGGGGTTCCCAAAGTCGAATCAGGGCGGAAGATGTTGTCGGCCATCAACCCAGACATCACGATCAAGACCTATCAGCTGAACGTCGATACGGAAAACATTCTCGGACTGGTCTCCGACTATGACATCGTGCTGGACGGCTCCGACAATTTCACGACCAGATTTCTGGTCAACGACGCCTGCTTCTTCGCCAAGAAAACGTTGATCTCGGCCAGCATGTTCCGCTTCGAGGGACAGCTCACGACCATCAAGCCCCATGCCGGGCATCCCTGCTATCGGTGCCTCTACCCGGAGCCGCCTCCGGCTGGATTGGTCCCGAACTGTCAGGAAGCCGGCGTGTTGGGTGTGCTCGCCGGAACCATGGGCATCCTGCAGGCCTCGGAAGCGATCAAGGAAATCCTCGGCATCGGCGAGACACTGGCGGACAAGCTCGTGATCTATGACGCGCTGGAGATGAAGTTCCGCAAGGTGTCACGCCCCAAGGATCCTCGTTGCCCCCTGTGCAGCGCCACACCGACCATCAAGGACCTGGGCGGAGATTACAGCGTCGTCTGCACCATCTGACATGCCTGATCTCTCGATTCCGCAGCACATCCTGGACCAGATCGTGACCCATGCGCGCGAGTTGGCGCCGTTCGAATGTTGCGGCCTGCTCGCCGGTACGAACAAAACGGTCACGCACCTCTATCGCATCACCAACATCGTGGCCGTCGAAGGAGCGGAGAAACTCTCGACCTTCGATGAAGACAAGGTCGCCCATCTCGAACGGCTTTCGCCGGAAGAGCGCGCGGAAATCGCCTTCGTGATGGATATGCAGGATTTTTCCGCCGCCAAGAAAGACATCCGCAAGAACGGCCTCGACCTGCAGGTCGTCTACCATTCCCATCCCAAGGACCCGGCCAGGCCTTCGCACACAGACATCAAGATCGCCACCGACTACGAAGAAATCTGGGAACGAATCAACCTCCCCGTCCCGGCCTATCTCCTGGTTTCGCTCATGCACTCCCCCGCAGCGGACATCCGCACCTATTGGATCACCGGCGGCCAAGTTCGGCCCGCCGATGTCCGTATCATTTGACGCATGCGCCGCTCAGGCGATTCGACGCAGGTCCCTCTACCAATCGACCGTCAACGATGCCATAATCCGGCCTTGACCTGTCATCGAAGGGAGCATTCGATGCAATTCATCCTGCCGATTTTCGCATTCATCCTGTGCCTGAGCGGACTTTTCAAACCCGCTGACACGTTTGCTGCTGAAAAGAGCTACTACAGTCCGATCATCAACGTCGATATCGAAAACAGCCGGATTCTGATTTCGACGCTGGGATCGGTCTTTTGGGTGGAGGTTCCAGCGGAGGCCCGTCCTCACCTGGAGAAATTGCCGCTGTCCGGGCTGGCGGATATTGTCGTGGAAACGCGCGAGGGCCAACCGCCGCTGTTGAAAAGTTGGAAGATCAAGTCCGGAGAATCGACCTGCCTCAACTTCGACGGAAAAACCTGCAAATAAGTAGAAGAGTTGCGCTTAGCCCTAACTTGGTTGGGCTGGTATGTATCTCCGCACATAACGTGTGACGTACGCATCAGATAGCTTCGCATCTGCGAGCCCTGAATTGATACGCTGAATGTATTTCTGTTGAGGGCAGCCTTCGACTGTCACTGAATCAACGTAGACCAACGCCACTTTCTCTTGTTCCTCGTGTAACACAGGGAGATCGACCTTGTGATACGAGCCTGAACTAACGCCTTCGTAGTTGTCCAAAGAGACTTCGTCCGTTGCAGAAATCTCGAAAAGCATACCTTCGACTTCGTCCTCCATTGATTTGACGATGTTCGCGTAACCGCGCTTCGAAATAATCCAACGATAACCAAGAAGACGCGCAACGCCGACTTTCTTGCTTTGAGGGCATCGCATTTTCATCTGGGCGTCCCACATATTGGAGCCGTATGCAAAGTAGAGTCGCATGATTAGTGCCTCACTTCAGCCACGCGTAATCTTTGCTCGTCGGTTAGAATTCCTGGCTGGTCGCGATGTTTTCGAAACGAGCGGGAACTTCTTGGGGTGCCTGATGGATTCGACGGCTAGATCCACATCGAGATCCGGCCAATACAGGTGGTGAGGCTGCGGCCATTGAACGTTTATAAGCTCTGCTACGGACGCATCCTTGAACCAGGGGAACTCTTTGAAGGCGACAAAGAGCTCTTCGTCTGCGACGAACAGCCAGAATCCATGCCGGGAGATGTTTGTGACCTCAGCTTCCGAAATGTTCTTGCCAAGCGTTGCAGATTTCATCGTAATGTTCCTCAATGAGATTTTTCGCTGCCCGGATCTGTCGGGCGGCCAGACTAAAGTTTTGCGCCAACTCGACCATTGGATCGAGCCAGAACTTTCTTCGCCACGTTCACAATACACATGAACGTGCCTTCGCGCTTCCTCGTCAGAGAAGCAGGCCACAAGCCCGAAGAATCTAGCCTAGGACTTCCATCATCGACTCCTCTTTTGAGGTACCGATTAACTCGCCCCTATCCGGCGTAGGAACGAAGCCGAGTTGCCAAGCATCTTCGGCTTGAAGGAATTTTTATGGCTCCGGATCTGGGGCCCACTTGACTAGAATCTGGGCGTCAGTGAGCCTCGCTGCCACAGCAGCGAGACAGTTGGAGTATGCACCGGTGTAGCACCGCAGCATTGGGTCTGCTGAGTCGACGTTGACAAAGAATCCCAACTGATAGTGGAGGGTCTTAAACATGTCATCAAGTCGATCAAAGTCTGACCTGGCATCAGATTCCGAGGCTCGCCTCTTTAGTGCCCAAACAGCAAAGTTGTTTTCAGTCACTAACGCGTGGGAATACTCCGCCGGTATATGAAATACAATATCTGGACGCTGCGATGTGCCATGACGCTGGCTTTTTTGATACTCCATTTCCAGTATGGCATTGTTTGCTATTAGGCCTGCTCGCTCTAACTGATGCTGAAGTGTGCAATAGAAACGACCGTGGAACCCGCGCTCTGTCTGGAAGAAACGCGCAGCGTCAACGCTGCGAATAGCGTCTTCGGTTGCTCTGATTAGGATATCTCGCACTGTCTCACCGGCTGAAGATTCGGGCAGACCTGCCTTCCCTTGAAATGGGCGCATTTTCTAACGATTCGTTAATACCGTCAAGCGGCCCATGTAGTAGCCTCGGCACATGGTTTCATTATGACGTGAGCAACCATACGCCAGAGCTAAGTCTCCTAGACTGTAGCGCTTTCAACAGAGCACGATGCGATGGAGTGAGAAAGAAGAACGTGATGCCGGACGGAACCATCTCTACAAAAGCCACGGAGGCGCAATAGCAGGAGTGATTCGCCGCGCCACATCCGGCGCGGCACGTTTCACGAATGACGTAGCGTTACTCCGAACTCCCCAGCATGTCGTCCACCAACGGTCGGTTGATGTCGGTGCAACCCGGGCAGATCGTGTCGAACAGCGACTCGTGATCGGATACGAAGTTCCGATGGTCAACCAGTTTTTCGAGAAAAACTTGTTCGTAGCAGGTCTCGCACAACATCATCAACCCGCGTGACACGGACACCGTTTTTCTGCCTGTACTGCGAACCATGGCACACTCCCTTCCATGTATATGTATTCGGTGAGCGCAACCCTCGCTACACCGACCCCCTTTGCCGAGCCACCCAGAAATCTTCCATCTCCAAATCGATCCCGCAGTCCGGACATTCGTACGGCGTTTCCGGCGGTGGAATCGTCAACTCGCTCCGCAGCAGCCGGCCTCGACAGACGTGATAAAACCGACCCCGCGCATCCTCCGTATCCAACGGATCATGTTCATACACGAGCACCATATATCCCTCACCTCTTCTATTTCCAGTGTTGCCAATGCCCTATAAGTAGCCGGTACAATGCGAGGCCTGAACGGCGTACAATGTCGCAACCTGTTAAAAAGCCATTCGTCCCCTCCGCATGCACAAAGGCTCCAAGTCGGAGACGATGCGCCGGCAGTCTGCAGGATGGTCAAAAAAGCCACCTTCTTACCCGCCCAACCCCGGCGCGCCAAGACACGCCTTCTCCCAGGCGCGGCCGCAGCAAGCACGGAGGCGAGGCGTACCCTCGTGGTACGTTGAGCCTATGTGCGATGCGAGAACAAAGCTGGCGGTTTTTTTCACCATCCTGCTAAATTTTGAACTGGGCATCATACAGGCCGGCATAGACCCCGCCCCGTCGCATGAGTGCTTCATGCCCGCCCTCTTCGACGATGGTGCCGTGCTCCACCACAATAATGCGGTCCACGTCATGCAGCGTCGCCAAGCGGTGCGCAATGATGAACGTCGTGCGTCCCTTAGTCAAATCGTTCAACGCCTCGCGGATCTTGACCTCGGTTTCCGTATCGATATTGGAGGTCGCTTCGTCGAAGATCACGATGGGCGGATCCTTCAGCAACACCCGTGCGATCGACACCCGCTGCTTCTGCCCCACCGATAACTTCACACCCCGTTCGCCGATCCAACTATCATATCCATCCGGCAGGCGGCAGATAAAGTCGTGGGCGCGGGCCGCGCGCGCCGCCGCTTCGACCCGCTCATGTCCCGCCGACAGGTCGCTGTAGACGATATTTTGCCGCACCGTGCCGTTGAACAGAAAGGGCTCCTGCTGGACCAAACCGATCTGACTTCTCAAGAACGCCACCGGCAGATCCCGCACGTCATACCCATCCAGCAAGACCGCTCCGCTGCGCACATCATAGAACCGCATCAAGAGCTTCAGGAGCGATGTCTTTCCCGCGCCGCTCGGCCCCACCAACGCGATGCGCTCTCCCTGCCTGACCGTGAGGTTCACATCGGACAGGACGATGCCGTCCTTCCGATACCCGAACGACACATCCCGATACTCCACCAGGCCCCTCAACCGTTCGACGGGACGGACGGCACCGGGCCGTTCCTCCACGTCCGGTTTCGTATCGAGAATTTCAAACACTCGCTCGCTGGCCGCCAACGCATGTTGCAACATGTGATTGAGCGAATGGATCTCGTTGATCGGCGTATAGAAGAGCGTCAGGTACGAGAGGAACATAACCAACTGCCCGACCGTCAGGTGCCCCGCCAGCACTTCCCCCGCCCCGTACCACAGGATCAACACCGTGCCGGTGCTGCCCACGAAGACCATGCCGGGCCAGTACCAGGACCACAGATACATGGCGCGCAGGCTGCTCTTGCTGTAGGCCTGGCTCAATGTTTCGAACCGCTTCCGTTCATGCTCGTGTTGGTTGAATCCGATCGTTTCCTTGATGCCGGACAGTGCATCTTGAAGGTAGGCGTTGAGGTCCGCCACGCTCTTGCGCATCTCATAGTAATAGCCGTGGACCCGCCTGGTAAACCAGGCGGCACAGACCGCCAGGATGGGAATGGGCAGAAGGGACAACAGCGCCAGCTTCCAGTTCAACGAGAACAACATGATCGTGATGCCGATCAGCGTCAGGGAAGCGGTCAGCAGGCCTTCGAGTCCGTCCACGAAGATCCGTTCGACATGTTCGGTGTCGCTGGTCACCCGCGTCATGATCTCACCGGTCGACCGGTTCTCGAAATAACTCAGCGACAACCGTTGCAACGCGCCGAACACCTGCATGCGGAGCGCATGGACGGCCTTCTGTTCGAGCGTATTGTTGAACCGCACCCGCATCGAACTCGCCAGGTTCCGCAAGACGTACGACCCCAGGAGCGCCCCCAGCACCCAGGTCAACAACTCGGGACGCTTGGCCTGGATGACATCGTCGATGACGACCTTGACGAGATAGGGCGGCACGAGTTCCAACGCCGTGGCGAGCCCCGCGCAGACGAAGGTCACCACCGCCAGCATGCGGAACGGCTTCAGGTAGGACAGCACGCGCAGGAGAGAGTTCACGACGGCTCGGGGATCCGGGAGGGATCAGATGACACTGGCCGGTTCTTTTTGCCAGTACTTCTGAAACTCTTCCATCTGCGTCAGTGTGGAGAAGTCGGTCATGCGATCGAGGAACAGCTTGCCGATGAGGTGGTCCAGCTCATGCTGAATACAGACGGCGTACAACCCGCTGGCTTCAAGATCCACCGTCTTCGCCTCACGATCCAGCCCCGTGACCCGCACGGTCGAGGGCCTGGTCACCTTGCCGCGCAGGCCATCGACGCTCAAACAGCCCTCCCAGCCTTCTACCTGTTCCGGCCCATAAAACAGGATCGTCGGATTGATGAGCACCGTCTTGGGAAACCCGCCCTCGCCGGGGCAATCCATGACCACGAGTTGTTGCGAGCGTCCCACCTGCGGAGCAGCCAGACCGATCCCCGGTTCGTCGTACATGGTTTCCAACATGTCGTCGATGAGTTGCTGAAACGCCGGTTTCTTGATGTCGCTCGGGCTCACCGGCAGGGCCTTCTGCCGGAGAATCGGATTCCCGAGTTTGCTGATTTTCAGTATCGCCATGCTGCACCCTTCTAGATGATTTTCCGCGTTGCACCACCTGTCTCGCCGGCACAACCGGTCCTGTCATTACCTACCACCGCCTTTCGAACCACCGCAACCGGACAGAAGATTCACTTCCGTCAACCAGCTCGCTTGCGGCTCCTGGGCTCCGGCAGTTCGAACGTGTCTTTCGACGCGTTCCACCATTCCACCCACTCCTGTGCCCAGGCCTGCCGGTCCTGCCTGCTGGAAGCGTCCCAATCGTGGAATTCCGTCTCGTGCCTGGTCAACATCCACAACGACTGCACGGCGGACATGGCGACATAGCGCTCCTCATCACCCACCAGGTCGATGAGCGGCTGGATGACGTCCTTATGGCGGACGTAGCGCGCTTCAAACGCGGCGGACTTGCGGATCGTCGAATTGGCATCCTTGGCCATGACCTCGATGGCGGGCGGGGCTTGGAGCGGATCGAGGCGCACGGCCACCCTCAGCGCATGTTCTCTGATACGGGGGAGTTCACCGCTCTGTTTCGCCGTTTCGAGCAAGGCGGGCACGGCGGCCGGAGACTTCATCATCGAGAGGGTTTCGATGGCATTGTACCGGATGCGCGGGCCTGGCATCGTCAAGGCCTTGGTCACGACCGGCAGCACCGACTCGCCCAGATGGACGAACTCGCCCATCGCCCAAAATTCCTGCTTCCCCTCCAGGAGCGGGAGCAGCGCTTCCGCCCGCTGCAGTTCTTCCGGAGTCAAGGCCTTCGTGTTGGGCGCCACGGAAACGTCGGGCACCGGTTCGGATTTCGGCGGCGCCTCATAGGGCATCTGGACCGGCCAGAGGGTCGCGGCCCCCGCATCGCCCGGCACCATCCATACCGCTCCCAACAACGCGACACAGCCCATCGACCACCGAAGGAACATCTGTAGCTGTCCGACTGCCGTCATCATGACTTACCCCTTGAACACGTTGTCTTCATGGTGAACCCCTCGTTCTCGTCTCTTCGTGCACCGAACGACTGATCTCTCGGCGTCGATGCACGACTTCATACAACACCGGAAGGACGACCAAAATCAGCACCGCTGCGGTCAACATCCCCCCCACCACCACTCGGGCCAGCGGTTGTTGCGCCTGCGACCCGATGCCGGTGGCCAAGGCCGCCGGAAGCAATCCGATGGCGGCGGCCAGCGTGGCCATGAGGATGGGACGCATCTGAACATCCGCGCCTTTCAAGATGGCTTCCCGCAATTCGACGCCTCCCAATCGAAAATCCTCAATACGAGAGATTAACAGGACTCCCCCGAGAATCGCTACTCCCAGCGTCGAAATGACTCCCACGGCTGCCGAAATGCTGAAATGGGTCCCGGTCAACACGAGGGAAAAAATCCCCCCGATCAGCGCGAACGGCACCGTGACCAGCACCAGCAGCGCGTTCTTGAGCGAATTGAAGGTCGTATAGAGCAGGAACAGAATGATCACGAGGCTCACCGGCACGATCATCGTCAGCCGTTTTTGCTCGTCGGTGAGCTGATCGTATTGGCCCGCCCATTCGAGGCGGTAGCGCTCCGGAAGCGTGACGGCCTTGGCCATCTTGCCCTGGGCCTCCTTCACCGTGCTCTCAAGGTCGCGGTCGCGGACGCTGAACTTGATCGGGATATACCGCTCGTTGTTCTCCCGATAGATGATGAAGGCGCCGGTGTGGGTCTTGATCGTCGCCACCTGCTTCAACGGAATCCGCGCTCCATTGGGCGTATTGACGAGAATGTTGCCGATGGCCTCGGCGTCCCGCCGAAACTCCGGCAGGAACCGGACCACGAGATCGAACAGCCGTTCCCCTTCGAAGACCTGGGTCACCGCCTGCCCGCCCACCGCCGCTTGGACAACAGCATTGACGTCCGACACGCGCAGGCCGTACCGGGCGCTGGCCTCCCGATCCACTTGGATCAAGAGATTGGGCTGCCCCACCAGCCGGAAGATCCCCAGGTCCTTGACCCCGCGCACCCCCTTCATGACCGCTTCGATCTCGACCGCCTTCGCTTCCATGGTCTTCAGGTCGGTGCCGAACAACTTGATCGAATTCTCGCCCTTCACGCCGGACATGGCCTCTTCCACATTGTCCTGAATCACCTGCGAAAAATTGAAGATGAGTCCGGGAATGGTCCTGAGTCGCGCTTCGATTTCCTCCACCAGCCGGTCCTTGTCCAACCCGGGCCGCCAGTCCTTGCGAGGCTTGAGGTTGGCCAGGAACTCGGCATTGAAAAAGCTCGTGGGGTCGGTCCCGTCGTCCGGCCTCCCGAGCTGAGAGACGATCGTGACGACTTCCGGCGACCGCCGGAACATCTGCCGGATTTCTCCGGTCAAGCGGGCTGCCTCGTCGAAGGAAATGTCGACCGGCATCGTGGCGCGCACCCAGAGGTTCCCCTCCTCCAGCGCCGGCATGAACTCCCCGCCGACGAACTGCATGGCTCCGAAGGCCGTCACCAGCAGGACCAGCGCCGCCCCGATCACCTTCACGTTGTTCGCCAACGCCCATCGCAACACGGCGAGGTAACTCCGGCGAATCACGCGCACGAACTTCGTATCCTGCTCCTTGACCACCCCGTTCAACAGCAGCGAGCAGAGGACCGGTGCCAGCGTAAAGGCCATGAGCAATGCGCCGAACAGCGCAAAGCCGTAGGTGATGGACATGGGCGCGAAAATCTTCCCCGGCACGCCGGTCATCGTGAACAGGGGAATGAAGGCGACCACGATGATGGCCGTGGAGAAGAAAATCGGCCGCCCCACCTGGCGTGACGCCCTGACGATCAGTTGCGGCACCGTCAGTCCCAGGCGCCGATCGTGTGCGAGGTGGAAAAAGATGCTTTCCACCATCACCAGCGTCGCATCCACGATGATACCGAAATCGATGGCGCCGAGAGAAATCAGGTTGGCGGACTGCCCGATCAAGACCATCATCGTGAAGGTAAACAGCAAGGACATCGGAATCGTCAGCGCGACGATGATCGAGGCGCGCAAATGGCCGAGGAAGACGAACAGGATGACGAAGACCAGCACCATGCCGCTGATCAGAATATCGGTGACCGTTTCGACCGTCGTATGGATCAAGGCAGTCCGATCGTAGAAGGTCTTGACCTTCACCCCTTCCGGCAACTTCCACTTGTTCAACTCCTCGACCTTGTCCCGCACCCTCTCCAACACCGAGAGCGCCTTGTAGCCGCGCTGCAACAGAATCACCCCTTCGACCACATCGTCGTTGTCGTCGATCCCGACCTTGCCCAGCCGCACCCGGTGGCCCACCGACACCGTCCCGAGCGTCTTCACGAAAATGGGAGTACCTTCCTTCTCCGCCACCATGACGTTTTCGATATCCTCCAGGCCGTTGATGAGCCCGAGCCCGCGGATGTTGTAGTTCTGCGCCCCCACGGTGAGGTAGTTGCCGCCGACGTTGGCGTTACTGTTGGTCAAGGCTTCCATGACCTGCGCGAGACTGACCCCGTAACTGATCAATTTCCCGGGATCGATATCGACGTGGTACTCCCTGGTCGTTCCCCCGAAGGCCGTCACGTCGATGACCCCCGGCACCCGCCGGAATTCCCGCCGCAGCTGCCAGTCTTGAATCGTCTTGAGGTCGGTCAGGCTCGTCTTCCCTTCGCCCGCCAGCTGGTACCGGTAGATCTCCGCAATCGCCCACCAGGGGGACAGGGCCGGCTGCACGTTTTGCGGAAGGCTGATGGTCGCAAGACGGTTGACGACTTCCTGCCGGTCGAAAAAATATTGCGTCCCGAAGTCGAAATAGACCTTGATGTCGCTCAAGCCGAAAATAGACAGGGACCGGATGTCGGTGAGACCGGGGGCGCCGTTCAAGGCCACTTCGATGGGAATCGTGATTTGCCGTTCGATCTCTTCCGCAGACCAGCCGGGAAACTGGGTGATCACCTCGACCATCGGAGGGGAGGGGTCCGGATAGGCCACGATGTCGAGCTGTTGGAAGGCGTAGAGCCCCCCGAAGAGGAGACTGAATCCGAGTGCGCAGATGAGGAACCGCTGAACGAGGGACAGCTCGACGATTCGAACGATCATCGTTCCGGTGGCCTATACCGGCTAGGGAGTAACGGATTCGCCGGCCCGGTCGTCCGCTTCACCCCTTCACCTCTTGTCCCTTGACGAGGACCGCGCCCTTGGTCACGATGCGTTGGCCGGAGGTCAGGCCCTCAAGAATGCGGACCTGATCGCTGGAGACATTGGAGACCACCACCTCGCGCTTCACATAACGGTCGGGCGCCTCCACCAGATAGACGAAATGTTTGCCGTCGATCTCGACCACCGCCTCCTTGGGAATCGTCAGGAAGGGACTGGCATCGCCGACATCCAGCCGGAGCCGCGCGAACATTTCCGGCTTCAACCGTTGATCCCGGTTATCCACCCAGGCGCGGACCTTGATCGTGCGGGTGTTCGGATCGACCACATCCCCGATCGATGCCACCACGGACGCAAAATCCGTCCCGGGGTAAGCCTCCACGTTGATGCGTCCCACCTGGCTGACCTTGACCAGCGCCAAGTCCCGTTCATAGACATCCGCCACGACCTGCAGCCGATCCAGATCGGCGACCGTGAACAACACCTGGCTGGCGTCGCTGCCGACGGATTGCCCAGGGGTCACCGCCCGCTCGACCACGGTCCCGGTCAAGGGACTCTTCATCTCGAAACGTGAGGTAATGCGCTGTTGAGCCAGCGGCTTTTCCAACTCAGCGGCGGGAATACGCAACGACAGCAACCGTTCCTTCGCCCGCCGGAATTCTGCCCGCGCCTTGATCAAGTCGTTCTCGGCCAGTTTGAGATCCTTCAGCGCCAAGGCCTTGGTGGCGTACAGTTCCTTGGCCAATTCCTGCGCCCGCGTAGCATATTCGAGTTCCGAGGCCTCCTTCACGAATTCGGAATAGGCCGCCGTGATATCGGAACTGTCGATCACCAGAAGCGTCGCGCCCGCCTCCACGCGATCGCCCAAACGAGCCCGCACCTCCACCACCCGCCCCTGCAGCGGCGAGGAAATCTTCGAGTAGCGGTCCTCGCCATAGGCGATCTTCCCGACCAGCACCAGTTCCGGTTGGACCGGCTTGAAATCCACGACGGCTGTTTCAATTTGGCCGGAAGCCTGAGGGGCGGTCTCGGACGAGGCGCTCCCGGACGAGGTCGCAGCAGGAGCGGAATTCGGTTCTTGCGTTTGACTGCAGGCCCACAGCGCAAGGCTCCCGGCCAGCAAAACGAGAGGCTTCGTCCGCACGATCATGACGGAATCTCCTGTCCGACCGAACTTTCCAGCTGGAACAGGTTGTGCTGATAGGAAAAGAGCGCTTCGATGAAATTCTGCTGAATGGTGCGGGACGTGCGGGCTGCATCGAGCAGGTCCAGAATCGTGGCGCCTCCCCGTTCATAGGCCCGTTCGACGATCGTGAAGGTCGAGCGGGCGTCGTCCAGCACGCCGGCCAAATAGGCCTCCACCAACCGGCGGCTCTGGAGCAGGTTGCGATAGGCCACGTCCACCTGGTTTTCCACTCGGTTGACCGTCCGGTCCAAATCGGCCTGCGCCGATTGTACGCCGACTTCGGCCTGGAGGATGCCGCCCTGGTTGCGGTTGAACAGCGGCAGGGGTACCCCCAGGTTCAAGATCCCCATCTGCTGGTTGTCGGGACCCCGTGGGCCCTGTACCGAGTACCCGGCGCCGATCGTCACATCCGGAATCCGATAGGCCTTGGCCAGCTTCAAATCCGCCTCGCGCTGCGACAGCGCCGCCCGCCGGCCCTTGATGTCGGGACGGATTTCCAACGCTACTGATCTCAATTTTCCCATGTCGGGATCGACCCGCCGGTAGTCCATCTCCGTCGTCAGCTCCAGCTTCGTGGCGGGCGACAGGCGAAGCAACTGACGCAACTCGGCCCTGGCAGACTCGCCTTCTTGAATGGCCTCGATGACTTGCGACTGAAAGTCGACCACCTGGAGCCTGATCCTGATCAGATCGACCTCGGCGATATAGCCTTTCTTGAAGCGAATCGTGTTGACGTCCAGGATCCGCGCGAAACGATCCCGATTTTCCTCCGCCAGCGCCAGCCGCCGTTGCGCCACCAGCACGCGATAGTAGGAATCCTTGATCGTAAAGCCCAACTGCCGGACGGCGTCTTCAAAATCCGCCTCCGCCGTTTGGACCCCGAACCCGGCGCTCTCGATGCGATAACCGCGTTTGCCGGCCAATTCGAACAACTGCTGCACCTGCGTCGCGAAGGAACCTGAATTGGCCAAGGTATTGCCTTGGGTAAACGAGGCGACGCTGCCGATCTGCAGCACGGGATTCGGAAAGAGCCGAGCCGTGATCTGCTGCCCCTTGCTCGAATCGATTCCATATTTGGCGATGAGCAGGTCGAGATTCTCCTTCAGGAAGAGGGCCATCGCTTCAGTCAGACTCAAGCGAACTGCAGGAGGAGGAACCGGGGCGGCCAAGACCGGTTCCGCGGCCTGCGCCGTCCCGCCGCTGGCCAGGAGGACGCACAGGCAGCAACAGGCCGCACAGGCCAACGCAATACGCATCGATGTGCGCACACCTACCCTCAAACCGCCTCTGTGATGGAGCATGTCGTCACACACTGTGCAGGAATATCGAATAGACGAGGACAAAACAGCTTATTATACTGATTCTTCAGCGCATTTGAAATAAAGTCCGCCACGCTCATTGCATCTTCAATTCCGTCCAGGCCCGGTCGTAGGCACGGATGGCCCGTCCAACATCTCTCATCCACTCCACCCGGTCCAGATGATCCGGCGGCGGGTAGATCGCAGGATTCTGTCTCGTCGCCTCACTCACCAGTTCCCGAGCCGGCCGGGAAGCGGCAGCGAACCGCAACCGCTCCGAGGTACGAGCCGCGACTTCCGGTTCCATCAAGTAATCGATGAAGCGCATGGCCAGCCGTTTCTGCGGTGCGGTCCGGAGCACCACCAGGCAATCGGCCCAGACCGTCGCCCCTTCCTTCGGCACCACGTATCGGATGGAGGGCCGCTCTACCATGGCCCGCGCCACCGGCCCTCCCCAGCCGTGGGCGAGGACCACTTCCCCCGAGGTCAACAACTGGTCGTAATGGTCGCTCGTATAGGTCTTTACGAGTGGTTTCTGCTGCAGCAATCGCTCTTTCGCCGCCTCGATCACCTGCGGGTCCGTGCTGTTCATCGACTGCCCCATCGCACGCAACACCGCCCCAAAGACCTCCCGCTGGTCGTTCAACATGCTGATGCGGCCTTGATAACGGGGGTCCCACAAGACCGACCAGCTCTCCGGCGGCGTAGGGATCACGGCCGAATCGTATCCGATGCCCACCGTGCCCCAGAGGTAGGGGACTGAGTAACGATGCTCCGGGTCGAAGTGGAGGGCCTGCAGGTGCGGTTCCAACATGGCGGCATGGGGCAATTCCCGCGGATCCAACTCGCTGAGCAGGCCTTGTTGGATCATGATGGCCACCATGAAATCCGACGGCACCGCCACGTCGTACCCGGTCGCGCCGCTCTGCAACTTCGCCAACAGCTCTTCATTGCTGCTGAAGGTATCGACCACCACCTTGGCCCGTTCGCGCCGCTCGAATTCCTGGATGATCTCGGGCCCCACATAGTCGGACCAGGTAAAGTAATGCAGCACCGGCCGCGCCGAAACGGCATCACCATCGTGCTGTTGCCCGCAAGACGAAAGAGCGCCGCCGAGCCAGAGCAGGCCCAAAAACGACACTCCCATGCGTCTGAGCAGGAGCAGCACTCAGACCTCGCGGCGTTGCAGATGCAGAGCCACGCCGATACAGCCCATCGAGATCACCAACAGCAGCGCGGACAGGGCGTTGATCTCGGGCGTGACGCCGGATTTGATCATCGAATAGACCTTCAGCGGCAAGGTCGTCGCCCCGGGGCCGGCAGTAAAGAAAGTCACCAGAAAATCGTCCAGCGACACGGTGAAGGCCACCAGGATCGAGCCCCACAGAGCAGGCCGCAGCAACGGCAGCGTGACGTAGCGAAACACCTGCCAGGAATCGGCGCCCAGATCCGCTGCCGCCTCACGCAGCGCCGGATCGAGTTTGCGCAACCTCGTCCGGAGCATGATCGTCACGAGCGGAATATTGAACACAATGTGACCGAGGATGACCGTCATGAGACCGAGCGGCATCGCGAGCGACACGAAGAACAACATCAGTGCCACCCCCAGCATCACTTCCGGGATCACGAGCGGCAACACCAGACCGCCTTCGATGGCCTGTTGTCTGCGACTCGGCATCCGTTCCATGCCGAGCGCGAGCAGCCCACCCAGGCAGACGGCTCCGAGGGTGGAGACCGCCGCAATGAGCAGGCTGTTCGCGGTGGCGGTCAGCAACGCCTCGTCGTGCAAGAGCGCCCCGTACCATTTGAGCGTCGCCCCGCTCCAGGCCATCGACAGGTGGGCGGCATTGAACGAATACAGCACCAACACGAAGATCGGCCCGTAGAGGAACAGTAGCGCCAAGGTACTGACTGCGTTCAGGCTTGCCGATCCGCGCCTCATCGCCCCTCCAACGGTCCGTCGGCACGAGAAGCCTGGCGGTAATAGAGAACCACCGCCGCCATGACCACCGCCATCAAGACAAACGAGACCGCCGATCCCAACGGCCAGTCCCGCACCACGAGGTATTCATGTTGGATGAGATTGCCGATCATCATGCTTCTGGCCCCGCCCAGCAGATCCGGTGTGATGAACGAACCGACCGACGGAATGAACACCAGCATGCAACCCCCGACGATGCCGGGCTTGGTGAGCGGAAGGACCACCCTTGTGAAGACTGCCCAGCGCGAGGCATACAGATCCCAGGCCGCCTCCACCAGCAACGGGTCCAGCCGTTCGACCGCCACATAGAGCGGCAGGACCATGAAGGGCAGGTAGCCATAGACCAATCCGATCACGACGGCCGTCGGCGTATAGAGCAATTCCAACGGCCTATCCACCGCCCCGAGCGCCGTCAAGAACCGGTTGATGAGCCCGTCCTGGCGCAGCAGGACCATCCAGGCATACGTCCGCACGAGGAAATTCGTCCAGAAGGGGAGCATGACGAGGAGCAGCAGGAACGGCTGCAGGCGGGCAGGACTCCGGGCAATGGCATAGGCGAGCGGAAAACCCAGGACGAAACAGATGGCCGTGGTCAGACCGGCATACCACATCGACTGGCCGAGAATCTTGCCGTACAGCGGGTGGAAAAGGTCGAGGTAGTTCGCAAAGGTGAATTCCCACAGGATACCGCCATAGGTGCCGCGCGACGCGAAGCTGATCGCGAACACCAGCCCGAGCGGCACCAGAAAGAACAACGCCATCCAAATCAGACCCGGAACCGCCAGCCAACAGGGAAGGCAGGAAGAGCGAGAAATCTCGTGGCTGGGAGGCAGTTCCTGGATCTGCATGGTCACTCGAAGAACAGCCGTCCGTCGGATGTGGACCAGTGGAGAAAGACAGGCTCTCCCGGCGCGAAGGATTGCCGAGGTATTCCCGGTCTCGTCCTGGTTTCCCATAAGCGATCGTGGACGACTCGAACCAGGTATTTCATCTCACTCCCGACGAAGAACGCTTTTTCGATCCGGCCGGAGAGCACCGGATCGGACGTCGCCGGCCGCTCGCGCGCCATCCGAAGCTGCTCAGGACGAAGGGACAAGGTCGCCGGGCGACCGGCCTGGTCACCCGAATCGGTGCGGACCAAGACCGGCGGCTGCCCATCGTCGGTCGGGTGAAAGAGGCGTTCCTCCCCCACCGGATCGCCGACCCTGCCGGAAAGTTCGTTCGAAACCCCGAGGAATCGCGATACGAACAGGTTGCAGGGCCGTTCATAGACCTCGCGCGGACTGCCGACCTGCCACATGCGGCCTTGATGCATCACGGCGATCCGATCCGACATCACCATCGCCTCTTCTTGGTGGTGCGTAACGCAGACACAGGTCAGCCCCCCCTGCTCCTGAATGGATTTCAGCTCGACCTGCATCTCTTGGCGCAGCTGCTGGTCCAGCGCCGCCAACGGTTCGTCGAGCAAGACCACGGCCGGCTTATTCACCAGGGCGCGGGCCAACGCCACCCGCTGCTGTTCGCCGCCGGACAATTGCGCGGGCATCCGCGCTTCCTTGCCGAGCAACTTGACCATGGTCAAGGCCAGGCGCACCTGTTCGTGGATGGTGGGTGTGGAGACGCGCCGCATCTTCAAGCCGAAGGCGACGTTCTCGAAAACGGTCAAATGGGGAAACAGCGCGTAGGATTGAAACACCAGGTTCACGGGCCGGCGATTGGGCGGTATCCCGACCATCGATTGCCCGTCGATCAGTATCTCGCCTTCGTCCGGGTCTTCGAAGCCGGCCAGCATGCGGAGCACCGAGGTTTTCCCCGCGCCGCTCGGACCGAGGATGGAGAAAAATTCGCCCCGGCGAACCTGGAAACTGACCCGATCGACGGCCGTGACCAGCCCGTGGCGGCGCAGGATCCCGCGGACATCGATCGTCGGAGGGGAAGAAAGAGGTTCATCGGAACAAGAGGAGGGCGGAATGGGCGGCATCGCCATCGAGGCTTGGATTCAGGTCGGAAAACCGATGGACAAGGATCAACGCTCCAAGCCGACTTTGGAACTGACATCGCGCAGGTGCTTGCGCACCCGCACCCGATGCTCATGCTTCCGCAACAGTTCCCGGCGAATCACGTCACGATCTTCCGCCACGATCCGCACCAGCCGGTCGTTGTCTTCGGCATGGGTGCGCACGAGCTCAGACAGGCGCTGCACTTGTCGCTCCAACCGTTCGAGCCGCCACACCATCTCCTTCATCGGATTGGCGGCCGCCGATCCTGGCTTGATCACCGCCGGCAGGGCATTCTGTTTTTTCATGTCCGCTCCTTAAGAAGTGGATCCGACGACTGTGGGAGACGCGTCGAGTCGTAGTATCGTCCGAGTCGAAGGTGAAGTCAATCATTCTGCGTCCTTTCTATTCGCCCCTCGTCCTGTTACAATCGACTCGTCTATGGCCAAGATTTTCACCATGGTTCTCGCCGGCGGCAAGGGCGAGCGTCTGCATCCCCTCACGGACCAACGTGCGAAACCGGCGGTCCCATTCGGCGGAAAATATCGCATCATCGACTTTACCCTCAGCAACTGCTTGAATTCCGGCCTGCGCCGGATCGCCGTCCTGATCCAGTACAAGTCCCATTCGCTCGACCGCCATATCCGCACGGGCTGGAACATTCTCAACCCGGAGTTGGGTGAATACATCGTCTCCATTCCCCCGCAGCAGCGCATCAGCGAGGACTGGTATCGGGGCACCGCCGACGCGGTCTTTCAGAATCTGTTCCTGCTCGACAACGACCAACCGGAATTCCTCTTGGTCCTGGCGGGCGACCATATCTACAAGATGAACTACGCCGACATGTACAACCTCCTGCTGGAGAAGCAGGCGGATGCGGTCGTCGGCGCGATCGAAACGCCGCTGGCGGACGCCAACCGGTTCGGCGTCATCGCGGTGGATGAAGACCGGCGGATCTTGAGCTTCGACGAAAAACCGGACAAACCGATGCACATTCCCGGCGATCCGTCGCAGGCCTTCGTTTCGATGGGCATCTATCTGTTTCGGACGGACGTGGTGCGAGAGCAGCTCATCCGCGACGCCAAAGAGGGCACGAAACACGATTTCGGGAAAAACATCATTCCCCGCATGATCAAGGAAAACCGGGTCTATGCCTTCAAGTTCCAGGACGAGAACAAGAAGGCCGTGAAATATTGGCGCGACATCGGCACGCTCGACGCCTATTGGGAAGCCAACATGGACCTCGTGGCAGTCGACCCCCTCTTCAACCTCTATGACCAGGAATGGCCCATCCGCACCTATCAAGGGCAATTCCCTCCGGCCAAGTTCGTCTTTGCGCAAGACTTCCAGGGCGGCCGCATGGGGGTGGCGCTCGACTCCGTTGTGTGCGGCGGCTGTATCATTTCCGGCGGCCGCGTGCAGAATTCTGTCCTTTCGCCGAACGTTCGCGTCCACGACCACGCCGATGTGCGGGAATCCGTCGTGATGGAAAACGTGGTGATCGGCGAGCACGCCCGCATCCGGCGCGCGATCATCGACAAGGACGTCATCATCCCGCCCAAGACCGAGATCGGCTTCGACCAAGTCGCCGACCGCCAACGGTTCAAAGTCACCGATTCCGGATTGGTCGTCATCTCAAAGGGAATGAAACTGCATGCCGCCGTCGATTCATCCGGTTGATCTGGTTGCGACCCTCCGCCAAAGAAATCTCACCCCTGCGATCATTTTTCTGACCTCGAGACGGGCCTGCGACGAAGCGATGCAATCGTTCGAGCGCAGCCAGGTCACGCTCCCCAAGGTCCGGCAGGAGCAAATCGCGGGCGTACTCGATCAGGTCACCGCACAATTTCCCAGCATCGCGGAACATCCGCTCAGCGGCACGGTTCAACGCATCGGCGTCGCGGCCCACCACGCCGGCCATCTGCCTTCCTGGAAGATCGCCGTCGAAGAATTGATGCGCAGCGGCTGCCTGGACGCCGTCTTCGCCACCACGACGCTCGCCGCCGGGGTCGACTTTCCTGCCCGCACGGTGGTCATCACGCAATCCAGCATCCGCAAGGCGCGGGACTTTACCGATCTGACGGTCAGTGAAATCCAGCAGCTGGCCGGCCGCGCCGGCCGCCGGGGGAAGGATCTGGTGGGATTCGCCGTCATCACGCCGTCTCCCTATATCGACCTGACCGTCCTGACGAAGGGACTCACGGGACAACCGGAGGCGATCCACAGCCAGTTCGTCATTTCCTATCCGATGGTCTTGAACCTGCTCAAGGCCCACCCGCGTGAACAGATCCAGTCCATCCTTGCGAAGAGCTTTGCGCAGTTTCAGTTGAACCAGCGCACCGCCGTCCTCGAAACCAAACTGGACCAGTTGCGGGCCGAGATGGAACCCTTCGGACCGCGGGTCTGCTCCGATTGGATTACGCAATGGCAGGTGTTCGACCATGCACGAAAACGGAAAAAACCCAGGGGAGCGGTCGCCCGACAGGAATCGCCCGACGTCGCCGCGCGCCTGCATTTCCTCACGCCGGGGCGCGTCGTCGGGCTGGTGCGGGGACGCGGCATCGTCCTTCGCCAATACCGGAGCAAGGGCCAACATGCGCCGATGGTCACGCTCTTGCGGGAAGGTGGAGCCCTCAATGAATGCCCGGCCTCGATCGTCACCCAGGTGTTCGACCGCACCTATGAATGCGAGGAAACCACCGCCTATCCCTGGTGTACCAGGCAAACGCTGGACCAGCTGACTCACCAGCTGGCGGATCTCCCGCCACGGCTGCCGATCCTCCCGATCTTGGTTCATCCGGAAGAGGACATCCCGCTGGACGGTTCCATCATTCACACGCTCGGCGACTTCCCCTGCCCCACCTGCCCTTCCCGCCAAGCCTGCCAGAGAGATTTCCCGCGGGCCTCGCGCGTCCGCCAGGAGATCCACCGGCACACGAAGTCGATCCAAGCCCTCCAGACCAGTTTGTGGCACCGATTTCAAGAACGGATCGACGTGTTGGAAAAATTCGGTTATCTCAACGCGACGGCGCACCTGACCGCCGACGGCGAGTGGGCGAGACTGATTCGCATCGATCACTCGCTCCTGATCACGGAATTGATCCGCGCCGAGGCCTTCGGCGCGATCGATCCTCCCCTGCTCGCGGCCGTCATGGCCAGCATCGCCCACGACGATGATCGTCCCGGCTCCTTTCCGCGCGGCAGCGCCGGCCTCGTCACGCTGTTGTTTCAGGTCCGCAAGCTGGCGGAGAGCCTCACGCCGCATGAGGAGCCTCCGATGCTTCGGGCCGACGTGGCCGCCTTGACGGAACGGTGGGTGGCGGACCAGACGCTCACCTGGATCGGGCTGGCCCGGCTCACGACGATGGCGGAAGGCGACATGTTCCGGCTGTTCGCGCGCACGATTGAGTTTCTCTCGCAACTCAAGACCCTGAAAGATTCGCACCCCTCCCTCGCGGAGTCGGCCGACCGGGCCATCACCGCCATGAGACGGGGCGTGCTGGAGGAACTGCCGTGAACTTATCGTTCGTGAATCGTGAAGCGTCGTTCGCGAGACATCAGGTCATCGCGAGTTCGATAGATCAACGCAGCACCCTCTTTCCGTTCCTGCGCTTCACGCGTCACCCTTCACGCGTCACGGGGCTTCTATGACCACCGAGGAACTCGAGCGGCTGTTACTCCAACAACCGGTTTCCCTCCTGCACCGGCTGGCGCGAGGGCGGATCGGCCGCCACTTCCGTTCCGGTAAACGCAAGCTCGTCGAACAACTCTTGCGTGCAACGCCGGAGAATCGCCCGGGCCTGGAGTCCGACCTGACCACCCTTATCGAAGATCAGTCGCGTCACCGGCCGGCGCTGGCCGAAAAACTCCCGCCGCCTCCAGCGCAACCGCCAAGAGCGTCTGCCCACAGTGCGCCGCGCCCTCATAAAGCCGAAGAACAGGGCCATCACCACGAACCGCCCGTCTCGCTCCATGAATGGCTGTCTGGGATCGGCGTGCCCCCGGCGCAACCATTCGTGCCGGACACTTGGCAGGTGGAAGCCCTCGCGCACCTCGCCGAGACCGACGTCGTCGTGAGCGTGCCGACGGGAAGCGGAAAGACCTATGTGGCCATCGAGGCCGCGACGCGCGCCATGCGCGAGAACCGCACCGTCATTTACACGTCGCCGCTGAAGGCGCTCTCGAACACGAAATTTACGGAGTTCTCGCGCCTGTTCGGACCGGGACAAGTGGGAATCCTCACCGGCGACCGCCGCGAAAACGCCCAGGCGTCCCTGCTCATCATGACCACGGAAATTTTACGGAATCTGCTCTACGATGCGGCCGGAGGGGAGATCGACATTCGCCTGGACACGTTGGGGCTGGTGATCATGGACGAATCGCAGTACCTGGCGGATCCGGAACGAGGCGTAGTATGGGAGGAGACCTTGATCTTCTGTCCGTCGCAGGCCCGGCTGCTGCTCCTGTCCGCCTCCATCGGCAATCCGCAGGATATCGCCGACTGGTTGACCGCCATCCGTCCTACGCCCTGCAGTCTCATCCGCCATACGAAGCGCTCCGTACCGCTTCGCGCCGGCTACCTTCACCCGAACGAAAAATTGACGCCGCTGTTTCGCACCGCGGGCATTCCCTACGGCCAGCCCCACCTGCTCCACCCCGAAGCCAAGCGGCTCTTCGCCGAGTACGAGGAAGAAACCGGGCCTTCCCGCTCGCGCTGATAAGGAGAGGCCGGCCCCTTCATTCGTCATTCGCGAATCGTCCGTCTCTCGTTGCGGAACCGACTGCGGCATGCTCGCGAGATCCACTTCACGATTCATGCTTCACGGGTGTCGAGAACGCCGCTGGCGGACGTTTTCAACATCCTATTAAAAAATATACGTCAGCCCGACGGTAGGTCCATGCCTGAGGGTTTGGAACAGCGTCAGGGGAGCCGTCGCCGTGGAACCGTCAGAGCCGTAGAGTTTCCACTGGTCGGCGAAGAGCACACGGTTCCAAAAGACGCGATAGCCGCCCGACAGATAGAGCCGGTCCCAAATCCAGACACGAAGGTTCACATCCGAGTTGGTTCCGATGCCGAGGCCCGTCATCCGGAAGCTCGGGTCCTGGGCCAGGTCGGTCCTGAGATGGTGGATGTCTTCATTGTTCAGATAGGAGAAGAGCATCGCGATCCTGGCATCGATGCTGACACGCGGATCGATTTTATATTCGATTTCGCCGCCGAGCCGTCCGGAGACCAATGTCATCGTGTTGGTCACCACCGTTTGATTGCGGAACTGGACCGTCCCGGCCGGAGCACAACGGTAGGCCGAAATCGGAGAATTCGGCGTGGTACATTCCGCCTGCGTCACACCAGTGGCCTCCAATCGCTCCCGCCAGTACTGGAACCCCCCGAACACGCCGAGGGTCCCCTTGTTTTCGCGGAAGGTATAGGCCGTCGCACCGAGATCGGTACTGAGGTACCACAGATTGTCGCCGCCGATGTCGCTGAAGGTGCGTGAAAACCGCTGTGCGCCGCTGACCGTCGATCCGGCCGCCACCGCTCCCTGTGCGCTCAGAAAATCGTCGTCCGTCAAACGTCCCCCGCCGATCGTCCCGTAGCCGAAGGCTCCGCGGAAGAAAATCTTGTTCTTCAATTGCACCCGTCCGCTGATTTCGGTGACGTTGGTCCCGGTATCCTTATATTTCAGTTTGGAACTGGGATTCCCGAGATTGGGATCCAAGCCGGACGCATTGTGACTCCACACCGTTTCGCCTTGGCTGAACCAACCGGTGACCCCAACATCCACACGGGCAATCCCGGAGGACCGGGCCGGTGCGACCTCGGCCACGGCCGGTGCCGCCTCGTAACAGGTCATACCGGCGCAGAGCAGCCACAGCAGCCATCGCAATGCGATCATGTCGTCATGACTCCCTTCGGCCGCCCGGTCCGGCGTCGCCTACGACGCGCGTCACAGGACTACGTATCCCGGTGTATCTCAGTCGAAACAGCGCGCCCACAGATACCCTACCCGTCGATCACGGTCAACAACTTTCTCGACTCGGCTCGAGATTCATCCGGGTGAACATGTGCATCCATCCCTATGCGTCCCTAGGGAGATGCCTCTGTCTCCCCGAACAGGATCCATTCCAGTTCTGTACAGTAGAGTGCCGACACCCTACAGTCGAAATGCATCCATCAAATTTTTGTACGAGATATTTTCCGGTCGATTTACGTGGGCGGAGTGAAATTTTTACTTGCCTATTTCATTTTGATCCGTTAGGGTCGCTCTGACGTTTATCCTGCCGGGATTCTCACCGAACTCCGCTGAGCGATTCCCGACAAATAATTAAGAATAACCTCGGAACGATTTGTTGTGGCACAACTGTTGCTGGCCAACGAATGTTTCCTGTTTTCCTTTTCATGAAAAACACCTAAGGGAGCACGCGCCATGAGTTTCTCGCTCACCACATCGAATCCGAATCGACCTCGACAGTCTCAACGCCATGCGGGAAATATCCTGACGGTGCTGTTGGCGCTCGTCCTGATTGAACTTGTCACGGGAACCACACAGGTTTTCGCACAAAGTCTTCAATCTACCCCCAGCGCCCTCTCGTTAAGCGTGGCTCAAGGGGGCACCACCTCGGGGACATTCAATCTCCGAAATTCCAGCTCGCAACAGACCTCCTACAGCATCAGCGCCAACCAGGGCTGGACTCAGCTCAATCCGCCTTACGGCAGCACCCAGACGATTGCGACTGAAATCGATCCCCTCACGGTGACGGTCAACGCCTCGACCATGAATGTCGGCACCTATTCGGGCCTCGTCTATATCGTCGAGAACAGTCCTACCGGGCCGATTACCTTACGCCTTCCCGTGTATCTCACCGTGACCGCCGCCGGTACCACGCCTCCGCCCACGCCACCTTCGACGACACCTCCGCCGCCGCCGTCGACCACGCCGCCGCCTCCGCCACCTTCGACGACACCTCCGCCACCGCCTCCAAGCGGTTCGTTAACGCCGTTGCTCCAAGCATTTCCGGCCGCCCTCTCCCTCTCAGCAGCGAAAGGCGCGACCGTCTCCGGCATCTTCAATCTCCAAAAATCCAGCACCCAACAGAGTGTCTACAGCATCAGCGCCAACCAAGGCTGGACCCAGCTCAATCCGCCCTATGGCAGCACCCAGACGATTGCGACTGAAATCGATTCCATCACGGTGACGGTGAACACCTCGACCATGAATGTCGGCACCTATTCGGGCGTCGTCTACATCGTCGAGAGCGGCCCCAACGGATCCCAAAACCTGCGCGTTCCCGTCTATCTCACCGTCACCGCCACCGGCACCACACCTCCGCCCCCGCCGCCCGCCACCACACCTCCACCGCCCCCATCGACCACGCCGCCGCCTCCACCACCTTCGATGACACCGCCTCCACCGGCCACCCCTCCGCCACCGCCTCCGAGCGGTTCGTTGACGCCGTTGCTCCAAGCATTTCCGGCCGCCCTCTCCCTCTCAGCAGCGAAAGGCGCGACCGTCTCCGGCATCTTCAATCTCCAAAAATCCAGCACCCAACAGAGTGTCTACAGCATCAGCGCCAACCAGGGCTGGACCCAGCTCAATCCGCCCTATGGCAGTACCCAGACGATTGCGACTGAAATCGATCCCATCACGGTGACGGTGAACACCTCGACCATGAACGTCGGCTCCTATTCGGGCCTCGTCTACATCGTCGAGAGCGGTCCCAACGGGTCTCAAAACCTGCGCGTCCCCGTGTATCTCACCGTCACCGCCACCGGCACTACGCCGCCTCCCCCGCCGCCGTCGCCCATTGGTGGTACCACACCACCGCCCCCGCCACCGTCCGGAACAGGAACCGGCACGGTCACGGTCATGTGGAACGCCAACAGTGAAGCGGACCTCAAGGGCTATCGTGTCTATGTCGGGACATCATCGGGCGCACGCTCTCAGGTGTTCGACGTCGGCAATGTGACCTCGACTCGATTGACGTTGCCGTTAGGTTCCACCTATTTCTTCGTCGTGACGGCCTACGACACCAGCGGCAATGAAAGTTCTCCGTCCGCAGAACTGAGCAGGAGTGTCTTCTAGCAGGCTGCGGAAAAACTCTTGTGCTGTCCCCCTACTTAGAGTAGATAGGTGAAACTACTTTCCATCTCTCCAGGAGGGTCATGATGCGTGGTTCGGATACTCAGCAAGCCGGGATGTTCAGTTATCTGTCGCCGGAGCAGCGTGTCCCGGCGACGCACCCGCTGCGGCCCATTCGGCAGTACGTGGACACGGCCCTGACCGCCTTATCGCCTCAGTTGACGAAGCTCTATGCCCGGACCGGTCGGCCCTCGATTGCCCCGGAGAAGCTCCTGCGGGCCCTGTTGCTGCAGGTGCTCTACAGCCTCCGTAGTGAGCGGCTGTTGATGGAGGAGTTGCAGTACAACCTGCTGTTCCGCTGGTTTGTCGGTCTGGATCTGGACGCGCCGGTGTGGGACGTGACGGTCTTCACGAAGAACCGGGACCGTTTGTTGGAGGGCGAAGTGGCCACCGCGTTCTTCGAGCAGGTCCTGGCCCAAGCCAAGGCCCAGCGCCTCTTGTCCGATGAACATTTCACGGTCGATGGCACACTGATCGAGGCCTGGGCGGGGCAGAAAAGTTTCAAGAAGACGGCTGAGCCCGCGCCAGTCCCGCCATCGGATGATCCGGGCAACCCCAGTGTGGACTTCCGGGGCGAGCGGCGGACCAATGCCACCCATGCCTCGACGACCGACCCGGAGGCTCGGCTGTACAAGAAGGCGGCGGGGCAGGAAGCCAAGCGGTGTTTCCTGGGCCATGTCTTGATGGAGAACCGGCATGGCTTGGTGGTCAACGCCACGGTCACCCCGGCGACAGGGACCGCGGAACGGGAAGCGGCGCTCGCTTTGGTGGACGCCCAGGCTCCCACCCGACGGATCACGCTGGGTGGCGATAAACATTACGACACGGCCGCGTTCGTAGACGCCTTGCGGAAACGACAGGTCACCCCCCATGTCGCCCAGCACACGACGCGGCGGGCGAGTGCCATTGACGGACGAACCACCCGACATCCCGGCTATACCATCAGTCAACAGAAGCGCAAACGCGTGGAAGAGGTCTTCGGCTGGTTGAAGACGGTGGGCCTGTTACGGAAGGTCAAACTGCGCGGGGTGCAACGAGTTGGTTGGCTGTTCACCTTCGTAGTGGCGGCGTACAACCTGGTGCGGATCCGCAACCTCGTGGCGGTTGCGTCATGAGTCCCCATGGCTCTGGGGGCCTCGCATCGGCCCGCATGGGCCCTCCACCGTGGGCGACCATCCCGGCGCAGACGGGCTTCGCCGATGCTCAGGATCGAAGTTGGGGCCCAGTTGTCTCATTCGACCCGGGTTTTTCCGCAGCCTGCTAGGAATTGGGGAACCGCCGACAGGCTTGACCGATCTTCCCTCAAGCCTGTATAACGGGCGCTGCTTCCTGGAGCCCGCTTCGAAGAAACCGTTCTTCGAGCGGGCACTGTACGCATGAAACGCGCCCGTAGCTCAATGGATAGAGCACCAGACTACGGATCTGGGGGTTACAGGTTCAAGTCCTGTCGGGCGCACCATCTCGCAAGACCGCATCACTATTGAGTTCATTCTATTTTTCGCTCAGTTATGGCCATGGCGCCTCCGCTCCAGGTCCTGTTCACCTTAGCGATTGTTACCTGTTAGAGCCGACAATTTGGCTTGAAATCCACCTAGGTGCACGAAAAATGCACGTCATCTTGAGAATGATTTTTATTTTAACCATGCTGCCGAGACGAGAAAGCAGAAACCGCACGCATAACATCAGTACAGACACCTGACATTGTCCTCTTTATAGGGCTCTTCAGGCTTTCGTGTGGGTTGGATAGAGATCCAGTCCTCCGCAGTGGAAATAGATCGCAGTCTTGAAATGCTCGACGTTCCGGAAGCCGCGGGCGGTCTTCTTCACCCACTGGATCGTCGCGTTGACGGCTTCCAGGCCCGCATTGGTGATGCCATGCTGCAGATAGGTGAGCACGTTGGGGAGGTGGCGCTGGATCAGTTTAGCCACCTCGGCCATCGGGACCAGGCGGCTATGGGTGGCGCGCCAGAACCAGCGGGCGAAGAACTTCTGGGCCGCGCCGCAGTACGTGTAGTCCCAGAACTGGCGGAAGCGCTCCTTGAGGGTCCAGGCCCGTGCCACCTTGAGGTCCGAGCACTGCAATGTGCGGAACGTGGTCCGCTGCTCGGGGGTCATCTCCTTGGGGCGCATGAGCCAGAGATATTTCGTGCCGGTGAGACGAGCGTCGTCAGCCTGCTTCAACGCTCGGTGCTCGGCGCGGCGGACGTGGTCGACCGCGTCGTGGAGATGCTTGACGACGTGGAACTTGTCGAAGACGATCTTGGTCTCGGCGCCCTCCACATGCGCCCGCGTGGATTGCACAGAGGGCTCCACATATCCATGGCGATCGCCTCAATCCCCTCGCGCTGAGCGGACGTCAGCATCGTCCAGAATCCGTCCAGACTCTCCTGCTTGCGATCCTCCGCCAGGTAGAGGACGCGGCTGCGATCCAGGGCGGCAACGACCGTGAGGTAGCGGTGCCGCTTGGCGATGGCTTTCTCATCGACGCCGAGGTGCGGCATGATGTCCTGGGTCCGGCGGCTCAGCCCCCGAGCGACCGCCCGAGCCTTGATCCCCCAGGCCTCGTCCCACGTGATGCGCAGCAGCCCCGCAGCCCCCGTCACCGAACACTCCCGGAGCACATCAATGGCCAGGCGCTCGAACCAGGCAGTGAACTGACAGCCGGGCTCCGCCCAGGGCACCGCGATCTGCTTAACCCCATGGGTCGGACAGCTCACGCGGGGGAGGTCCGCCTGGATCCACGTCGTGAACTGGCAGGTATCCAGATGCCGCCACCGTCGGCGCTTGCGATCATAGCCCGGGACCGGCTCCTGACACTCAGGACAGGGATAGGGCCCCGGTCCGGCCTCTACGGTCACGGTCACCTGTTTCCCCTTCACATCCAGCTCCACGTTGACGACGGTCCAGGGGGCCCGCAACCCCAAGACGGCCTGATAGAGTTCAAAGTCGCGCATGGCTCGGCTCCTCCTTGTGAGGCTCCGAGCATAGCGCAAGAGACGTTAACTACCCACACGGTTTCCTGAAGAGCCCTTTATAGGTATGACCTTCCCTTCGGCGAGCTTTGTTCCCTCCAGGTTGGCCCCTGGCGCCTTCTGCCGGGCCCAGGAACTGGCCGCCCGACATACCACTTACGGCAGCGCTACAGACACTTCTGTAGAATGGTGCAACGCTCCCGTTCCCCAGGTAGGATCTCCCTATCCTAATTCCCATTTTGTGTACCGACAGACACGTGACTCATGACTGGATCGTTCGTCCCTTCCACTATTTTTCTGAGTGCCCGGGCATCAGTAGATTCACCCTCTCCCCTCAGGACCTCATTCCTTCTCAGCTGTCTGGAGCCACCCAACTCTTCGCGTTGGCCGAGCTTGCACATTCAGGCCTTTACCGTCGCAAGGTGCTGACTTCTACACACCGTTCTGTCGTCTCACAGCTCTGACCATGGATTGCTGACGATTCGGTATGGGCTCGAAGCCGGAGAAGAGCCACCAAAGATGACCTCCTGAATCGGTCGGACGAACAGATCGTCCGGCCATGACGAGCCCCGACTGCCCGCGCCGTACCAACCCAACACTGGAGGTTTTCTATGAAGTCCACTACTGATGCCTTCAATTCCTTTCTCTATCTGCGCTCCAAACTTCAGAAATGGAAGGCTAACGACCTGCGCCATCCCACTGCAGACCTGAGCTGGGAGCACGTTCAAGTTGTCGCCACCGCGCACATCCTGCCGGTGAAATATCTTGTTGAGAGTTGGCCCCCCGCATGGGCTACAGTCACGCGCCATGACAAGGGAGGATCGAACGCGATTGATCACGACGAAGGAACTGAGCACCTTGCGCATTGCCACACGGCATCACCACACCATCCACAGCCGGCTGGCGATCTTACGCTCTGCTGAGGAGCATGGGGCTTCAAAGGCGCCGCCCGGCGATTCGGACTGGACCGCAAGACCGTCCGGACCTGGCACCGCCGTTGGGTGGCCAGTGGGCCCGCCGGATTGGTGCCGCGCCATCCGCTGAAGCGCCGCCGGCGGCTTTCCGAAGAGACCGTACGACGCATCACGCAAGCCCGCCGCGATCTTGCAGTTTGGGGCGATGCGGACGCGCATCTGGCTTGATCGGGTGCATCGCATTCGGGTAGCGACCGCGACGATCCGCCGGATTTGCCGGGACCTCGGCTATCCCCCGGTTCGGCGGACCGAGCCGCGGCGCTCCCGCCACCCGATCCTCTTCAGGAAAGAGCACCCCGGCGAGTGTGTGCAGGTCGATGTCAAGGAAGTGAAGGTCGCCGGCCAGAAATGTTTTCAATACACGGCCCTCGATGACTGCACGCGGTATCGCGTCTTGCGCCTGTATCCGCGCAAGTATCACGGCACCAGTCTCGACTTCTTGGCCACCGTACGACAAACCCTGCCGTTCCCCATTCGGAAAGGTCAGGTCGACAACGGGACCGAATTCCCGCTGGCCTTTGCTCTGGCCGTGCAAGAAGCCGGCATCCGCCTGCGGTATATCAAGCCGCGCCGGCCCGAACAGAATGGGAAGGTGGAGCGCAGTCATCGCATCGACGAGGAAGAATTTTGGAGTCGCTCGACGTTTGACGAGTTCACATCCGCGGCTCAGGCGCTGCGCGCCTGGGAGCATCGGTACAACCACGACCGATTTTCCATGGCCCTCCACGGCCTCACACCTGCCGAGAAATTGGCGACATTGCTCTCGCCACCGGCACCACCATCACCACCCGCACCATGCACGCACACGGGGGCCACTGCTTGACAAGCTATGACACAAGTGAGGTCCAGGTCTCACCCCAGCCCACGGAAATACCACCGTTTGATCCACCTCTCCATGCTGCCGGTAATCATGAAGAATCCTCATCCTTGAGACTCTGCCTTCTCAAGTTCTCTGCCATGAGCTGTAGGCGGACGTCCCACGAGAATGGCGCTGGAGCGCGGGCCTAGCTGATAGGCCTGAGACTGGTCCAGCAGCGGCTCGTCGCCTGCGTGAAAGACGTCGTGCGGCGCTTCGTGGCTCGTATCGACTGCGAGGTGCCACCGGGCACCATTTGACATGGGCGGCACATGAAACGCTGCCGCCTCAGCGCCGGCATTGAACATCAGGTATAGAGCCTTGTTTTCGCTTTCGTGAACGAGGCAGGCAAACCGCTGTTCTTTCGGGTCAGTCCAGCTGGGCAAATCCCCGTGCGGGCTGAACCAGTGGATCTCGGCATCCGTATAAAAGTGCTCGGCACTCAGCACCGGATGTGCGCGACGAAAGGCGATCAGGCCACGGGTGAAGCGGTATATCTCGCGGTGTTGTTCCAGGTGTGCCCACTCGTACCAGTTGGTCTCGTTGTCTTGGCAGTAGGCATTATTGTTGCCCCGTTGCGTACGCCGAAATTCATCCCCGCCCGACAACATCGGCACGCCGCGCGAGATGAAGAGCGTCAACAAAAAGTTCTTGACCTGGCATTTCCTGATGGACTCGATTCGGCCATCCGCTGTCTCACCCTCCGCGCCGTAATTCTCGCTGAAATTCTCGTTCGTCCCATCGTGATTATTCTGCCCGTTGGCCTCATTGTGCTTCTGCCGATAGCTGACGAGGTCGTTCAGCGTAAAGCCATCGTGACAGGTGATGAAATTGATGCTGCATTCGGGGCCTTTGCCGGATGCGGCATAGACGTCGGCACTCCCGCAGAGACGTTGGGCGAAGAGACCCAGGCATCCCTCATCGCCTCGCCAGAACCGTCGCACATCATCACGGTACCGACCGTTCCACTCCGCCCAGCGGCGTTCGGAGAAGCTCCCGACCTCATACGCTCCGGCGGCATCCCAGGCCTCGGCAATGATCTTCACGTCTCGCAAGATCGGATCTTCGGCAATTCGTTCGAGAAGCGGAGGATTGGCCAGCAAGCTGCCGTCGCGGCCCCGACCGAGCACGGAGGCCAGGTCGAAACGAAACCCATCCACATGCATGTCCACTACCCAATGGCGCAATGCGGTCAAGATCTGCTCTCGCACCACGGGATGGTTGGCGTTGATGGTGTTGCCGGTACCGGTGTAGTTTTTGTAGAAGCGTCTATCGTCTTCCAGCATGTAGTAGATCGTATTATCGATTCCGCGGAAACAAAGCGTAGGCCCTCGTTCGTCCCTCTCAGCCGTATGATTGAACACTACGTCCAAGATCACCTCGATGCCCGCCTCGTGGAAAGCCCGGACCATCTCCTTAAATTCCAGCGTTTGCTGACCGAGCCCTCCCGAACTGCTATAGGAGCCTTTCGGCGCACAGAAGGAGACGGGATCGTAGCCCCAGTAGTTGCTGAGCGGCGCCCCGGTGCATGGATTGAAGCCGATCACCTGGTGCTCGTTGAATTCCTGCACAGGCATCAGTTCCACCGCCGTTATCCCCAGCGCTGTGAAATAGGGAATCTTTTCCATGAGGCCTCGGTACGTACCGGGATGCGCCACACCGGAACTGGAATGGATGGTGAAGCCACGCACATGGGTTTCATAAATAACCGTCTTCGACCAAGGATATCTTGGCGGCCGATCGTCCTGCCAATCGAAGTGCTCCTGCGTGAACAGGCATTTTGGCATGGCGCCGGCATCATCGACTGTCGAACAGACCATGTCTCCTTCTGGCGCCGAGGGATCATCTCCGCGGGCCGGGCCAAAATCCCAATCAAGCAACGGCGAGATCGCCGTCGCAAATGGGTCCAGGAGCAGTTTGTTGAAATTGAACCGGTGGCCGTCCTTGGGCTGATACGGACCGTCCACCCGGTAGGCATAGAGTTGACCGGCGCAAATTCCCTCAATCCAGACGTGCCACACGTCACCGGTGCGGTTGCGCGCAGGATCCAGCTCGATCAGCCTGGCGGCCGTAGCGTCTTCGGGGTGATCAAACAACTCCAGTCGGACGCGGCTGGCATGTCGACTGAAGAACGCAAAGTTCACTCCGTCGCCGCGTGCATAGGTTCCTAGAGGCAACGGCACACCCACCCGAACACCGGTGCGCTCGCAGACCTCTGTCGCATACTCACGCAGAGGGCGTTCAGGCGTCGTCTCACTCATGGCTACGTGCGACTGTATAGCGGCCAAGCCTGATCCGGACCGCGTCGATCCCTCGGTGGCCGCAGGTCGTTCAACTTTGCTGACTCCTTCACAGGTGATCTTTTGTCGTCCTTCTCCCGCTCGAGCTGGATTCACCGCTGCCAGAGAATGAGATCGACTTCGAGGGGCACCGCCACACCGGCATGGTACGGGATGACGCGCACCGTATAGTCCGTTGCGAAACGGGCTGCCGAGACCGATGCGCGATAGATCGCCCCCCCTGATTCGCTGGCCAGTCGGCGAACACGCGTCATCTCCTCCCGGATCGGACTGCTGCCGTTGATCCCATCGGCATACAACTCAACCCGCACGGCGTCCGGATCGAGGTTATTGAAATACACTTCTGCCTCAAAGATATGCTGTGCGACAGTGGTCTGTACCTTCACGTCGCCGAAGCGCAGCCCGAGCCATTTCTCGTTCAAGATCTGCTTCCACTCGGCAAGGCGCTTGCCCACGCCCCCCTTCTCGGCCGTGCGCTCACGGTAGGCGGCTGCAGCCGGAAGGTAATGTTGCTCGGTATATTCCCGCACGACACGGTTCGTCGAAAACCTGGGTGTCAACCGTGCCATGCTCTCCCGTATTCGGTTGACCCAACCGGTGGGAACGCCGTGCTCGTCGCGGCGATAAAATTCCGGGATCACCTCGCGTTCGAGCAGGTCGTAGAGGGCATCGGCTTCGATCGCGTCCCATGCGAGATCGTCCCCATGGTCCCGGCCATCGCCTAATGCCCACCCCACATCGGGGTGATAGGCTTCGGCCCACCACCCATCCAACTCCGACAGATTGAGACCGCCATTGACCAACACTTTCATGCCGCTTGTGCCGCTGGCCTCCCACGGTCGCCGTGGCGTGTTGATCCAGACATCCACCCCCTGCACCAGCTGTTCGGCCAGCACCATGTCGTAGTCACTGAGGTAGATCACATGGGGACGCGTCTCGGGCCGCCGGATAAACTGGATCCATTCTTGAATCAAGGCCTGCCCGGCCTGGTCTGCGGGGTGGGCCTTGCCAGCCATGATGAGCTGTACCGGGCGCTGGGAATCTGTCAACAAACGATGGAGCCGCTCCGGCTGGTGCAGCAACAGATTGGGACGCTTATAGGTGGCGAAGCGACGAGCAAAACCCAGCGTCAACGCGTCGGGATCAAACATCTGCCTAACCCTCTCCAAGTCCGCAGGCGACGCCCCGGAGGCCGCCAATTGGCGAGACAATCGTTCGCGGGCATAGCTGATGAGGGCATTGCGGGCGGCATTGCGGAATTGCCACAGTCGAGCCTCCGGGATTCCGCGAATCGCCGCCTCCAGACATTCCATCGTGCCCAGCCAGCGGTTCTTTCCGCAGAATTCCGTCCACAGTGCGTCGGCTGCTGCAGAGTCCCAGCTCGGCATATGGACTCCGTTGGTCACATGCCGGACAGGCACGGCGGCTTCCGGCCAGCGGCGAAAAAGAGCGCGAAAGAGACGGCGGCTCACCTGTCCATGCACACGACTCACACCATTGACCGCCCCGCTCCCTCGGATCGCCAAATAGGCCATGTTGAATGGTTCCGACGCGTCGTTCGGATTCTGGCGGCCCAGTGCCAGCAAGTCGCGCAGGGGAATGGCGAGCTGGTTCTTGGCATACCGACCGAGGTATTGCTCGATGAGCGCCGGAGCGAACCGATCAAAACCGGCGGCCACCGCCGTATGCGTGGTGAAGAGGTTCCCTGCTCGCGTGGCGGCCAATGCGACGTCGAAGGGGTGCCCGGAGGCCTCCATGAAACTGCGGGCGCGTTCCAATATGGCAAAGGCGGCATGACCCTCATTCAGATGGCAGACTTCCGGTCGGAGATTCAGTGCCTCCAGCAGCCGCCAGCCCCCGAGGCCGAGCAGCAATTCTTGTTTCAGCCGCAACTCCGGCCCGCCTCCGTACAGCTCGCTGGTAATGCCTCGGTGAGCCGGGAAATTCGCCGCATCATTGCTGTCCAGCAGATACAGCCGTACTCGACCGACCTGGACCTCCCAGGCGCGCAGCCAAATCGAGTAACCGGGCAGCGCGATCTCCAATCGCAACCACTCGCCGTTCGCCTGGCGCAACGGCGAGATCGGCAATTGCCCGGGATCGTTGTAAGGAAAGAGCGCCTGTTGCGCGCCGTCCTTATCGATCATCTGCCGAAAATAGCCTTGCTGGTAGAGCAGCCCCACGCCGACCACGGGCACGCCCAGATCGCTGGCGGCTTTGAGCTGATCACCAGCCACATTGCCCAGTCCGCCAGAATAAATGGGTAACGCTTCGCTCAACATGAATTCCATGCTGAAATAGGCCACGCAGGTCAGAGGCGATTGTGGGTGGGCGGCCTGAAACCACGCAGAAGCGTTCGCCGCGTGTCGCCTCGCTTGCACGAGCGTCTCGACCTGCTTGCGGAAGGCGGGATCGGCCGACATCCGCCGCAACCGGTCTCGGGACACCGCTTGCAGGACGACCCAGGGGTTGTGTGTACATTCCCACAACATGGGATCCAGCTGCCGCCATACGTCATCGGCGCCATGGTTCCAGCACGAACGCAGATCCAAGGCCAACTCAGCCAGGCACTCGAATCCTTCGACCTCCCTCTGTGCATGCCTGGAGAGGGGGTTGTCGTCAGCCCTGTCTATACTCACGATTTCTCCTTCAGTTGTGCGATCCCTCCATCGCCACGTTGACCATCGCTTCTGCTTCTTTCAGAACGTGGCATAGATGGTCCGTGCCACAAAAGCTCTCCGCATAAATCTTATCGATCGGCTCGTCCCTGCTCGGTACGCGGAACCTGTTGCGGTGAGAGTTTCGCCCGTAGTGCCTTTTGATCCGTGGTGTTGAAGCTGCTCAGCCCCTCGTAGGGTGTCCGACTCACTTCGCGGTGACGTATGTTCACAGCTCCTCACCTGTGAGACGACGTGCTTGCCAAGGTCTGCAACAGTTTGTCGAAGAGCTTGTTGAACTTCTCAACACCGTCGTCCTCTAGTTGCTGTGTCACCTGGTCGAGGTTGATGCCGACTTCGGGCAACCGCTCCAATAGAAGGCGGGCTTCCTGGACATGTTGTTCGAGGCGAGCCTTCGGATCGCCGTGGTCGCGATAGGCCTCAAGCGTCTGAAGGGGCACTGTATTGACCGTGTCCGGGCCGATGAGGGCCTCCACGTATTTCACATCGCTCTCACCCTGGCTCTTCGTACTGGTGCTGGCCCAGAGCAGACGCTGGACACGAGCCCCCTGATCGGCCAATGTTCTAAACCGACCGCTGCCGAAGATCTCCTTGTAGAGTTGGTACGCCGCCTTCGCATTAGCGACGGCGACCTGCCCGCGCAGGGCCTTCGCAAGCGCCGCCTGCCCACCGCCTTGTTGGATGATGTGATCCAGCACGGGATCCACCAAGCTGTCGATACGGCTGACAAAGAAACTGGCCACCGAGGCCACCGGCTTCAGGGGCTTCCCGCGCGCGGCCCGCGCGGCGAGACCGGCGAGGTACGCCTCCGCCACCTGGCGATACCGCGGCAACCCAAACAGCAATGTCACGTTGACGTTGATGCCTTCGCTGATGAGTTCTTGGATGGCAGGCAGCCCCTCGCTCGTGGCAGGAACCTTGATGAAGACGTTGGGCCGGGCCAGCGCCTTCCACAGTCGGCGCGCCTCTTCCACCGTGCCTTTGGTGTCATGCGCCAGATGGGGACTTACCTCCAAGCTGACATAGCCGTCCTTCCCGTCGGTCTCGTCGTATACCGGTCGGAACACATCTGCGGCGCCCTGCACATCTCGCTGGCTGAGCGCTTCATAGATGGCGTCCACCTTTCGCCCCTGACGGGCCATGGCGCGAATGTCCTCGTCATACTCATGGCTCCCCACGATCGCCTTCTCGAAAATAGCAGGATTCGAGGTCATTCCCCGCAGGCCGTCTTCCTCAATCAGCCGCCGCAGCTGCCCGCCGGTGATCAAATCGCGTCGGATGTAGTCCAACCAGACTGATTGACCGAATGTCTCCAATGTCTTCAAGGGATTGGCCTTCATTCTCGTCTCTCCTTCGTGTCTTCTGTTGTGACGTTCACCATATATTCGATCAGCGGGTCTGGTCCGGCCTCACACCAACGCGAGACAGGGCATCAGATCGCCGCCACCTTGTCATAGTACTGATGGTCTTCCCTGTAGCCTCCACGTCCTTCCCCGATACCGGCAAATGTGTCCACCAGCTCGATGGCACGAAGATATTTCACCATCTTGTATCCCGTCTTTATTTCGATGCGCAGGCGGCAGGGGGCTCCATGCGGAATCGGCAGCGGTTTCCAATTCATTTCATAGGCCAGAATAGTGTGCGGGTCGCGGACTTCATCCAACGTCACGATTTCGTAATAGGTGAGCGGCGCATATTCCGCCTGCGGAAACGCATGGAAGACCACATACCGCACCTGCGGCAGGGGCCTGCACATGTCCAGGATAGTGCTCATCCTGACCCCTCCCCATTCCGCCACGGCCGACCATCCCTGAATACAATTGTGCTTCGTGATTTGCTCCTGCTTGGGGAGCGCACGAAGGTCCGCCAGAGACAACACCAGCGGCCGTTCCACCAGCCCGCCGATGGTCATTCGCCATTCCGTAAACTGGGCTTCAGCCTGCTTCGTATAGGTCTCCGATTCCGGCGGGTACCCATTCACATGAAAGTATGGCGAAATCTGATCTTTGCCGTATTGCTGGCGGGACCGCAGGCCTCCGAACAGGAACCGCATGAGCGGTTCGACGAACGCAGTGGCGTGAACCTGAAATCGTCGTTGATGGCGCAGCGTATAGACCGTGGCCCAGATATGAAAGAGCACGACCCCGATCAACACGATCGAGGCGATCCAGAGCGCGAGCGCCACATTCTGGTTGGTTGAACCCAGCACCATGTCGCCGATGTCTTCTGGGAAGTGCACCACCACGACCAGCGTGAGGTGCACCAACGTGTAGACCACTAAAGTCATCAATCCGATAAAATGGAGGCTGCGCGCGGCTTGCCGCCCGCCGAAGAGTTTCGGATACCAGGGGAAACGCGCGATGAACGCCGGAGACATGCACACCCCGGTCAGGATCATCAACGGGGCGACGAGAAAAACCACCGCCGCATAAGTGAGCTGTTGCAGCGGATCATAGGGGTGAAACGCGCTGTCCGGCGGGATCTGAAAACTGGCATAGGTCACGACACTCTCCCAGGCTTGAGGGACAATCGTCCAGCTGACGGGAATGAGTCGTCGCCATTCGCCGGTCGCACCGAGCATGGTCACATAACTGAGGCCGTTCATGATCCATAATGGAACGATCAAGAAATGCCAGTTCCTGGCCGCTCCGAGGTTGTGATGTCCTCCAGGGAGGGCAACGACGGAGTTGACGTGTTCGGCCTCGTCCATTGAGGTCCAGAGGCGATCCTTCGGCATGACTTTCTTTCCGAATTTGATCCATTCGCTCCCCGGCGTGGTGTCATCGTTCCAATAGAGCTTCGGATGGTCCGCAAGAATCTGCACACCGCTCCGCATCAACAGAAAAATGCAAAACAGATTGATGACATGGTTGATGCGAAGCCAAAGCGGAAATCCCAACGTCTCCTGATCCATCCTGTTCTCCTTGTCGGATCCGATGAAACATCCATCGACTCGTCGTCGGATATCCTCGACTCGCCCCGGCCGACCGGACGGCAATCGTCATGAGGGACTGGTCAACTGACCGGCCGCCTTCGGTTTTTGGATCGACCGGGTTCCCTTGGCCGACTGCGACCCGGAACGCGTTCGCTTCGAGTTCGCTTGAGCACTCTGTGCGTCTTCAGCCGGATAGGTGATCGTGGTCCCGCGGACCTTTGCAAAGGAGGTGAGAATGTGAGCCTGGCGCCTTGCAGGGCTCATGATGTCCTCCGTGCGGATTCCACGAATCAGTAAGGCATCTCCAATAAGCGAGCGATGACAGCGCCAGGGAACCGCTTCGGCGCACATCAATGCGAGCCGATGGTGCTCTACCAACTGGATGAGCTCGTCGAGGCTCTCTTGAAATTCAGGCGTTTGCATGTAATCCGCATACCCTCGAAACGATGCGTTTCGCCAACCGAGGTTGACCGAATCGCGCCGAGCGTAACGCAGCCCGCCGAGGCCAGGCAGGTGAACATAGCTCAAACCGGCTTTCTTCAATGCGCGTGGCAACGACGCCTTGTTGAACTGAGGATTGTGCCGGGACCGCGGCACCGTGCGCACGTCCACGACACCAGTGGCACCGTGTGCCTGGAGGATTGCAATGAATTCCTCAATCGTCCGGGTGGAATGACCGATCGTCAGGACGATCGTCGAAGGGGCTACTTTCGGCATCTATTCTCCTCCTCCGGCAGACCTCTTCATCGTAATCTCCGGCGCTTCATTTCCTTTTCGGCTTCTCCCCCCTTGAGAGGCGAGCGTTGGCTTGTGCCGATCTTGGTGAGTGCCCAACCTTTATGCATGGCCAGGTGGTCGGTCTTGTCGCTCTTGATCAAATATTGCGGCTCCTCCTTGGAGGCGTGGACGGTGTAGGTCTTGAACTTCATGGCAGAGACCACCTTTTCCTTGACCGTTCCGCGAACGCGGCCTGCTTCCGAGTTCCACTCCACATGATCTCCCACGTTGAATTCAGGCTTCATCGGTGTGTTCTCCTGTAAATACCTTGTGTCGACGCGGTTCTGCGGCCGGTCTGGCTGAAATGTTCCTGCCGTCAGAAATCCTGCTTCGTCCAGTCGATCCAACAGCAGGTGAAAGTAGACCAGCCCGCCGTACGGGCGCCAGCGCTCAAGGGTGCGGTGAACGGATGCGTAATCGAGCGGTTTCGCGAGGTGCAGCCACCGCTCCAGATTCTTGCGGGCCCCCACATCATCACCCGGAAAAACATGCGTCCTTCCCAGACCGCGCAAGAGCACATACTCTGCCGACCAGCGGCCCACGCCTCGCAAGCCGCAGAGACGCTCAATGGCCTCTTCATCCTGCAGCTCCGCCAGTCCCTCCAGGTCCAAAGCCTTCGCGGCGATCGACCTGGCCAATTCGATGATCGCGCAGTCCTTCTGCAGGCTGAAACCGAGCCGGCGCAGATCGGCCGGATACAGCCTGGCCAAATCTTCCGCCCTGGGGAACGCGTATGCAGGAGATTCTCCCACTTGCACTGCGGTGCCGTAGCTCACAGCCAAACGGTTGAGGAGAAGCACGCCCACTGTCCTGGTCACTTGCTGGCTGGCAATCGCCGTGATCACGCTCTCGAACACGGTGGCGAACCGCGGCGGTTTCATCCCCTGGAAGCGCTGCGCCAATGGACCAAGCGCGACATCGCGGGCAGCGAGGGGATAAAAGGCCGTCACATCGGTTCTGAGCCCGAGGAGTCGTTCTATGGTGTTCGTCACCTCCTGCTGCACCTCTGGACAGAGCGCAGCATGGTTTACGGTCACGCACAACCGAGGCGTTTCCGGCGGTCCAGCCTGTGTGACCGCCACTTCCACGAGTCCGGCCCGAACAGGCAACACTCGGCGATAGGTTTGCCCGTCCCAGCGATCCACGACGTTGTCCGGACGGCGACGCAACGTCCAGACTGTGAGGTCAAGTCGAAACGGCGATACGGGCTCCAGCACAAACGAGTCTGGTCTCATGAGTCCTGTTTCAGGCTTGAATCTTAGCCGGTAACCGTCCTGTAAGGTCTTTGGGTGTAAACGGACCGGGCTCGGCGATCAGTCGGCGGGCGGCCTCCACCTGCTCCCACACATTCCACAGCAACACACCTCGCACGCGATCGTTCTGTAAGTAGTAGACGACGCCTTCTTCGTTGGGGCGCTTCCAGTCGGCATACGTCTCCAAACGTGAGTCCACTTCGCCCACGGCTTCGTATCCCAACTCGAACAGATCGGAGTAAAAGAACGGTAGGTGATGGTAGGGTTCAGACTTGCCTGCCATGTTCCGGCCTACCAGTCGTCCCATCGAGTTGGCGTTGTCCTCGTGTTCGACTCGGAGGCGTTTCCCCAATGCAGGGTTGTAAAACTCAGCCACGTCTCCTGCTGCATACACATCGGAATGACTGGAGCGGAGGAACTCGTCCACAATGATTCCATTTTCAACCGCAAGCCCGGCTGCTTTGGCAAGCTCAACGTTGGGCTCGATGCCGACTCCCGCCACCACGCCGTCGATCACGATTTCCCGATTCGTACTTGTTTTCAACACACGCTGATGCCCGCGTGTGTCCATGCCGACAATGTTTTCGCCGGCCAACAGCTCAACGCCTTTTTGCATGTAGAAGTTGGACACAAACTGGGCGAGCGCACGCGGGAAGACGCGATCCCCAATATCCTTGCCGGGGAAGATCATCACCACTTCCTTCCCGTTCAGAGCCAGCGCCGCAGCAATCTCCGAACCGATAAACCCGCCACCGATCACGGCAAACCGCTGACCCGTTTCGGTAAGGGCACGAAGACGCCGATAATCCGCCAAGGTACGGAAGTAGATGATCTGGTCGTCGCCGAATGCAAGATGCCGTGACCGGCCACCCGTAGCCAACAAGAGCTTGTGGTAGGTACACACGTCTCCCTTGTCGTCCACGACACGTTTCTGCTTGGGAAGAATCTCTTTGACGGTACGGCCCAGGTGAAGTGTCACCCCGTTGCTCTCCGTCTTGCGCCAGATGTTGTCCAAGGGTGTGCCCTTCCATAGCGCCTTCGAGAGAGGAGGACGGTCGTACGGAGCATCTGGTTCCGCGCTGATCAGCCCGATCCCTCCGGTCGAATCGACTTCGCGGATGCCATTCACCGCGGCGGCTGCGGTCATCCCGCCGCCGATGATCAGATACTGGTAGTTCGTCACGGTGTATTGCCTTTCATCTTTCACTCACGCCTTCCGGAAGTGTCCGGACTCGCGTCGCGCCTGAGTCAATTGTTTCTTCACGGCCCCCCGCATGATTCGCTGCAATCCCATCACGCATCCATACGCATCTCCCTCGTTACGTCACACCTTCGTGGCTTTCTCCACGAGCATCCGACGACGGGCCTCGACGTTTTCGGTCCAGTAACTTCATGGCACGTTCGTAAACGTGGTCTACGGTAAAACCGTACTCGCGCATGACCACCGGTCCTGGAGCTGACGCGCCAAACCGGTCCACCCCGATCGCGTCTCCCTGGTCACCCACGTATCGGTGCCACCCTTGCGTCACGCCCGCTTCGACCGCGAGCCGGGCATGGACCGACGGAAGCAACACGGAGTCGCGATAGTCCTGGGGTTGGGCTTCGAACAATTCCCAACAGGGCATGGAGACGAGGCGCACCGCGATGTTCCGCTCTTGCAACAGCTGCCGCGCCGCCACGATGAGGTCAACCTCCGATCCGCTGGCGATCAAGATCATGTGGGGATCCCCTTGCGGCGGATCAGCCAGGATGTATGCTCCGCGACGGAGACCGTCCGCCGCGGCAAATTGCGACCGGTCGAGCGTCGGCACCGATTGCCGCGTCAGGATCAAGGCCACCGGACGGTCCCGCGTTTCAATCGCGACCTGCCAGGCCACCGCCGTCTCGTTGGCGTCGCCGGGACGGATGACCATGAGTTGCGGGATTGCCCGCAGACTGGCGACCTGCTCCACAGCCTGATGGGTCGGGCCGTCTTCACCCAGTGCGAGGCTGTCGTGCGTAAACACGTACAGCACCTGTATCCCCATTAATGCGGCGAGTCGAATCGGCGGCCGCATGTAATCGGAGAAGGTCAGAAAAGTCGAGCCGAACGGGATGATGCCTCCATGCGTAGCCAGACCGTTCAAGATCGCACCCATCGCATGCTCGCGCACCCCAAACTGCAGATTACGGCCGGCATAACTCCAGCCGCCGCCGGCCGACCCTTGCAGATCACCGACCCCCGTGGCGGGGTGCTCAAAGTTACCTGCCTCATGCAGTTCCGTATACGTGGACGGATTCAAGTCGGCCGAGCCGCCGATCAGACCGGGGAGGTTCGGGCTGATGGCTTTTATTATTTTCCCCGAGGCGACACGGGTAGCCAGGCCTTTGGCATCGGCGGGGAATTGCGGCATGTTCGCGTCCCAGCCTGGCGGCGGCACTCCCTCGATGAGAAGACGCAGTTCGCGGGCAAGTGTCGGATACTGTTGTTCGTACGCCGCGAACTTCTCGTTCCATTCCGCTTCCGCTTGCTCCCCACGGTGAACGGCCTGGCGACAATGCTGCTCGACTGCCTCCGGCACAAGAAATGGCGGTCCGACCGGCCACCTCAGGTTTTCCTTCGTCAGCGTTACCTCTTCTTTGCCTAGCGGGGAGCCATGCGCCGCGAAGGTGTCTTGCTTATGGGGCGACCCATACCCGATATGCGTCCGCACCAGGATCAGTGAGGGGCGCTCCGTCTCCTGCCGCGCCGCACGGATGGCGACGTCAATGGCGTCCACGTCGTTGCCATCGCCGATCGATTGCGTGTGCCAGCCATACGCCGCGAACCGTTGCGCACGGTCCTCAGTGAAGGTCAGCTGCGTCGAGGCGGAGAGGGTGATGTGATTGTCATCATAAAGATAGATCAGCTTGCCCAGTTTCAGGTGCCCGGCGAGCGAGGCGGCTTCCGCCGCTACGCCTTCCATCAGATCGCCGTCGCTGACCAGTCCGTAGGTGACATGATGAATGACATCAAACCCCGGCCGATTGTACCGAGCCGCCAGATACGCTTCGGCGATGGCCATGCCCACCCCATTGCCGAAGCCCTGACCGAGTGGACCTGTGGTGATTTCCACGCCGGGGGTCACGCCGCGCTCGGGATGACCGGGCGTGGCGCTGCCCCATTGGCGAAACTGTTTGATCTGGTCGAGCGAGAGATCATAGCCTGTGAGATACAGTAAGCTATACAGCAGCATAGACCCGTGGCCGGCCGACAGGACGAATCGGTCACGGTTGAACCAGTGCGGATTGGTCGGATTATGTTGAAGAAATCTGGTCCACAAGACGTAGGCCATCGGAGCGGCCCCCAGCGGCAGCCCTGGATGGCCGCTATCAGCCTTCTGCACCGCATCGACCGACAGGAACCGAATCGCGTCGATCGAGAGTTGATCCAATTGCGCAGGGCTCAGACTCGTTTCTCCTGTGGTGTTCATCGTACATTTCCCTGACCGGCTCCCAGTGGTCGCACCGCCACTACGAAACGGTGGGGTAAGCCGCCGGTAAAGGAGAGGTTATTTCGACAGGTTCGTCTTCGATGTCTTACTTCCCGGCCGATTCCGGGGTCCTCGCCGTTGAAGCTCTTTCAGTAAGAGCCCTTCTGCAGCGCCCCGCTCTTCCACCGGTCCATGTTCAATTTCCCCAGTCAGCCACATTTCGTATGCCAGTGGGTCCTCTTTCTGTTTGACTGGAGGAGGAGAGGCCGCTGATTTTTTCTTGGTTTGCTTCTGCGACATGTCACACCTCACTTTCTTGTTACGAGTCACCTCTGCTCCGTTCAATCTCGTGTGCCGTCCTTCGAAACCCTTTACCGAGGCAGCCAGCCTTTAACATGACAGTCGTTGTGTGTTCCTTAGCCGCCGTTTCATTGTTGACAGGGCTGCCGTTCAAAGGTGGCCACCCAGTCAATCGAAATCCACGTCTCTGGACAAGATCTCCCAATGCCCGCCGATTCGCGCCCGCAGGAGATCGTGCTGAGAAACGGAGTACGCCACTGCGCCGTCACGCTCGACCGGCAGGTTCAAGACCTGATGCTGCTCCATGATCTTCGACGCCTCAGCAATGGTCGTCATAGGCGTAATCACCAACCGATCTTTCCGCATGATATCCTGCGCCTGCAGTCTCCAAAGATCCCGTCCCAGATCAAGCGCTTTCATGACATCCCACTCGTTGATGAACCCCAGGTACGCGCCGTTTGCATCCACCACCGGCGCGCCGACCGTGTGGGTCGACAATAACGCGGCCGCGACCGACAGGCCGTTCTGCTCAGCGTAAAACTTCAGCGCATTCGTTGCGTCGATCTGAGCCACGGTCTTGCTTCCACCGGCGGGAACATCCGGCATGGCCATGCGATCCTCTTCGTATTTGCTGAACAGCCTTGTTGACCACTTATCTGTTGCCTTACCGATTCAGACGCAGCCGCTTACCATGGACTTCTCTAGCATCCTCCCTCTCGGTCGTCTACTGGGACAAAGCCCCGGAGTCGCGCAAGAATATCGTGCAACGACGCCGAATAGGTCTGTGCTGCCTGTGCGACTCACGGACTCATATTGACCGGCGCTGCCTTCCTGTTGCTGCCGATCTTCTGTCCCAATGCATTGATGGCGTTACCCAGCGCCTCGAAACTCTTGGCAACCTCATCGCGCGCCAAGGTTGAGCCGGAGGCCAGCTTGTCGCTCAGCGCCTTGGTGTCGGCCACAGCCGCAGAAGCACCAGCCTTCGCTTCCGCACCGGCCCAATCAGCCGCGCTTTCCAGCTCATGAGCGGCCGCCTTGAGTTCATAGCCGGCCTTGTCGTACTCCTTACGGGTCCACGATTCAGCCGCCTTGGCGCGATGGGCTAAGGCAAGCGCGTGGTTGGCACGGATGAACACATTGTGCAGCGCCTTCTCGTCCTTGACCGCGCCCTTCTCGACGGAATCAGCCAGGTGGTGAAGTTTCGCCACCGAGATCTGGAGCGCCTGCTTGGCACCGTCGGTGGCACGGACTGCCTCCAGACGCACATAGCCGGTTGCCTTGTGGATCTCGGTCGCTGCGGCCTTGTAGTCCTTCTTTGCGTAGGCTTCGATGGCGTCGCCGAAATGGCGCTGCGGTTCCTCCGACATCGGGTACCAAATGGTCACGTCCGTCACCAGCCAGCGGCGTTCTATGTCCGCACGAGCCGCCTTGTCGATGGCCTTGTCCAGGTCGGCCTGGGTCTTGATCTTGCCGTTCTCCAGCGCGGCTGCGGCGGCATTGACCTTCTTGGCCGTGAGATCCATGCGTTTGACAGTATCCTGCGCGAGCTTCGACTCAGCCTTGGCGCGGGCCTTGTCGGTCTTCGCAGCACGAGCGGCCAGTTCCTTCAACTCATCGGCTACTGCCCGCATCTCCGACGCCGCCTTCTTGTTGTCCTTGCCCTCGAAGGCCTTACGGGCCGCGGCCAGGCGCCGGCTGATTTCATCGACCACCGGGGTGTAGGTCCCGTCTTCATAGATGATCCAGTCGATGGGCGAATTGCTCGTCGCCGGGGGCGTCGTCGCATCGGGGGTTGCTTGCGTCGTGGTCGCGGTGGGCGTCTTCGTTGTGTCGGCGAACGCAACACCGAACAGTGACGTGAGAGCGATCAGAATAGCTGCGGTTAAACGCGAACGACTCAGCGTCATCTCGCTCCTTTCAGAGTAAAGTCAGGGAAACTGTGTGCTTCGCAGGCGTCGGACTGAACTTCGAACGGTGCTGCTTCAGGGGACAGTTAGGCGGCCGATAGCCGGCTTCTCGTCATGAAAACATCATTAGCGGCATATCATGCGCACTCCGGTTACCCATGCGGATCCGTGGACACAGTTGTCAAAAGTGGTCTCAGGGAGGACCAACGCGTCTCATATCTCGCTGCTGATCAACGCTTGATGTATAGCAACCCGCCGATGTGCTTCGAATCGACATGACTATAGTAGGGGAACACACTCTGATCGGTTCCAATCCCATCCAAATCCGTCACGGTGAGCGTGATCGTCTTGGTTTCTCCCGGCTTCACAGTTTCCTTCACGTGCAGCTTGTCGATCACGAATCCCTGTGCCTTCTTCGTATGGTTCGTGACGGTGAACGTGACCCCACTGAGCTTGCCTCGCTCATCCACGATGAGCGCAGAGGGCACGACAAAGCTGACATCATCCTCGTCGAGAATCGCGAGGTTGAATTGTGTGGGGCCCTTGACCTCTTGGGCATAGGACAGCGTTCCGACGCTCAGCAAAAGAGCGAACGTTCCTAGGATGGCTGCGATGAATGGTCGATTCATTGTGGTCTCCTCCTCATGATGGCTGTGTGTAAAACATACCCCCTGGAACGGTTGCCGTTGGATCATTCATTCTGTCAAGGCCGCAGACCAAGCAGGATGCCCGATTACCTTTGGTAGAACAGCTCAACTGAGCTACCCCAAACCTTCGACGCCTTAGCCGGGATGAGCGCCTCGCAGCACTATGCGAAGCGATAGTCCATGCCACCCGGCGTCGGAGCTCAATCAGTTGGTCGCCGCGCTCTGCTTGATAGGATGCAATCCACCAACTGGTGTGCCTCGGACGCCGGCACATTCGTCTCTCTTTTTATCCTCATGTTCATGTGTATTTATTTTTTCGGCACAAATGCGACGTCCGTCACCTTGTTTTCATCATCCACCAAAAGCACGGCTGCATCGCCCTTAGAGAGTTTCGCCAGCCTCGGTTGAATGAGCGGCCGCACCTGGTACGAGTGCTCTGTGCCGCCTTCGGTTCGGATGGTAATCGAATTGTCCGCCAAGGGCTTCAGAACCACCCCAACAATTCGGCTCAGATTGCCCTTGAGGGGAGTTTTCTTTTGCCACAGTTCCGCCGCTCTATGCACAGCTTCCATGTTGCCGTAGGTCACATCAACGACCTTGTCCAGCTCATCGAGGAGGAACACGGCATCCACGCCGACCGGAACGGAGGCCACCTTGCTTCTCGCGACCGGACGCACGAAGTGAGACTCTTCTTTCCCATCCGTAGTACGTATCACAGCCTTATCGAGTCCGGTTTCCATCGGCCCGGCGAGCTGACCTTGCACCACACGATGGTGGCCTGACTCACCGGCTTTATGGACATCGACCAGCAGATTTTGATCATTGACCGTGATTTCTATGCGGTCTCCTGGTTTGAGATCCGGTAGGCCCTTTGCCTTCCGCACCCCCATGGGAATGTACCGAGGTTCCACTTCTCCGGTGTCGATGCGTGCCTGCTCACTTCTGACCTCTACGACCGTGCCAAGAAGCACCCGGTCTCCAGGTAAAAGTTGCGGATGAGGCTGACCACTCTCAGCAGCCTCAGTCGGGATGGAAACTGCTAAGAGGCACCCTGAGAGAACCATAAGTCGCCATAGACCCTGTCGTGTCGTCATAATTTCCTTTCTGGACTGCATTTGAGCACACACCCCCGCCCCTGCTTTCAGGACAGGCACAATTAGAGTACTTCTCAGTCGAAGGACCCTTCCACCCATCTCGTTCTGGTTGGTCGCCGAACGAGCTTCATACTTTCGGTTCAGCGCGGGAGCATGCAGTGGCTATCTATCTCTTTCTCTGTCGAATGGCACAGAGCTTCCGAGTGTCCACCTCGGCCATCGACACCCCATAGCCACTGGCCTGCGCTTCATATCGTGATTCACAAAAATATCTCCCATACGCAGTGAGGACACTCCATCAAATCATCTTGGACTTTCATTGCGACGGTGCGCATGTCCGCTATGTCCACCGTCTCCGCCATCGCTTCAGTGCGGATGACACCTGACCCGACACATTCCTCACCGACCGGCTGAAGACCTGACCAGAGGATCAGTGTTAGAAACGGCTGCCGAGATGAGATAGGTAAATCGGCTCGGATGTCGTAGGCTGATTTTCCCGTTCCTACTGAGTCGATCTATAGCCAGAAATACCTGGTTAAGGGTGAAGCAAGAGGTAGCGCGGCATAACTCCTCCATCGTACAAGATCGTTGCTGGCCCAAGTGCCGAAGAACAGCCGCTTCGACTTCAGAATCAGAAATCATCGAGTGCCTCCTTCCCTGCAACAAGCTTGTTGGAGTATGCAATGAATTACTGTAAGCAAATGAGATGCCATATGACGTCGCGATACAGGCTTTGGCATAAAACGTTATGATTACAATTGCGTAGATACGAGCATGCCGGGAAATAGGCCATCTAAGGCTATCTGCATGGATATCCGACCGCGGTATTTCGCGACCTGCTGCGAGCTAGCACGAAATAGCGTGAAACAATTGAAGGAATGACAGGTTCGCTTGAAACAATCTGGGAAGAAGACATGCGAGAGATGGGCATCCTTTCAGAGGGTTGAGAAGTCCTGGTTTTCTCGGGTGTTAAGCCGATCGGCACTGAGGGTTTTCTTTCTCGGATATTCGATTACGATCCAGAACAGGACGCCACCTAACCACCAACCGCCGAAGCCTGCGCATAAGCCTCGCCACAGCACGATTCTCCCAACGCCGATGAGCCCTTGTCCCGTGTGCATCTCGCTTCGAAGCGATAAATGAATATAAATGCACTGTGCGCACCGTGCGCTCTCACCCTTTTTCCCAACTTGTCATTTGTGCGAATGCACTCAATTGCCATTCATTGGGATCTCTGCAAGGTGGTCTTTAAATTGCTTATACGAAACGCAGACACCGCCTGTTCCGAGCCTGTGATGCTCAAGCATAACAGGTCGCGGATCTGACTCACCGGACCGATCAGTCATCACATTACAACCAAAGGAGAAGACGATGACTCCACCTCTCTTGAGAAACGTAACGTAATGCTTAGCGTATTGTTGGTCATTCCCTCCATGTGGATGATCTCTGGCACGGCAGAGGCTTGGGTATCTCCTCCGTGGATCGACAAAATCGCGTTGCAAATAATGGAACAAAAAAACTTGGCTAAAGAAGGGAACTTTGATCCCTACTTCAAGCAGTTGGAGGTGGTGAGTGAAGCGGCCGTCAAGGGAACGTATGACGGGAAGCGAAAAGGAATGAACCGGTTTCTGGAAATGCTGGAGACGAAGGAAGGCGGGATCAGCGTCGAGGCCGCGCACAAGATTTTTGCCGCCGTCGTCAAATCGGTCCCCTACGCCGTCCTCCTTCCTCTCAAGAGTGAGGATAAGCTGGACCCTGAAGAAAAGGCGCTCATAGACCGCATGAAACGATTTGCGGCATCGATCAGAGAGGAGGACGAGCGCGCAGCGCTTTCGTTCTAAACCAGCAGGATTCGTCGGAGATGGGGAGGCCTCAGAGCAGTCAATTGGCTCAATTCCCAGTCGGCCTCATCGAAACATATTGGTTTTTGCGAGGTCGATGATTTCGTCGCCGCGCCCATTGAGCACCGCCTTAATCATATAGAGACTGAACCCGATCATCTGGTTTAACTCGATGGACGGCGGCATGGCGAGCTCTTGTCGGTTTATCAGCACTTCAACGAGGGCTGGGCCGTCATGATTGAACGCTTGGATCATCATGGGACGCACTTGCTCAGGCGTCTCTGCCCTGAGGCCGAGCAACCCGGCCGCTTCGGCCATCTTCGCGAAATCGGGATTCTGGAGGTCCGTGGCAAAATCCAGGAATCCTGCTGCCTTCATTTCAAGTTCCACGAAGCCGAGTGAGTCGTTCCTGAAGACCACGAGCTTGACCGGCACATGCAGTTGTCGAAGCGACAGTAGATCGCCCATCAGCATGGCCAAACCGCCGTCTCCCGACAACGTGATCACTTGACGATCAGGATGGGTGAGCTGCGCTCCAATCGCCTGCGGCAGCGCATTGGCCATGGACCCGTGCGTGAAGGATCCCAATAGTCTCCGCTTGCCGTTCATCCTGAGGTACCGTGCCGCCCACAGCGTAGGCGTGCCGACATCGCAGCAGAAAATGGCGTCCTCCGCCGCAATCTCGTCGAGCATCCTGGCGACATATTGCGGATGCATCGGCTTGCGTCCCGGCTCTCCCGAGGCCAGATCATCCAGCCCTTTCCGCGCCTTTTCATAGTGCCGGAGGGCTTCCTTCAGATGACCGCCGTCGCTCTTCTGCTTGAGCATGGGTGAAAGTGCCACAAGTGTGGCCTTCACATCACCGACGAGTCCTACGTCGACCTTGGTCCGTCGAGCGATTTGTTCGCCCCGAATATCGATTTGGATGATCGTCGCGTGTTCGGGAAAGAACTGCTGGTAGGGGAAGTCGGTGCCGAGCATCAGGAGCGTCTCGCAGTTCATCATGGCATAGTAGCCGGAGGCGAAGCCCAGCAGTCCAGTCATGCCGACATCGAAGGGATTATTGTGTTCGATGAATTCCTTGCCGCGCATCGTGTGAACGATAGGCGCCTGTAGCTTGCCCGCCAGCTCCATCAATTGATCATGCGCGCCGGCGCATCCGGCTCCGGCTAAAATTGTGATGTTGCCTGCCCCATTCAACAGATCGGTCAACCGGCCTATCTCATCGTGGGAGGGGCGCACGATCGGCGTTGGCGTCGCAAATCGGAGACGCGGTTCGCTGACCACGGCAGGCTGCAAGGCGATGTCTCCGGGAATCACAAGCACGGAGACGCCGCGACGCGACAACGCGGTTTGCATCGCGATCTCGAGGAGGCGAGGCATCTGCGCCGGATGCGAGACCATCTCGCAAAAATGGCTACACTCACGGAATAGATGCTCGGGATGGGTCTCCTGGAAATAGCCGCTGCCGATCTCGCGACTGGGAATGTGAGCGGCGATGGCCAGGACCGGCACCCGGCTTCGGTGGGCATCATAGAGCCCGTTGATCAGATGAAGATTGCCCGGCCCACAGCTTCCGGCGCACACCGCCAGATGTCCTGTCAGGTGCGCCTCGGCTCCGGCGGCAAACGCAGCCGTCTCTTCGTGTCGCACGGACACCCACCGGATATCATCCCTTTTGCGGATGGAATCCGTGATGCCGTTGAGAGAGTCGCCGGCGACTCCATACACTCTCTTGACCCCGGCGAGAGCCAGGGTTTCGACAAATAGCTCTGCTACGGTGATCTTGCTCATGGATGGATTCCTTTCTAGGCCCATTTTCTGATATGGCCGTCATGGCTGGCCCACACCCGGTTCAAGCGATCGATCCTGAACTGACAATCGAGTCGGTTCGCCGCGATCGGTCACCGGTGTTTCAACATCGGCGTCAAAGGCGAGCTTCGCAGCCCGCGGGAGGTGAACTCCTCTTGAGTCGATATGCTGGCTAAGTCTGTCCGACTCAGCTGTCGGCAAGTCTCCTACTGGCAACACCGCGTTCTTTTGAATCATGTCCAGCAAGGGTGCAGGATACACTCCGAACCAGATGAGCAAGGCTGCCAGCGAGGCCAATAGCACAGTACCAGTGGGAGGAACGCGTTGAACACATGCCTCGCGTTCGGGTAGTACGGAATAAAGCACGACCAGAATGCGTAGGTAATAGAATAGGCCGATGGTGCTGGTCGTGACCAGGATGAGAAGAAGCGCCCATTTCATGGTCGAGGCTCCGGCTGCAAGCACGTAGAACTTGGCTAGAAAGCCCATTGTGGCGGGAATGCCGGCGAGCGAGAGAAGCATGACGGTGAAGATGCCGGCAATGAGCGGACGGCGCCAGAACAACCCTTGGTAATCATCCAGGCGGTCGGCATCACGGCTGGAGTCGGAGAGAACCGCCACCACCCCGAAAGCCCCGAGCGTAGTCACGGTGTAGGCCATCAGGTAGAAGGTCACCGCCTCAACAGCCATCGTTCCCCCTGCCACAAACGCCACCAACATGTAACCGAAATGTGCGATGGACGAATAGGCGAGAATGCGCTTCACATTGGTTTGCAGCAGCGCCAACAGATTGCCGGCGATCATCGAGGCCACTGCGATGACGACGAACACGATGAAGACGGCGCGAGACTGGTAGAGGTCAGCCTGGTAAAAGACGCGCAACAGCAGTGCAAAGATGGCCGTCTTCGAGGCGGTTGCGATGAACGCCGTAACCGGAGCCGGCGCGCCTTCGTAGACGTCGGGCGTCCATAAGTGGAACGGCACCACGGCAAGCTTGAAGCCGATGCCCGTGACGATCAGGATGATCCCCGGGAGCAGCAGCGCTAAGTGTACGTCCGCCGTCGAGGCGGAGGCGATCCGCGAGAATTCCATCGTGCCGAGATCGGCGTAGACGAGGGCCATACCGAACAGGAGAAAGGCCGCAGAAGCCGCCGCCAACACCAGATACTTGATCCCGGCCTCGAGCGACTGCTTGCGTTCTTTCAGATAGGCGACCATCGCGTAGAGCGAGACGCTCAGGATTTCCAGTCCCAGGAAAAACGACATCAGGTGGCTGCCGGCCACGAGCACCAGGCATCCCAGCGTGGCGGCCAGCAGCAACACGTACAGTTCTTCGCGGTGGCCCTCTTGCTTCTCGAAATACGGGTAGGAAAGGACCGCGACCGCCACCGCGGAGGCGATCATGACAGCCATGTAGAACAAGGCATATCGATCCACGATCAGCAGCGCGGTCACCTGTCGTGGCACGTATGGGACAACCGCCAGGACGGATACGAACGCGGCAACCAGTCCCGCCACTGTCAGCCCCGCTGCCAGTACGTGATGGCGCTCGAACGCGATGGCGAGCATGACGAGAATCGCCGTGCCGGCGACCAGGATGAGCGGCAAGAGGGCGAGACAGTCCGCGCGCGTCATACGATCATCTTTTCTTCCAGACCAGAGCCGGGAGATTGGCCTCGCGCTGCAAATTGTGCATGGCCGGCGCGAAGGTATTCATTACAGGCTGGGGATACAGTCCCAGCCACAGTAGCGCTACGATCATGGGCGCGACGATGAGGGCTTCGCGCAGCGAGAGGTCCGGAAGCTGCCAGCGCCGACTGTTCTCCCCATGGAAGACGCGCTGCACCAGACGCAGAGCGTACAACGTCGACGCCAGAATCCCGAGGGCTGCCACGATGGTGATCCCCACGCTGATTTGATAGGCGCCGAGCAAGACCAGGAACTCGCCGACAAAATCCCCCAGCCCCGGCAAGCCCAGCGAAGCCAGGGCGAAAAATAGCACCGCCCCGCTGAGGCTTGGGACGGTGGCCCACAGCCCACCCATCCGGCCCATATCGCGAGTGTGGGTGCGTTCTTGCAACGCGCCGACCAGGATGAACAGCGCTCCTGTGCTCAGCCCGTGACAGATCATCGTCATCACCGCGCCTTGCAGGCCGAGCGGGTTCCAGGAAAAAATTCCGAGTAGGACGAAGCCGAGGTGACTCACGCTGGTATAGGCCACCAGGCGTTTGAGATCGGTTTGCGCAAAGGCCATCACCGCGCCATAGACGATCCCGATCACGGCGAGCACGAGCGCGATGGGCGTGAATTCGTGGGCTGCGTTCGGAAAGAGCGGTACGACGAAACGCAATAGCCCATAGGCGCCGGTCTTCAGCAACAGGCCGGCCAGGATCACGCTTCCGGCCGTCGGCGCTTCGGAATGTGCGTCGGGCAGCCAGGCATGCAATGGAACCACCGGCAGCTTCACCGCGAAGGCGATGATAAATCCGAGCATAATCCACAGCTCGGCTCCAGGTGACAGTTTCGTACCCAGCAGATCGCCATATTGGAAGGTGTATCGACCGGTCGTCTGATGATGCATGAAATAGAGCGCCAGGATGGCAAGCAGCATCAGCAATCCGCTGAGCTGCGTGAACAGCAAAAACTTGATGGCGGCATACACCCTGCGTTCGTGGCCCCAGATCGCGATCAGGAAATACATCGGGATCAGCATCAGCTCCCACGCGAAATAAAACAGGAACAAATCGAGCGCAAGGAATACCCCTGCGATACCCGCCAACATCCACATGAGGTTGAAGTGGAAAAAGCCGATCTTGTCCTGGATCTCCGTCCAGGAGCACAACACGGACATGAGACCGAGGAAAAACGTGAGCACGAGCATGAGCAGGCTGAGGCCATCGACGCCGAGGTGGAAATGAATGCCGAACCGCGGCACCCAGGTCCAGTCCACCTCAGCGAACCAGGCGACCGGAGCACCGGCCGCGACAATGCGATCGCCGTGAATCCACATGGCCAGCGAAAGGACGAGGTCGAGCGCCGCAGCGCCGAGGGAGATCCAACGGGGCCATTGCGTGTTCCATTGCGCGCTGAACCACGCCAGCACGCCCGCGACGAGCGGAATGACGATGAGCCACAGGAGAATCATAAGAACACCGCCAAGGCCAGAAACAACACCGAACCGAGGGCAATACCGGCCGCGTACCAGCGCATCGCACCCGTCTGTGTGAGCTGGAGCGTGCGGTACAAGACCTCCGTAAGGCGCGCAACGCCGGTATAGAACCTATCGATGAAATCGTCTTTATTGACCCGAGCCGCCCACAGGAAGGGCTGGACGAATACTTTGTCGTAGAGCCAGTCAAATCCCCAGTCCGCCAACCACCATGCGTGCAGTGTGCGCCCGGCGGGATTCGCCACCACCAGTTCCGCCAGGCTCCTCCTCTGGAGATGAAACAGGTACGCGAGATAGAGGCCGCTCACGAGCGCCGACGCGGCGATGACCTCTGAGAGGCTCTCCGTCAGACCGGCGGCGTTCGTCTCGACCATCGTCGGCAGAGTGAACTCGAGGAACGCGAGCAACGGCTCCTTCAGCGCTCCGCCCACGATCGAAAAGAAAGCCAGGATCATGAGCGGTACCGTCATCGCGTATCCCGGCCGCTTGCCGACCGGTGTTTGAATAGGACCGAAGAAGACCCGGAAGATCAGGCGGAACGTATACAGCGAGGTGAGCAGCGCCCCTACCATACCGACGATCCAGAAGCCCGGATGCCCCTGCGCTGCCGCCCAGGTTCCCCAGATGATGAGATCCTTGCTGTAGAAGCCCGCCGTAATGAAGGGCAACCCAGCGAGCGAGCAGCCGGCAATGAGAAACGTCCAGAAGACGAGGGGCAGTTCCTTGCGTAGTCCTCCCATGCGGAAGATGCTGTGCTCCTCGCGCAGCGCTTCAATGACCACCCCGGCTCCGAGGAACAATAACGCCTTGAAGAATGCATGGGTCACAAAATGAAAAATAGCCGCAGACCATGCGCCGACCCCCAGCGCGAGAAACATGTAGCCGATCTGGCTCACCGTGGAATACGCGAGAATGCGCTTGATGTCGTGCTGCGTGAGGGCGCTGCATCCGGCCAGCAATAGGGTAGCTGCACCGACGGCTGCCACGATCCATTGCGCGGCCGGTGCGAGGTCAAACAGCACATGCGTGCGCGCCAGCAGGTAGACTCCGGCCGTGACCATCGTGGCTGCATGGATGAGGGCGCTGGTCGGCGTCGGCCCGGCCATCGCATCCGGCAACCAGACCTGGAGCGGGAGCTGCGCAGACTTCCCCACCGCGCCGCCCAAGAGCAGCAACGCAGCCGCGACGGCGAGAGTGGACCCCACCGCCCACTGGTCCGATGCCCGATGCATGAGGTCTTGAATCTGGAGAGTGCCTAAGCTCGTGAACAGCAGAAACAAGCCCAGCAACATCGCCGTATCGCCGACGCGTGTGACGATGAATGCCTTGCGAGCCGCCGAACCGTTCACCGGATCGCGGTACCAGAATCCGATCAGGAGGTAGCTGCAGAGGCCCACGCCCTCCCATCCCAGGTATAGCAGAAGCAGGTTGTCCGCGAGCAGCAGCGTGAGCATCGAGGCGACGAACAGGTTCATATAGGCAAAGAACCGGCTGTACCCCTCGTCGTGCGTCATGAACTCAGCCGAATAGAGATGGATCCAAAAGCCGACGAAGGTGACCACTAGGATCATCACCAGGGACAGCGCGTCCAAATAGAAACCGATATTCGGTTGAAAACCGGCGACATCGATCCATGTCCATAGGACCTCGCTGTATGCCTGTCCGACCGGAGATGCGATCACAAAGTTGGTTGCAACCAGCACAGTGATCACGGCCGAGAGGCCGATCGAGCCCACGCCCAGTGCGGTCACGACAGTGCGCGAGCAGCGCGACCCCAGCACCGCCAGCACGAGCGCGCTCGCCAAGGGTATCGCCACGATCGACCATAACAATCCCATCCCGCTACCCCCTCATCTCGCTCAGTAGATCCGCATCCAGAGACTTGAAGTGGTGATACAGTTGCAGCACCAAGGCGAGTCCAACCGAGACTTCCGCTGCAGCCATGGTGAGAATGAAGAGAAAGGCGATCTGCCCGTCGGCCTGCTGCCATCGCGACCCGGCGACCACGAAGGCCAGGCCTGCCGCGTTGAGCATCACCTCAAGTGACATGAGCACAAAAATCAGGTTACGGCGTACGAGCAGGCCGATCAGTCCCAGGGAGAACAGAACCCCTGCGAGGAGCAGCCCATCTCTGATGGGTATCTCGAGCATTTCGAATCTCCGCTTTGTGCGTGGCGCGGAATCCCAGGTGGTAGGCACCCACGAGGCCCGCGAGCAACAGCATGGAAGCAAGCTCCACGCCGATCACATAAGGTCCGAACAACACCATGCCGACCTGTTTAGGGTCTACCGTTCCCGTTCCCAGATGAGCGTCGCCGCCGCGTACAATCACATAGACAACCTCGCACAGCAGCAGGCCGGCCAAAACCGTGGGACCGATCCAGATCCCCGGCGTCAGCCAGGATTTCTCCAGCGACATAGCCTGCGCGCCAAGATTGAGCATCATCACCACGAACACGAACAACACCATTATGGCTCCCGCATAAACAACGACCTCGAGCGCGGCCACGAACGGCGCCCCGATCACGTAAAACACCACCGCGACCGCCAGCAACGACACGATCAAATACAGCAACGCATGGACCACATTCAGACCCATCAACATGAGAACCGTGGCGACGATGGCCACAGTTCCCGCAATATAGAAGACCACTTCCATAAACACCTCACGGCAGCAAACTGTGAACATCCACCGGCGCGGCCTCGTGCGCGGCCTGTCCCTTGTCTTTGCCGCCGATCTGCGCCCCGGCGACACGCCAGAAGTTATAGTCGGGATATTTGCCTGGTCCATTGATAAGCAGATCTTCCTTTTCATAGACCAGATTCTGACGGTGGAACTCGCCCATCTCGAAGTCAGGCGTCAGTTGAATCGCATAGGTGGGACAGGCCTCCTCGCAATACCCGCAGAAAATACACCGCGAGAAATTGATGCGAAAGAATTCCGGAAATCGGCGGCCGTGCTCATCTTCCGTGGCCTGAAGAGCGATACAGCTCACCGGGCAGGCGACCGCGCACAGATTGCAGGCAACACAGCGCTCGCCCCCATCCGGATCGCGCGAGAGGATGATTCTTCCTCTATAACGCGGGGCCAGGTAGGGCTTTTCCTCCGGATACTGCACCGTCACCCTCTTCTGAAAGCTGTGCAGGAACACGTACCACATCGATTTCAGTATGCTGAGCATGGGTTAACTCCAGGCGAGCACCAGTGCGCCGGTCACAACCAGGTTGGCCAGCGCCAAGGGCAACATGACCTTCCAGCCCCACGACATGAGCTGGTCGAATCGTGGGCGCGGCAGGGAAGCCCGCAGCAAAATAAAGAACGCAATGAAGAAAAACGTTTTGAGCAGAAACCAGACGATCGGCGGAAGTACCGGACCGAGCCAGCCTCCGAAAAACAACACCGTGATCAGCGCGGAGATCAGCGTCACGCCGAGATACTCGCCGACAAAGAACATGCCGAACTTCATCCCGGAATATTCAGAGTGATACCCGGCGACCAGCTCGCTCTCCGCTTCAGGCAGGTCGAACGGAGTGCGGCGCGTTTCGGCCAGGCCAGCGATCAGAAACAAGACGAAGCCGAGGAATTGTGGAACGACGAACCAGAGTTCCCGCTGCGCTTCCACGATGGCCGGGAGGCTGAACGACCCGGCCAGGAGCACCACCCCCATCAGGGAAAGGCCCATGAACACTTCGTAGCTGATCATTTGGGCCGCCGCCCGCATGCCGCCGAGGAGCGCATACTTGTTGTTGGAGGACCAGCCGGCCAGCACCACGCTATACACGCCGAGCGACGACAGGGCGAGAACAAACAGCAACCCGATATTAAGATCGCTGATGATGATTCCCGGAGCGACGGGAAGCACCGCAAACGCCATCAACGCGGTCAGCATGATGATGGCCGGAGCCAGAATAAAAACCGGTTTATCCGCGAACGGAGGCACCCAGTCTTCCTTCATGAAGATCTTCACGCCGTCAGCCACCACCTGGAGCAGCCCGAATGGTCCGACGCGATTCGGACCGTACCGGTCTTGCCACAAGGCGAGTAGCCGCCGCTCGAGCCAGATGAGCCAGGCCGCGATGGTGAGCGCAGCGAAGAGAATGCCGAGGACCGAAAGCATTGGGTACGGGCTGGTCATGTGATCTTCACGATCTTCCCCCATGCCGGCAAACCCAATCCGGCGATAGGAGCCAGTCCCGCAGACAGACCGGCAACACCGCGCGGCAGGTCGGGCCGGATGCGGACGGGCAGTCTGAACGTGCCGCCGGCGCAGCGCACTTCGACCTCTTCCCCCTCCGTAAGATCAACTGCATCCACGGCCACATGAGCGGTCGTGGCGAGTTCGGCAATACCCGGCGCCGAAAGACTCAGTTCATCCGAGCCGAAGATGTGATACATCGGCACCAGCAGCCACTCTCCCTCCCGCGGCGCAAAGGCAGCGGGAATCTCACTGAAATAGGATCGACCGTGAAACGGCGCGGGCTCGACCATCCGCACTCCTGGGTCGCCCCCGCTCAGAGGGCCGCCGATCTCCTTTTGATAGCTGTTGGTCGCCTGAATGGAATTCCAGCCGGGCGACCAGACGAATGGAATAAGTGCTCCCGGCGGGTGCGTGGGCGCGCCTTCCATGGAAAACGACAGCGGCGAGTCAGGATCGTCCGGCGGTTTGGGCTCCGAGACGTTGAGATTGGCCAACACCGCCGTGCGGCCGCTCGCTCGATGCGGTGAACGCGGAACTTTCGCCCCGGCGATCCGGAATCGAGCCGACGGCGCAGCATCGCGAGCGGGCGCCAGTTGCGGCAAGGCCGTCGCCATCGCGGCCAGCACCTCATCGAGACTTTTCCAAGAATCTCTTCCCAGCCAGCGCCAACTTTCTTGAATGGCGCCGGACGGCACAAAGGCTTGGAAAAACCGCTGCGCGCGTCCCTCGCTGCCGATGAACGTGCCGTCGGATTCCGCGAAGGTCCCGGACGGCAACACAAGTTCGGCTTTGGCGGATATCCCATTGGCGAGGTGATCGAGCAGGATCACGTGCGCCGCCGCATGGAGGAGCGCATCGACGTCGGCACGAGGCGCCCGTCGATACAGATCATTCTCCAGAATGATGACCGTGTCGGCATCGCCGTCCTTGATCGCTTGAAACGCAGCGGTCAATGGATTCGCGCCCATCAGCATGGCGCCTACGGTATTACACTCGGGCGCCGTAAAGCTGAGCATGGCCCCGACAGACATCGCCACGTTGGCGGCCGCCTGAATAACGGCCTCGCTGTTGCAACTCGGGCCGGCAATCACCAATGGTTTCTTGGCGTTCTTGAGTGCGCGGGCGATCTCGCCCGCCAGCGGGAAATCCCCTCGCGAGACTGCCTGCGGGTCAAGCGCGTTCGCCACCGCGAAACCCAGGCGCGCGAGATCGTCGGGGGCCGCATGGAACGTGGCTGTGGCGATCTCGTCCACCCGCGTGGCATAGGGCGTCGCGATATACAACGGGCCCCTCCGATCCTGAATGGCGTCGCGTATGCCATGGTCCATCCACAATGGAATCTTCAACTCCTTCGCCATCTCGATGGGCTGCCGGCGCACCGACTGACGCAGAGCAAGCGCTATGCGGGGCGCGACGTTGGTCACGTCCTCGCCCAAAACAAACACCGCGTCGCACTCTTCCATCTCGCGGAGTGTAGGCGTCCGCAGAGGGCCGCGCCGAAGAATATCGATCGCCAGCGCCGTCAGCTTCGCTTCGCTGTCCGCCATGCCGGAATAGAACCGGTCTGGGCCCACCAATGTGCGTAAGGCAAAGTTGGATTCCAGTGATGCCCTCGGCGAACCGATGCCGACGGCTTTGCCGGAGGCCACGGTGTCATGCAGCTGCCGGTTGGCCGTGTCCGCACTCACCGCCTCGCCCTTGAGCAACGGTTCGCGGATGCGATGGTCGCTATTGACGAATTCATAACCGAACCGGCCGCGGTCGCAGAGGAAATAGCCGTTGACCTCGTGATTGTAGCGGTTGACGATGCGCCGCACCGTGCCGGAGTGCTCACCGACATCGGTATTGCACCCAAGTCCGCAATGCACGCAGATCGAGGGAGCAAACTGCTGGTCCCATTTGCGCGTGTAGTGGCGCTTCAGGGTTTTGTCCGTGAACACGCCGGTCGGGCAGATCTCGACGAGGTTACCGCTGAACTCATTTTCCAACACCCCGTCTGCCTGACGGCCGAAGAAGACGGTATTGCGCGACGCAAACGCATTCAAATCGCGCCCGCCTGCATACTCTCGATAATAGCGGACGCAGCGGTAACACTGGATGCAGCGGTTCATCTCATGATTCACCAGCGGGCCGAGATTCTGGTTATGAAACGTGCGTTTGTCGAACTCATAACGGCGGTAATTGTGACCTGTCATCACCGTCATGTCTTGGAGATGGCACTCGCCGCCTTCATCGCACACCGGACAGTCGTGAGGATGATTCAGCATCAGCCCCTCGACGATGGCGGCGCGAAAGGCGACCGCCTCGGGATCCTGAATCGCGATGCGCGCGCCCTCGGCAGCCGGGGTCATGCAGGCCATGACGATCTTTCCCTGCTGATCCTGCTCGTCCTTGAACTGCTTGACGGCGCACTGGCGGCAGGCGCCGACAGACCCGAGCGCGGGATGCCAGCAGAAATAGGGCAGATTCAGCCCAGCGGAGAGACAGCCGTGAAGTAAATTCTCTTCTGCATTCATCTGATACGATGTTCCGTCAACATGCACGGTCGCCACAGCTACCTCCATGGACAGCGTTTTTCGCGAATGTGCCGTTCGAAGTCTTCGCGGAAGTATTTCAAGGCGCTTTGCAGCGGCTCTGCGGCGCCGGGCGCCAGTGCGCAAAAGGTGGCGCCGGGACCCCACATCTTGGCTTGAGACGCCAGCTTGTCGAGATCGCCCGGCTGCCCCCGTCCCTCTTCCATGGACTGTAGAATTCGTTCCACCCATCCCAGCCCGCTCCAGCAGGGCGTGCACCAGCCGCAGGATTCCTGCGCGAAAAAATGCATCAGATTCCAGGTCATACCCACCGGACAGGTCTGGTCATCCAGCACGATCATGGTGCCTGTGCCCATGCGGCTGCCGATCTTCGTCATGGCGGTGAAGTCCATGGAGGTATCCAGATGCTCTTCCGTGACAAAATCGGTCGACGCGCCGCCCGGAAGCAGCGCCCGAAATGTCAGGCCATCGCGCATACCGCCGGCATGCTCTTCAAGGATTTCGCGAATCGTCGTCCCCATGGGCAGCTCCCAGAGTCCTGGGCGTTTCACTTTTCCGCTCACCCCGAACAGTTTGGTACCGGCATCTTGGGTGCGCCCCAAGGTACGGAACCACTCCCCGCCGTGGGTGATGATGTGGGGCACGCAGCACAATGTCTCGACATTGTTGACCACTGTGGGCTTGCCGAAGAGACCGACCACCGGGGGAAAGGGCGGCTTCGATCTCGGATTGGCGCGCTTGCCTTCCAGCGCATTGAGCAACCCGGTTTCCTCACCGCACATATACCGTCCGCCGCTCAGGTGCAGGTACAACTCAAGACTGTAATCGGAACTCAGAATATTCTTGCCGAGATAGTGCGCGTCGTACGCTTCCGCGATGGCGCGAGAGAGCCGCTCAGCCGCCTGCACATACTCGCCGCGCAGAAAGATGTAGGCGACATCCGCCTCGATGGCGAATCCCGAGACGATCATGCCTTCGATCAGTTGATGCGGGTCCCGCTCCATCAACAGGCGATCCTTAAAGGTGCCAGGTTCCATCTCATCGGCATTGCAGATCAGATACGTCGGGTTCGGCGCGTCTTTTCCCAGTGGGACGAACGACCATTTCTTCGCCGTCGGGAAACCGGCGCCTCCTCGACCGCGGAGGTTGGCGTCTTTCACCGCGTCCGTGACGGCTTTCGGCGTCATCCCACCGAGCAAGACCTTGCGAACCGCCTGGTAGCCGCCGGCCTGCTCATAGGACCTGATGTCCACAACCGACCCATCCTGTCGCATGTTCTTGGTCAGCGGCTTGTCTGTGAGGAGCGTCATCTATAGGTCTCCAATGCGCGGTCGATCTTCTGCGGATCCAGGTCGTTGTGCAGATCGTTGTCCACCATCATGGCAGGAGCACGATCGCAACAGCCCAGACAGACGATCGGCAGCAGCGTGAAACGGTTGTCCGGGGTTGTTTCACCCAACCTGATTCCGAGTTGCTTACAGAGATGCTCGCGCACGCGATCGTAGCCCATGATCCAACAGCTCACGCTATCGCAGACCATGATCACATGGCGGCCGACGGGCTTGCGAAAAATGAGGTTGTAGAAGGTCGCCACACTATCCAGGTCTGTGACCGACATGCCGAGATGTGCGGCGATATCGTGAAGGCTTTCGTCGGAGATCCAGCCTCGGTGCCGCTGCACGATTCTCATCGCATCGATACAGATGGCTTGACGTGTCGGATAATGCGCGGCTTCAGCCTCGATTTCGCGGATCTCGTTGGTGCTCAACATGCGCAACCTCCTTACCGATCAATGTCCGCGAGCACAAAATCCATCGCCCCCAAGATGGCGATCAGATCCGGCACCATCAAATCCCGACAGATCAGCGGCAGCATTTGCATATGGGGGAACGACGGGGTACGAATGCGTGTCCGGTAAGACACCGTGCTGCCGTCGCTCACCAGATAGTAGCCGTTGTTGCCTTTGGTCCCTTCAATGGCGCCCAGTGTTTCCCCGGGTGGAATCACGGGACCCCAACTCACGCTCAAGAAATGGGTGATCAGAGTTTCGATGTCCTGCATCGTGCGGGCTTTCACCGGCGGCGTGGCCAGGGGATGATCCGACTTGTACGGTCCTTCAGGCATGTTCTCGACGCACTGCTCGATGATGCGCAGACTCTGTCGCATCTCCTCCACCCGGACGGACGCGCGGCCGTAGCAATCGCCGGTCTGTGCGGTGGGAATCTCGAACTCGAATTGTTCGTAGCCGGAGTAGGGTTGCCGCTTGCGAAAATCCCATTCGAAACCGCAGGCGCGAAGATTCGGCCCGGTCACGCCCCACTCAATAGCCTCGTCGACGGTATATCGGCCGATCTCTTTCGTCCGCCCTTTGAAAATGCGATTCTGCATCACCGCCCGGTCGTACTCCAGCAATCGGGGCGGAAGGTACGCGATGAAATCCCGGAACATCCGCTCCCAGCCTTTGGGCAAGTCTGCGGCCACGCCGCCGATGCGAAACCAGGCCGGATGCATGCGGGCGCCGCAGATGGCCTCGATGATCGCAAACGTCCGCTCGCGATCGTTGAACGTATAAAACACCGGAGACATCTGCCCCAAATCCTGCGCCAGGGTTCCGTACCAGACCAGATGGCTGTTGATCCGAAACAATTCTGACAACATCACGCGAATGACCTGGGCTCGGGATGGGACCTCGATACCGGCCAGCTTCTCCACTGCCGTCAAATAGGCCAGGTTGTTCATGACGCCGCCGAGATAGTCGATGCGGTCCGTGTAGGGGATATAGGTGTGCCAGGACTGGCGCTCCCCCATCTTTTCGGCGCCTCGATGGTGGAACCCGATGTCCGGCACCGCGTCTACGATCTCTTCGCCGTCGAGCTGCAGGGCGATGCGCAACACGCCGTGCGTACCAGGATGCTGCGGGCCCACATTGAGAAACACGAAATCGGCGTCATCGCGCGCGCGGCTCATCCCCCAATCCTCGGGGCGGAAGCGCAGCGCCTCCTGCTCAGCCCGTTCCTTGTCCGGAGGCAACTGATAGGGTCCCATCTCCGTCGCGCGCGCGGGGTGGTCCTTGCGCAACGGATGCCCCACCCAACTCTTCGGCATCAGGATGCGCTGGAGGTGCGGATGTCCCTCGAAGACGATCCCGAACATGTCCCACGCCTCGCGCTCGTACCAATTAGCTGCGGGCCAGATATTCACAATGCTCGGCAACGACAGTCGGACTTCTGCCAAGGCCACCTTGATCCGCACGTACTCATTACGATCGAACGAGAGGAGATGATAGACCACCGTAAAGTCGCTGGGCGGCTGGCCGTCACGATGCGCGCGCACGCGCTCGTCGATCGCGGTGAGGTCGTAGAGCATTTTATAGGGCTGGTCTACCTCCTGCTTGAGATAACGGAGCAGCCCCTGCACGTGATCCTTTTCGACCCAAAAGGTGGGGATGTGATCGCGGGTTTCCTGAGGAAGCACCGCCGATCCGAATCGCCGAATGATTGCCTCTGTGATGGCCGGTGCGGCGATCATACTTCGTCCGGCTCCCGAAGCACGGTCGCCTGCTGCCGGGTCGGCCGCATCAAGTCGCGCATAGAGGGAAGCGGCGCTCGTGTGGTCTCTTGCTGGCCCACAGTCCAGCTCAACGGGCGCCGTTCCACTTCCACAGCTTTCTGCAACAGGAGCAGGCCTTCCAGAAAGGCGTCCGGACGCGGCGGGCAACCCGGCACATACACATCGACGGGAAGGAACTTGTCCACGCCCTGCACCACGCTGTAAATGTCGTACATGCCACCGGAATTGGCGCAGGAGCCCATAGAGATGACCCAGCGAGGTTCCATCATCTGCTCATACAACCGCTGGACGATGGGCGCCATCTTGATAAAGACCGTGCCCGCTACCACCATGAGGTCGGCCTCGCGGGGCGTGCCGCGAATCACTTCCGCGCCGAACCGCGACACATCGAACTTGCTCGTAATGCTGGTGGCCATCTCCACATAACAACAGGAGAGCCCGAAGTTGAACGGCCACAGGGAGTTCTTGCGACCCCATGCAACCAAATCCTCCAGCCGCGAGAGGATGACGCTGCGGCGAACGGCCTGTTCGAATGGCTCCTTGTCCGGGTGAGCCACCAGCCCCGTAATATCGGGTTTTGTCAACGACCATTGCATGCGGTTCCTCCGTTATCGCGAGTTGAGCCGTTCCGAGGCCCAATCCAGTGCACCAACGCCCCAAAGATAGATCAATGCCGCCATGAGTACACCGATGAAGATCACGACTTCCCAATACCCTGCCCAACCAATGTCGCGGGCCGCGACGGCCCACGCAAACAGAAACACGGCTTCCAGGTCGAATACCACGAAGAATACGGCGACCAGATAGAATCTCGCCGACAGACGCACACGCGCTGAGCCTTCTGAGACAATGCCGGACTCGTATGGCTTGCCGGTTGCCGATTCCCAATGCCGTTGTCCCAGTACATATGAAGCGAGCATGGTCGCGGTCACAAGGACCACCAGCGCGGTGTACACGATCAACGGCCACAGCATAGAGGAACTCCTTTGCATCCATGGCCTTTGCAGAGAAGGATAGGTCTCAGATACGTCATTCAAGACCCTCATGAATGACCCGGAATGCCGCGATAGTCCCCTCTCTTACCGCACGGCTCAGATCACCTTGAGCGTCAGGCCGTTCACTCAGAGCTAGGCATTTCCACGGCTTCACCTTTGTCGCTCGCACAATCATCCGGTCGGCCGTTCGACATGGCCGCCGAATTGGTAGCGCATCGCCGAGAGCACCTTCTCGGCAAAGGTATGGTCCTGGCGCGACCGGAATCTGGTGTAGAGGGAGGCGGACAGGACCTCCGCCGGCACCCCCTCTTCGACTGCCGCCATCACCGTCCAGCGGCCTTCTCCGGAATCCGCAACGGACCCGGTGAAATTGGCCAGGTCCGGATGCTCCGCCAGCGCGGCCGCGGTCAAATCGAGCAGCCAGGAGCCCACCACACTCCCGCGGCGCCAGACTTCGGCGATGTCCGGCAAATTCAACTCGTACCGCAAGTCCTCGGGAAGGTTCGTGGAGCCGGCATGGCGAAAGATGTCGAACCCTTCCGCATAGGCCTGCATCAGGCCGTACTCGATTCCGTTGTGGACCATCTTGACGAAATGTCCCGCCCCGGTGGGACCGCAATGCAGGTACCCTTCCTCCGCCGTGCCGTTCACGCGATCCCGCCCCTTCGTCCTGGCGATGGTTCCCCGTCCCGGCGCCAAGGTTCTCCAGATCGGATCCAGATGCTGCACCACCGGCTCAAGGCCGCCGATCATCAGGCAGTAGCCTCGCTCCACCCCCCAGGTGCCGCCGCTCGTGCCGACATCCACATACTGAATGCCTCTCCCCGCCAGCGCCTTGGCGCGCCGGACGTCATCTTTGAAATAGGAGTTGCCTCCATCGATGATGATGTCGTCGGGACCGAGCCGCTTGGCGAGGGACTCCACGGTGGCCTCGGTCGCCTCTCCAGCCGGTACCATCACCCACAGGGCTCGCGGCTTGTTCAATCGACCGATCAGCTCGTCCATGGAACCGGCTCCGACGGCCCCTTCAGCGGCCAGCCGCTGCACCTGTTCGGGATTCACGTCGAACACCACACAGTGGTGACCTCCGCGCATCAACCGCCGCACCATATTGGCTCCCATCCTGCCGAGCCCGATCATCCCCAGTTGCATAGTCGTCCTCCCCTTGCTCCGGCAAAGCCGATGCCTTCCTGTCACCCATGAATCGCCGACAGCCACCGCACGGCGCGATTCGACAAAGCGGTCACTGTGGACTCCTCGCTGTCTCTTCCCACAAGCGTTGTCCTCCGAGGAATGCGTGGGCATTGCCGCCAAGACGAACGCCTTCCGGAAGTCGTTTGAGTTTTTTGGCATTGCCGCCGCCGAGCAGGACATCGTCGGCCACCAGGGCGCTTTTCAGACGGACCACGACATCTTCCACGGTGCGCCGCCATTTCTTTTTCCCGAGTCGCTCAAGCCCGCGACGCCCGACATAGTCCTCGAAGGTTCCGCCTTTCTTGTATGGCAAATGTGCCAGCTCCATCGGCATGATCACCTTGTCTGCAATCAACGCCGAGCCCAACCCCGTTCCGAGGCCAAGAAACAGCATCCTGCCGCCCTCATAACCACCCAGGGCCTGCATAGCGGCATCGTTGATCACTCTGACGGGACATCCGAAGGCTGTCTTGAAATCGAATCCGACCCAGCCAGGTCCCAAATGTTTTGGCTCGGCGTACACTTCACCGTGGAGCACCGGTCCGGGATACCCGATCGAGACCGTCTCATAGGCCCAGCCCTTGCTGGCCTTCAGCACGCCGGCGAGCATCTGCTTCGGCGTCAACGCCGGCCCGGAGCGGAACTTTCGAACCGTCTGCTGTCCGGACGCGAGGATCTTCACATGGGTGCCCCCCACATCCACGACCAGCACCTTCATCTTCTGTCCTGCGGCAGTTCGAGAAATCGCACGGCGAGGCGATCGCTTCATTCGTCGGGGGGTCATTCCTGTTCCTTCGGGTTCTGCCAGCCGCCGAACGGCGAGATCAACGTCTGGGACTCGCCCGGCCCCCAGGTGCCCGGCTCGTATTCAGAGACCGGCGTAGGGGCCGTCAGCACCGGATCCACGACTCGCCATGACGCCTCGACGCCGTCCTGCCGCGCGAAGAGCGACGCATCGCCGATCATGGCATCGCCGATCAACCGTTCGTAGGCGCCCATCTCGTCGCCCCGCTGGTGGCAGACGAAGAGTTCCGTCTCACGCCCGATCATCTTTTCTCCCGGCACCTTGGCGCGCGCTCCGATGGCCACCGCCACCCGATCGGGACCGAGCCGGAACCGGACATAATTGCGTTGCGACTGCAGCGCTTCGCCGAACACGTTCTGAGGCGGACGCTTCAAGGTCACGAAGACTTCCGTGGCCGTGACCGGCAAACACTTGCCGGTTCGAATAAAAAACGGCACCCCCGCCCAGCGCCACGAATCGAGTTCGATCTGGAGCGACGCGAACGTCTCGACCGTGGAATCGGCCGCCACACCGGCTTCCTGGTGATAGCCGCGAAACTGGCCGCGGACCAGGGTTTGCGCGGTGAGCGGTTTCATGCGCTTGAAGATTTTGATCCGTTCGTCCCGCAACGCCTCTCCGGCTCCGTTGATGGGCGGCTCCATCGCCAGGTTCGCCACGACCTGCAGCAGATGGTTCTGGACCACATCGCGCAGGGCCCCGGTTTCTTCGTAAAACCGTCCGCGGCCGGACAGGCCGAACCGTTCCGCCATCGTGATCTGCACGCTTTCCACATAGCCGCGATTCCAAATCGGTTCGAGAAACGAATTGGCGAAACGAAAATACAAGAGGTTCTGGATCGATTCCTTGCCCAGGTAATGGTCGATCCGAAAGATCGCCGACTCGTCGAAGATGCGGTGCAAGGTCCGGTTCAACGCCTGCGCCGACGCGAGATCCCGCCCGAACGGTTTTTCGACCACCACCCGGGCGCCCTGCGCGCAGCTGGACTGGCCCAACCCCTCGACCGCGATGGGGAACACACTCGGCGGGATCGCCAGGTAATGGAGCGGATGACGGACCTTGCCGAGCGCCCGGCGCAGATTGGTGAAGGTCCGTTCCTCTTGATAGTCACCGTCCACATATTGCAGTAGTTGCACGAGCTTGGTGAAGGCCGCCTCATCCACCCCGCCGCCGAACTGTGTGAGGCTCTCGCGGACCCGATCCCGAAGCGCGTCGACAGTGCGGTTCCCCTTCGCCACCCCGATCACCGGCACCGTGAGATGGCCCCGCTTGACCAGGGCCTGCAAGGCCGGAAAGATCTTCTTGAACGCTAAGTCTCCTGTGGCGCCGAACAAGACGAGCGCATCTGATCGAATCTCGGTCATCATGTCCTCCCACCGGCCCCATGCGGCATCACAAGACGTTCCGGCGCCGGTCGTACCGATCGCGACCTCATCGGCCGTCCCCCCATGCCAACGCCTGCTCCATCGCCGATTTCAGCGTCGCCAGCCCCGCTTGGACATCGACGCCCAGATGGACCCGCAGCAACCGCCGTCCCCGCTCCGCCAAGACCTGAAAATCCCCGCGCGCCTGTGCCGCCTTGACGATGCCGAACGTGTACCGTTGTCCCGGCACCGGAAGGTCCGCCGCATCCTCACAGGTGAGTTGGAGAAAGAGGCCGTTGTTCGGCCCTCCCTTGTAGGCTTGCCCAGTGGAATGGAGGAACCGAGGGCCGAACCCCAAACAGGTCGCGACACGTTTGACGTCCCGCACCAAATGGCGTAGGGCCTGGAGTTGCGCTTCATGCGCGGGGCTCATCTGGAGATAGGCCAGCAACGCGAAATACTCGCCGGCCGTCAAGCGATTCACATGGGCCGCCAGGTACTCCCGGACGGACGGGGTCGGCCCTGCCGCCACACGCAGCGCCGCGGCATAGTGCGGATCGGCATAGAGGCTGAGCCCCTGCTCTTCGACGATCGGAGTGTCCGCAGGCAAGGTCCCGGTTCGTTCATACTCCGCCGTCAACCGCTTGGTCGCCAATTTGCTCGCCTCTACGTCCGGCTGGTCAAAGGGATTGAGCGCCAGGACCGATCCCGCCACCGCCGTGGCAAATTCCCAGCGGAAGAATTCCTGCCCCAGGTCATAGAGCTCGCCCACCGAGATCCGGACCACCGGATGGCCCGCCTGCTCAAGCCTGTCAACCGCCTCGTCTTGACTCTTCTCCGGTGCATCCTGCAACCGGAGGTACAGGAACAGGCGATCCGATCCATAGACCGTGGGATCTCCGACCGCTTCACGATCGACGGGAATGAGGCCCTTGCCTTCTTTGCCGGTCGACTCGGCCAGGAGCTGTTCGAGCCAGGCGCCGAACGATGCCAAACGGGGCGACGCCACGATCGTCACCTTGTCGCGGCCCTGTTTGGCGAACACCCCGAGAATCGTGCCGAGCACCAGGCCGGGATTCTCCTGGACCGGGACCGAGGGAAAACAGGCCTCCACCATTTCCTCCGCGCGTTCGAGCAACGGCGCGAGGTCCAGCCCCATGACGGCCGCCGGCACCATGCCGAAATTCGACAGGGCCGAATACCGGCCCCCGATCGTGGGGACCCCGAAATAGAGATGCCGGAACTCGTGCGTCTCGGCGGCCTGTTGCAAGGCCGAGCCGGGATCCGTGATCGCGATGAACTGCCGCACGGCGGCTTTGGCCCCGACGAGACGCTGCACCCGCTCGAAGAAATATTGTTTCAGGATCATCGGCTCCAAGGTGCTCCCGGACTTGCTCGACACGATGAAGAGGGTGGTCGCCAGCTGGAGCTGTTGCTCGACCGCTCGGATCTGGGCTGGATCCGTCGAATCGAGCACGTACAGGTCCGGATACCCCGCTTGTTTGCCGAATGTCGTCTTCAGGACTTCGGGACAGAGGCTCGACCCGCCCATCCCCAACAGCAGGGCGTGGGTAAACCCCCGACGCCAGGTTTCTTCCGCGAGGTTGGTGAGCAGGGGCAAATGGGCCAATTGTTGATCGGTGATATCCAACCACCCGAGCCATCGGTGTTCGTCCCCATCGGTCCAGAGGGACGGATCGCGATTCCACAGCCGGCGCACCCTGTCGGCATCGCGCCATACCGTGAGAGAAGCCTGCACCTCGGCAGCCACGGTTTCCGGCAGCCGGTACGAACAGCCGTTGAGTCGACCAGAATCGTCCCCCTTGGCCTGCTGCTCGACGGCGACCAGGAGTTGGTCGAAGGCCTTCCTGAACGAGTGCACCCCCTCCGCCAACAGCCGGTCGGTGATCGCGTTGAGCGAGAGTCCCGCCTGCTCCAGCGCGAGCAGGACGGCCTTCGCCTCCTCGACCTCGGCAGTCAGCCGACTCTCGGGACGGCCGTGGTCATGAAAGGCCTCGAGCGTCGCCGGCGGCATCGTGTTGACCGTGTCGGGACCGATCAGTTCCTCCACATACAGTACATCGCGATACTGGGGATTCTTGGTGCCGGTACTGGCCCAGAGCAGCCGTTGCGTCATCGCCCCCCGCCTGGCGAGCGCCTCCCAGCGTGGGCCGGAGAACAGGGCCCGGTACCGTTGATAGGCCAGCTTGGCGTTCGCCACGGCCACCTTTCCCAGGAGACTCCTGAGCAGAGCCCGTGCCCGCTCATCCGTGGAGGTCTTGAGACGTTCGGCAATGGCCGCATCCGCCGCCGTATCGATGCGGCTGACGAAGAAGCTGGCCACACTCGCCACGCGGCCCACGTCGCCACCCCGCGCCGCCAACTGTTCCAGGCCCATGAGATAGGCCTCGGCAACCCCTACATAGGTCTCCTGCGCGAAGAGGAGGGTCACGTTGACGTTGATCCCCTTGCTGAGTAGTTGCACGATCGCCGGAATCCCCTCGGGCGTGGCCGGCACCTTGATCATCAGGTTGTCGCGTCCGACGGCCTCCCACAATCGCTTCGCCTCATCGAGCGTGCCCCGCGTGTCATGGGCCACCTGGGGCGAGACCTCCAGGCTCACGTAGCCGTCGCGCCGGTTCGTGTGGCGATAGACCGGCTGCAGGAGGTCGGCGGCGGCTTGGATATCCTCGATGGCCACCCGTTCGTAGCGCGCCTTCGCATCCAGGCCGGGCTCTCGCCTGAGGGCGCTCAGGGCTTCGGCGTAGTCCGCACTCCCGGTGATGGCGTGCTCGAAGATGGCGGGGTTGGACGTCACGCCGCCCAGGCCCTCGTCGTCGATCAGACGTTGCAGGGCCCCGTTGGTGAGGCAGCTCCGCCGGATGTCATCCAACCAGACCGACTGGCCGAAGAGCCGAAGGGCACGAACGGGATTCATGATCTTGACCTGCGAGACGTGCGTCATGGCATCTCCTTGCGCGTGGTGCGTCGGTTGACCGACAGTGTCGTCCCGGCTGCGGGTCACGTTACCGGCCGGTTGCCAATCGTGCCTTGACCGCCGCCATGACGTGATCCAGGGTAAACCCGAACTTCTTCTGCAATGCTTTCAAGGGCGCCGAGGCGCCGAATGTGTTCATGCCGATGCTCGTTCCGGCCAGCTGCCGAAACGTCTTGATGTCGTACAACGTGACCGACGGCGAGCCCACCGTTTCGTACTGGGGGTTGACGGACTTCACGCCGCGAAGATGCAGCAGCGAATAGAGCAACATGGAGGCATGCCCGATCGAGAGCATGAACCGATTGCGATTGGGCCAGATGGGATCCTGGGGATCGAACCGTAAAAAATGCTGCCACAGACCGTACACCACCGGCGTCAGGGCCATCGCCGCGCCAGGATGGCCGGAATTCGCCCGTTGGACCGCATCCATCCGACAGGGTCCGGATGGTGTTGATACATTGCTTGTCGATCCGTGGGATTCTCATCGTGACTTCTACCCCTTCGCTGTTGGCATCCTGCCCTGAGCAATTCTTCACGTCGCACAGACGATTGCTATGTTGTGTTCAGGCCCTCGCTACGGCCCCATTCTCAATGGGAATTGGCGCAAATGGGCTGCCAAGTGCCTCCAAGGGAAAGGCCGGTGTGCGGCCGATCCGGCGCAGCGCCTCCGTGATGCGTTCCGGCCTTCCCCAATCACTCCACAGTGCATTCGTGAGCTCAGTGACTGCCACACGGTCCGGCACATGCTGGAGGAGATCAGAAGAAAAATTCCTGGTCGGCATAGTCTGATAGATCGCTTCCAAGACACGGGCCTCCTCCGAGGTGCCGATGGCACGACCGAGTCGTTCGAACCGCTCGATCAGTTCGGGAAAACGCTGTTGGCCCAGTTTCCACAGTGTCTCCACCTTCGCAACGATCACCATGGTGTTCCATAGGGCATTGTTCGCCAGGGCCTCATCGGCCTCTTGCGCCGTGGGCTTCTCGACGAACTTTCTGACGGCCAGGACCGGCTTCATTCCCGCGATGGCCAGTGGGTCCCCTGGTAGAATCCAGCCGTAGTCCAACTCGAGACGGTCCGGTGCCACACCCAGCAGGACGATTCGATCATGCAACCGCTCGGCAATCGGAACCGCCTCCCGTATGTTGTCGAGGAACCGCTCTTCCGGGTAGACGAAGTGGTCGGACGGATAGACGATCACGGTCGCCAGAGGATCCCGATTCAGCAGGTAGGTCAAGGGGAGAAACACGCCAGCTCCCGTATCCCGATTGGCAGGTTGAAACAACACGGTCCCGACCCCGCGTCCGTCCAGTTGTGTCATAGCCTCTTGACGATGGGTCTGAGCAATAACCAGAATGGACTGCACTGCGGGTGTGAGGCGTGCCGCGCGATCCACGGTATGCTGGAACAAGGAGCGCGTGCCGACAAAGGTGCAGAATTGTTTCGGCCTTGGTCGGCCCAACCAGCGATGCACGAAGGATCCCACGCGCGTGCCTTCCCCTCCGGCCAAGACGATCGACCACAGTTTCTGCTTGTTGTTACTGGTCTTCATAAGCCCCTCCTTCCCACACTGCCTCGCATGGAATGTAGCCCTCGTCACTCACTCTCGAACCGCCCTCGTTCGCTTTTGCCAGTAGGCGCTACGAACCGCCGCATATAGGTCGAGCGTGGCTTCTTCCACTCCTTGGAACTTCTCCAGATTGAGGGACCGGTCGTTCGTAATCATCCCGACTCGGGTTCCGAATTGCGCAATCGTGGATGTGGCTCGATTCTTATGCGCCACGATGGAGGGGATGTGGTTCACTTCGATGATAGGAAAGACCAACCAGTTGATCGGGTCAAGCGCCAGATCCATCACGTACCCGATGCCATCCCGCAGGCTCAGCGGTGGGAGGAACGGCAACACCAGGTAGGGACCGGGTTTCACCCCATAGACCCCCAGCGTCTGGCCGGCGTCTTCATCAGGAGTGCTCAAATCCCACCAGTGCTTCGCCGGGTCGAAGAATCCACCGATGCCCAGGGTGCTGTTGATGAAGAAGCGTCCCATTTCGATCCCTGCACCCGTGACCTTGGCCTGGAGCAGATTGTTCATAAACCGCGGCACAAAGCGGACATGATGGAAGAAGTTGTCGATGCCGACTTGCACCGCGTCGGGCAACACCACGTTATAGGCTTGTGCCACAGGCTTCAGCGCGTACTTGTCCACCTTCCGGTTGAATTCAAACATCACAGCATTGAACGGTTCCCAGGGATCGTTCTCTTCCATCGGCATCGTCTCGTCACGTTCTGCGAAAGGATCGTCGTATTCGTCACGATCCGATTCCTGGTCAGACAAAGCAACAGCCCCCGCCGGCAGAGAGGCCCCGTCCGATTCTAAGCTGGACATACTACGTGACGATGCGTACATCACCGCCGATTCGACCGGCGCTAGATGGCCTGGAGCCGTGCCACATCCTGCTACGATCATGGCCATCACGCCGGACAGCACCCATAGTCGAACCCTCCGTTCAGGTGGGTTCCCACGATCCTGATCGGCCGTAGCGCTTGCCCCTTGCCATACCATCACCGGCAGAACCGCCTGATTGTCTGCTTGTCGAACCCTTGGAAATTCACGATGCATTCCTGCCTTGTCACATCCAGCTGCGCATGTTTCAGAAACATGATCTGCATGGTTGGTATTGATCCCCCTGATTGCGAGGGCCGGCGATGGTCCTATCGCCTATTCCTATCGGCGACTGTCCCGCTGAAATCGGTTTCGCTATTCGATCGAAGCTCTGATGGACTGTGGCTTCCTTCCAGTCCGATCAACCCGAATCCCTGGCCTATAGGGGGAGAGAGCGGCGCTGTCTCCTTGCCTAGGTCAGAGCTGTGCGGTGGAACGTGCGACTCAGGCGTGAAGTCACGTTCTCCATGGGTGAGCCACATCTCCCAGGAACTCTCCGGTACGCGTGCCATGGCGGATGCTCCCGAAGGCGTTGGATGATGCGTACTGTCCGACCCCAGCGACTGCGCGGGCACAGTGGCCGAATAGGACACCAGCGAGATCAACAGGACCGTGCTCAGCCTGCCGTGATTCATATCTGCGCCTTCCTTTCTTCAGCCTCACCACAGACCAGACATGACCGCGCGGCGTCGACATGCGGCAACAGTGCGTATGCTGTTCCGCCTGTGCCAATTGTTCCTTTCGTCGATGTAGCGGCCACGCCCTTCAGACTCAAGAGATAGCCGGCCAAGTCGTTGATCTCGCGGTCGGAGAGGAGAAATTTTGGCATGATGGACCCGAGCGAAATGGATGCGGGGTCCGTGAGATGGCGAATGTGCCACTCACGATCAGACCTTCGAGTTCCCACGTAAGACCGATCCGGTCCCATCTTCCGCCCTTCTCCATGCAGGCTATGACAACCCATGTAATGGCTCCGAGTGAAGAAGGACTTCCCGCGCGCCACGGACCGATCGAGCTTCGGCACCGCCCGCAGATCCCTGCTCGAGATCCCTAGCAACGCAAACATGACCACCATAAAGAAGACTCCGACCAGCATCGCTACCGGACACGACCGCGGCCGCCGATCCTGGTTCCGATTCAAGATCGGCAGCAACAGCGGGTCGATGACGAAGACGATCGGCAGGATCCAGGTGGCCAACGGTTCCAACGGTCCGGACACGTATTTCAGAAATTGATAGAAGAAGAGAAAGTACCATTCCGGAACCGGCATGAAGGTGTGACAGGAACAGGCTCAACATCACCATTGCATCCATGTAGACTTGGGGGGGATAAAACGTCTCGCTTCTCTGCCACGCTGCCTCCACGTTCCACGGACCTGCCGGACCGACCCGTCGGAGAATGAACAGGTGCAGCAAGATCCCGCCGACGATTAAGACCGGTAAAAACAGGGGATGGAGCGCGAAAAACATGCCCGTCGTGGCTTGCAAGCAGAACAGGAAGAGGGTGGCGGACCCGAACACATAGATCCAGCTGGCACCGCCGGGAATCGGTTCATCCAGCAACGTGTGGCCGAGCGGCTGCAGCTTCAGCCGGGCATCGAACCAGTTATAGAGTTTCTGCGCCATGCGCTCGCTTTCCGACGACCGTCACAGTTCGACCGGATGGTCCAAGCCTGATTTATATTGCTGGTACTTGACCCAGAGTCGGCCCTGCTCCACCTTGGAGGGCAAGACGTCCAGCGGCCGCGGAGCCGGTCCCGCCAGCACCTTTCCCGTCACGTCATAGACACTGCCGTGACAGGGGCACCTGAATTTCTTGTCGTCGCCGTCCCATCGGTAACCGCACCCCAAATGGGGACAGATCGGGGAGAAGACCACGACGGTGCCTGACGATTGCTTAATCGCCCAGACGACCTTCTTCACCGTCGCCCGGCGCCAGCCGTCCTTGACGCTATTCACGAACTCCACCTCCTCAGGCTTACCGGCAGGGAGACGGTCGACCGGGCCGATCTCGTTCCAAAGAGATGCGCGCCGCTTCAGGGCCGGACCCACCACGTATCCGATGAGGGGGATCGCCAAGCCGATTCCGATGACGCCCATGGCCGCCGTGGTGACCCAGGCGAAGAACCGCCGGCGAGGTCCGACCGGCGTCGAGACCACCTGCTCTTCATCGTGCTGCGCGTCGTGCAATGTCATCGAACTCCTTCACTGGTTACAGAGTATGGGACAGCTTATTGAATGCATCGAGCGCCGCAACCTTGTAGCACTCCGCCAACTTGGGATAATTGAATACCGCCCGCAGGAAGGACTGGAGTCCGCCGCCCAACTCCAAGACGGCCTGCCCGATGTGGACCAGTTCCGTGGCGCCGGGTCCCACGACATGGACCCCCAGTAACCGGTGATCCTCACGATGGAAGAGCAACTTGAGAAAGCCGCTGTCGTCTCCAAGGAATTGTCTTCGTGCGAGGTCTCGGTATCGCGCAATGCCGGTCACATACGGGATTTTCTTCTGCATCAATTCATGTTCCGGCGGGCCGATCGCCGAAACCTCCGGCAGGGCATAGATGCCGATCGGGAGGTGCTCAACCATGGGTCCCGTTTCCACACTGAACGCGTAACAGGCTGCAAGTCCACCCTGCGAGAACGAGGTGGAGGCCAGGCTCGGGTACCCGATGACGTCGCCGACCGCAAAAATATGCGGCACCGTCGTTCTGAACTGCCGGTCCACGGCCAGCCGCCCCCGCTCATCTGGCTTGAGCCCCACGGCCTCGAGGTTGAGCCGGCGGGTGGCACCGATCCGTCCGACCAAAAAAAGGATCTGATCGGCGATGATCGATTTTCCTGATTCCAAATACACGACCGCCTGACGCGGGCTGCCGGAGGTGACCTCCAGCCGTTCGACGGCTTCCCCCAGGCGAAACGTGACCCGTTGCTTTCTCATCTGATGCATCAGTTCACCGACCGCCTCAGAATCGAGAAATTCCAGGAGCCGCTCGCGCTTATCCACCAGGATCACCTCGATCTGCAGGGCCGCAAACATCGATGCATACTCGATTCCGTTGATGCCTCCTCCGACAACGAGGAGCTTCTTCGGCAGCCGCCTGAGTTGCGCCAGATCATCGCTGGTGAGGATGGTGTCTCCATCGGCCGGTACGCCGGGAGGCGAAGCCGGATACGTGCCCACGGCAATCACAATGTTCTCCACCGTCACGGTACGCCGCCCCTCGCCGGAGGACACGAGCAGCGTATGTGGATCGACAAACGCCACCTCCCCCCGGATCAGTCGAACGTCATTCCGACACAATTGCTGTTCCATCACCTCCGACTCACGACGGCCGATTATCCTCACACGATGGAGGAGTTCCTCCACGGAAAGACGGTGCGCCCGCTCTGACTCGGAGCGGAATACCTGGCAGCGGCCGAACGAGCCGTTGCCTTGCAAGAAACAACAAACGGCTTCGCGAAAGGTCTTGCTCGGGATCGTGCCCATGTCCAGATAGACGCCTTCCACCGAGGGGCGCTTCTCCACAACGGCCACCCGCTTCCCGAGCTTGGCTGCTTGAACCGCCGCACGCTGAGCGTCTGGACCGCTGCCGATGCACAATAGATCAAAATCGTAGTCTGTTCTCACAAAGGACATCTCCTGCAACATCAGCTTCGAGCGCTCTCTCCCCGTTTATTCATCGATCACCGGTCCTGTGGTACCCCACGCTCTCGACACACCTTCCTCACACTCGCCTACCGTGGTTCATCACGCGGAACCAATCCCCGCAACGTACAGGTACGAGACCCATTCGGGCCCCCTTATCTAATCCGAGCATCCTATTCCACGCGTTTGAGCCGATGGCTGGCCTGAACGGCATAGTAGGCATAGGCTGACCCTTCGTGTGCCCTCACCACGCCAGTGAGCAGTTCCACACTGAGCTCCGACTGCCCCGCAGCGTGAGCCACATGGCCGCCATGCAACGCGCAGGCCGCCGCCATCGCGTGGGGATCAACCGCGACCCTGGAAGGAAGTGGAGCAATTAGAGAGCGCATTGCCGCAGGCAGTAGAAGAACCGAGGAGTGGTTCTGCATGGATGCCGCATGAGTGCTGGTGACCCGGCTCAGCTGTTGCAGATCGGCGCGGATCTCGTCCGGCTCTATGCTCGACCGGCAGTGGAGGTAGGTCTTCCACGCATCCATGAATTGAGCGTTGTTGAGAACAGATGCCGGCCTGTCCAACGGTCGCGAGAAGTGACATCCACTCAAGCCGACGAGACTCAGAAGTATAAGCGCAAGCGCCCCTGTTCGTGATGCGACGTGTTGAACCCTTGTCGTGAGCACGCGATTGTCGTGACACACCCGCATCCGAACCATGCAACGACCCCATCGGGCCATCCTGAAGAATGGACTGGCTGATAGCACGTGCGCGGCGTTCACTGCGGTCCTCTCATGTCCCTGCTTCCTTCAACATCCACCTATCAGTGGAGAATACGTAATGCTGTCTCCTCTATGTGCAAGCCAGGTACCAGACAAGGAACCAAGGTCGCTGTGGATGGAAGAGACGCTATTCCAAAGGCTTAGAGACGGATGCCGATCAATCACCCTTCAGACGCCTATACTGCACCGTAGTGCAGTCGTGAAAGTTCGCGCTTTATGCCGTGGGCTCGCGGTTTCTCACGATCAATCGGAAACGGTCACGATGTTGAGAGGAGCGGATGTGTCCGCTATGCGTCGCCGGTGTCTGGGCGCTCGGTACGGGAGAATTGTGGCGAGGACGACGTGTGCCCCGCGGTGATCACACCTGATTCGCACGGAGCTTCGGCAGGCATGTTAGTGAGCGGTGTTGTTTGCTTGTCTCAGGGGCTCAGGCGGGAGACGGAGCCGCAAACAGACTGTCGACATCAGACTGCAGTAGGTCGCCGATTCGATCGAGCGTCAGATCTGCGGCAGGAGACGCGTGTCGCACGTTCAAGGCCTGTGCGTAATGGCCTTGCTGGGAATAGACGGTCGTGACCTGCGGCCCCCACACGTTCTTGACGGCCGACAGAATGCGCAGCTTGTCATCAATCAGCACGTAATGCTCGGCGGGATAGCGGTTTTCAATATCGTCTAATTCCTGTTCCTTGTGCACATAGATCAACACCTGACCGTCCACAGCATCGAAGAGACCGGCGCGCTCGATCTTATGCGGCTGAAAGATTGCATCCCCATCCGAAACCAGTACGACCGGCCCGCGTTGTTTGAGATAGTCCACGACCGGGAGGGCGTTCGGAAAGAGGCAATTCGAATAAGGGTAGTTGAGCAGAAACCGCGACAACATGAGGACCTGCGGATCGTGCGAATACTCGATCCGGTAACGCTGGAGTGCGCCGAGATAATCGGCATACCCCAGTTCGTCCCGCAATTGCTTGAAGAGATTCCAGTACCGTTGCTGCCCGTCATGCCCGACCATTTTTTCCAGATAACGTCCGAGGTCGACCGTGACCCGGTCCGCATCGAGCAAGGTGTTATCGACGTCCAGAAGAAAGACGACATCGTGATTCATCATGTGCTCACCTCGTTCATCCGGTTGTGCAGAGAATCGTCTTATCGCATGAGACAGCAAGTTGCATTCCCGTCGATGCGATGAGATCGGGGCACCAGGATTCCACGCGATGCCGAGAGGTTAGCAAGGTCATGTTATGACAGTGGTGTGCGTCCCATAGCCAAATCAGACGTGAGCGTCATTCATCTCGCGATCATTCACGACTTTTCAGACTGCGTCGTGATTTTCCGCGATGGCGGATGACGAGGACGGGGTGAGGTGTCCGAAAGTAGGCGGAGAAGCCAGAGAGGTCGGTCGTGACAGGCTCAACTTTTTCATGCGGCTGCGCAGGGTGCTGGGATTCATACCCAACCGAGTCGCCGCCCCGAGCGGGCCATAAATCCGCCAGCCGGCCTGTTCCAGCACGTGCAGGATGTGGCGGCGCTCGGCGTCGTACAAGGTGGCGGGGCCTTCGACGGCCGCCGCTTGCCTCGGTGAGGGGAGGACGAGGCGCTCGGCGATGTCGACGACATGAGTCGGTGCGAGGATCGCCGCCCGCTCGATGACGTTCTGGAGTTCCCGGATATTCCCGGGCCAGTCATACTGCGCCAACCGCGCCAACGCGGACGCACTGAAGGTCAGGTCGCCGCGGTTGAGCTTGACCCGGCAGAGCTGGAGGATGTGCCGGGCCAGCAGCGGAATATCCTCGGTGCGCTCCCGCAAGGGGGGCAAGGCAATCGGAAACACCTTCAGCCGATAGTAGAGATCCGCCCGAAAACGTTTCTCCACGACGGCCTGAGCCAGGTCCACATTCGTCGCCGCGATGAGACGCACATCCACGGGAATCGACCTCGCGCCTCCCACCCGATCGACTTGGTGGTCTTCCAGGACCCGGAGGAGCTTGGCCTGCACTTCCAACGGCATCTCCCCGATTTCATCCAGAAACAGCGTGCCCTCGTGGGCGAGTTCGAACCGGCCTTGATGCCTCTGGACCGCTCCCGTGAAGGCCCCTCGTTCATGCCCGAACAATTCACTTTCCACGAGGCCGCTGGGCAGGGCCGCACAATTGAGCCGCACGAAGGGTTTGTTGCGTCGCAGGCTGCTCTCGTGGATGGCGCGGGCCACCACCTCTTTCCCCGTGCCGGTCTCCCCCGTGATCAAGACCGTCGTGGAGGTCGCGGCCACCGCCTCAATCTGTGCCATCACCTTGCGGAGCGGTTCGCTCTTGCCGACCAACCCTCCGAAGTTGCCTTCCTGTTTGATCTCCTCCGTCAGATAGGCATTCTGCTTGGCAAGCTGCCGGCTCAGCTGGGTCAGCTGTTCGTAGGCCCGCACATTCTCGATCGCCAGCGCAACCTGGGTCGCAATCTGGCGTAAGAACTCCACCGTCTCCACATCCGGCTCACCCGAGGCGACACTTCCAATATTGAGGGTTCCGAGACAGTTCCCACGCGCAAGCAACGGGAGGTTCACCATCCGGCCGAGTCCCTCTTCGGCATACAACCGGTCTTCGAGGAACACCTGTTCTCGTTGCAGATCGGGTCGAACATGGAGTTGCCGATGCTCGTACACCCATCCCACCGCACTGCCCGCCCGCGGAATGACGGTGCCGAATTCCAGCACCCGTTTCGGCATATTGGTCTCCAGGGCGTGAAACCGAAACCCATTTTCCTCCGGAACGTAGAGCAGCACTCCGGCCCGTTCCCACGGCACGACCTCTTTGATGCACTCCGTGCAGGCGCGCCAAAGACTGTCCATCTCGCGCTGCGAATTCAGCACATTGGACACTTCCAGCAAGGCATGGTACCGACGATGGACCGCCGGCATCACCACTTCATACCTTGAGTCAAGGGTCGCAACGCGAAGAGGGCAGAGTGCATCAAATGTCTCTCTTTCATGCGATGAACCGAGCAGCGCGAGTCGTGAACAAGCAGTATCATGGAAGCAAGCAATATCCTTGCCCGTAAAGACTCCTGCGCCGTGTGGCAGCATTAAAACGCTTGGTGAGGCCATGAAAACAAGCGGATACGTCCGTTGGTCGTTTCTACGCTAGCTCACACACCCACTTCTCTATCACGTAGGAAAAGCTTCTCATGAGAAGATGGATGATGAGCGCACTGTGCAGAATCGCTCGCCTATAACTGGACTGACGTCTTCTCCGAAAAGGACGGTATTTCAATACTCGAGTACGAGACCGGCTTCCGCGATGCACCCCATACGGGCCTGTTGCGGCATTCAGGGATGGAGGCGAGGTGTGGGTGGTGAATCGGCGATCGAGACTCCTCGGCTTTAAGGCAACTCGTCGCCTCACAAAATTGGAGGGATGTCAACCGCAAGCGGCCCGTCTATCATCACCACGTCCTCGTCACGTCAGCGCATTGCGACGTACTATGGAGGACCAGAGGCCTGGTAGACACCTTCGTGCTCTCGGTTGGCTCCTCACCTCGAAGAGATCCCTTCCTGCCTTGTCGAACTGCCACTCCCTCCCCGCATAGCCTCTCCACACACCGTCGCACCGCGATCACTCAGAGGAAAGTCGACTTGCCCGAACGCATCTCCTCAGGATGGGCCATCTCTTGTTCTCCTGCCAACAGGCCCCCTCGGTGGGGAGCCTGACAACCCTCCCAGGAAAGGAGAACACAGATGTATCGATATGAACCCTTTGACGGGCTCCGGCAGGCGTTGCGCGCGCGGGAAGAAGCAGGGTTACTGATGATTCCTGCAGACATGACTCGGAAGCGTTTTCTGGGCTTTGCAGAGACTACCTTAACCGTCTTGCTGCGTCGTCTTGAACGCGTGCTTCGGCAAGGAGGCATCCCGGCCGACATCCACCTCGAATGCTCGTCGCCACAGCCCTCTGTGGCAGCCGTATTCGGTGAAGGATTGCCGCACGGCGTCTTCTTCGTTCCTGCTGATCTGCAGAGCATGTGCCTCACCGTACGCATCGGGACACCACCCATCGGCGAAGAGCACCATCGCTTGCTCTACCGACACTGCACGCCTCGCTTCTTAGAGCGAGCCCTCGAACAGGCGGTTCAACGGGTGGTGCTGGCACCTCCAATCTAGACGGTGAGGTTCTCGGGAAACATGTGCGCCATCAGAGAGGACTTCTCGGTTCGTCACCTCCTCTCGTGGCCTGTCCCTCCGGCGTCAGGTCTGCGCTGACACCCTTGCTGCTCGGCCCCATGGGGCCGAGCAGCAAGGGATGGAACGGCGCGGCGTTCCTGATTTCGATCACGGCGCCGCCCGCTCGCGCCTATGGTGCCAACGTCTGGACTTCGGTCGTGCTCAACGCCGTGGCAAGGTAGTGAGCACGAAGATCACTACTCCGGCAACGCCGGCAAGGTGAGCTGACTCATCCCGTCGTGGAGCCTGACTGGATGGCACACAGTCCCCACATCATCACAATTGACTGGATTCAACCCATCGTCGCCTGCTGAATCGAAACGGTCCCTAACGACCGGCCACCATGCAGCCCCAGATGCGATTGTGCACCCGGTGCTCTCGACCAACACCACGGACCTGTTCGGTTGTGGGACAAGCCGCGCCAGCCCGCTCAGGTCCACCTGCCCCAAGGCGCTCTGCCACTCATTGCATGCCAGGATGCACGAGATGCCCGTTCCACCGATGCTGGACTGTGGGTCGTTGGAGAAGCGCCTGCATTCGCCTGGAGAGTCGTCGGTCGTTCGTGTGGAGGCATCCCATGCCGATCCAGAGGCGAAGTCGTATTGTCGTTTTCCCCACGGCGAACCTGTCCCAAGAGACCTCCGGCCCCTGTTGCATCCCGCCCACCACCAGACGCTCGGAGAAGATCGGCGGCACGGCCGCTGGGACGCTCAACAACGCATGTTGAGCTCACCTTGCGCAGCAGCGGCTCGTCAGCAGGCGCATCCTCACGGACCGCACCTGCACACCCCTACGGCATCTGCGTGACAAGGCACGTCAGCCTACGATCGAACAGGAGCAGGGCCACACGGTTATGTCTTCGGTCGAGCCTTCCGCTGACAGGCCTTGAGCAGTTTGGAGACCTCGGTTCGAATCGTCCCGCAGAGGCGTGTGGCCGCCACAATCTCCCTGTCCCTGAGTTTCGTCCGGATTCGTACGGCCGTCTCAAAGATGTGCACCGTTTCAGCCAGTTCATTGAGGAGGTCCTCAACTGACTTTCCGTCAGCCTCCGTCCGTGCGTCCTCCGACGCGACCGTCCGCATCTTTGCGCGCTCTTTCCTTGTGGGCCGCTGTCGCCGCGCTCTCCGCCAAACCGGCCCTCCTCTATTGCGGATCGCCTTATCCAGCGCCGTCTCCTGATTTTCCTTTTTCCGAATCGCTTGACGAACTTTCTTCGTCTGCTGCTGTAACACGCCGATCACGCCACGGAGCAGCCGAACTTCCCCCTCGCGCTGCAGAACATCCTGTTCCAATTCAAGCAACTTCTCCTCTGCATCGTTGCTGATTTCCTGCCTCTGCCCCGCCTCTCCCATCAGTGCCTTCCGTTCCTTGTCGTGGACTTTCGTCGTGTTCTTTTCTTTCTTCGCCCCTCGCTGAAATAGAGTTGTGTGAGGACAGATTGGGATTTGCGGAGTCCATTGCGTCCCGGGGTGACAAACACCTTACGCAGCGCCTCAACCGTCCTCTGAATCTGTTGCAGGACAGCCGTAGGAGGCGTGACCTGCTGCTGGAGCGTCCTCTCCAATGCGTGATGGACGACATGGACCGCATCCAGCACCTCATCGGCAAGAAGGTCGAGAGATTTGCGCCGGGCATGACGCGGCAGGTCCTTCAGTGCTTTTGGCTGGGCGACGAGTGTCGCCGCCTTGGTCCTGTGCCGGGCGCTGAGTCGGGCTTGTCGGGCCCGTTCCCATTGAATGGTCTCTAGCAGGGCGCGCATGTTGTGAAGCTCGTCGGCAAGGTACCGGTCGCTGTGTTGGAGCTTTGCGAGCTCGGCCTGCAAGGCGTCGCGCATCTGTTCTAACCTGCACTGTTCGAGATACACGTGGACAAAACGATGCCTGGGTGACATACCCGGTTCTTGCTCGTCCTGTTGATCACGGTCGACTCTCTGCGGCACCTGAAGGTCTCCTCGTCCTGGATTGGTCGTCTCCCCCGCCCGATGGCCAATCCAAGCCGTGATGCTCATCGGCTGTCTGGCCTTCGACCTTGAGCGGGTGTCACCCAGACCTCCACTGCTAGGGACCTTCCCGGCCACTCCATCGCAACACCGGACGGAAAGAGACGTACCAGAGGTCATCACGACCCGTCCTGCTCGACGATGGCCAGCCCCGTGGTCCTGTTGTACTAATGGGGTGGGCGGTTCGTGCTCTCGACCATCGGTCAGCCACTGCCTCTCCTTGGATGTTCTTGGATCGGAACCGCACCCGTGCGCCTCGCCATCACAGATCTAAGCCCTTGACAAATTGCCTGTTTCTCTGAAGGACCTGCTCCGCCGCCCAGTTCTATCACGAGCATGCCATCACTCCTGAACGCGGCGGCCGGCCAATCCAACCCGCTGGCCGTCGCACGGGCCGGTCGTCCGCGCCGATCTGGCCCCCCGCCTGCCCATCAGCGCGGGTTCGCTCGGTGCACTCCCTGCCGATGACCTGGTTCCGCCTCCGATCCCGGACAGGAGGCTGGGGTTTCGGCACGGCCTCGCCCACGGCGAGGAGGCACGCCCTATCTTGGCTCAATGGTCCACGCGGCCTTGCCGATCGGACCGACTACTGAGTGATCGGACGGACCCCGTCGAAGACCGCAGGCCAAGGAACAGTTTGCCCTGCACCGGTCGGGAGCAGTTTCCCTGTCCGCTCAAGGACTTCCCTCCCGAGAGCCGTCACGAAGGTCCCAGAGTGGCCACAATGTGGCCCACGAATTTCCCCTCGACCGCCTACATTGACGGAGTGAGCCACCATATTTCCCGTGGTGCCATCACGTTCACTCGTTCAAATGGAGGTCCCATGAAGAAGCCCATTGTCCCCGCAACGAGCCCGTCCTCGCTCCACCCCTCGCCCATGCCTGCGGCCCCTCCTAATCCCGACATCCAGACCGTCCCGGTTCCCGACCTCGCCCCGATCCCCGACGCGGGCCCGCAATCGCCCCCCGACCATACGGCCCCGCCCATGACGGTCGGCAGGTGGATCGACCAGATGATTCAAGAAGAGAATGCCCTCCTCACGCAGGACGAGGCCAAGCTGTCGATCATCGAGCATTGGGAGAAGTATCGGCGCAATTTTCCGCTCTGGCTTCTGGACACGGAGCTGACGGTGATCACGGAAGACGACTGCCGACGGCATCTCGGGGAGTTGCGCGCCCGAGTGGCCGCGCGGACCCTGGCCGAATCGACGTTGCACGTCCAGTTTGTTTTTCTGCAGACGCTCTTGCAGCGCGCCGTGGAGGCCGGTCACCGCACCACCAATCCAGCCGCGGCGGTCCTGCGGCAACTCCCGCCCTCCAGAGGCCGCGGGACGGGCATTCGACCGATGGCTCCGGAAAAGGCCCTCTCCCCGGAGGCGCTCATCAAGGTCTTGACCCTTGCCTCCTGCGTGCTCTCACCCTGTTACTTTGTGCTGTTTGCCGTCATTGGCCTGGCTGGCCTCTTGATGAGTGAAGCCCGGGTCTTGCAGGTGGGCGATGTGGAACTGGATCATACCTACTTGGGGAAACCGCGGCCCCGCCTGCGGGTGCGCCGCTTGGAACATAATGGTTCACTCAGCATCCCGGGGTGGCAAGAACGCTACGTCGACGTGAATCCAGTGCTCGCGGCGATCTTGCGCTGGTGGATCGCGACCCTACCCTCGCGGGAGCCAACGACGTGGTTATTTCCCGGTCCGCTCCCGAAAGCCGGCAGCAATCGGGCGAGCCGGATCCAGCCAGGCACGACGGAGTGGTGCCTCTCCAAGGAAACCGTAAGGGAGCAGTGGAACGTCCTGATGCAAGTCTATCAACCAACCGGTCGCCGTCCCTCGCTCCGCGCCCTCCAGTTCGCCTACTTTACGGCGTCGTTGACCCTCGGGGAGGACATTCTGTACGTCAGCCGCCAGGCCGGACATGCGACCGAGCGCTACACCCGTCAGGTATTCAAACACTGGCACACGCCCCAGGGGCGTGACCACCTGGCCAGCTGGTCCAGGCAACTGTCACCCTCCTTGCGCCTCCCCCCTTCCCCACCTGCTCCCACGAGGTCGTCACGACGGTCGTCCCCCCGCAAGTGACGATCGGCTCGGCGGCTCGCCTTGGTCCCGGTCGAATCTGAGTCCCTGTGGCACACGGACTCGACTCTCCAGCGCGAGGGCCATGCGAGGGAAGCGGCCCATGGGAAGCCCCCAGCGAGGGGACGTCCCATGCGGCCACTGCCGAGTTCCGATCTCCTCCAACGTGTTCAGCGACAGTTAGAATTGCGTCCCCTCATTTCTAACTGACACCAGACATCCCAACGTTCCCCTCGAGTCCAGACGGGCCGTACTGCCTCGACGGACAGGACTGCACACGCCCGCCACCCAAGAAACGTGGCCCTCTCCATGCGCGAGAGCAACGTCGGACCATTCAGGACGAGTCAGGCGGTACTCTCGAAACACGACCCTTCCCTCCGGATCACCTTCGACTGTGCGTCACCCCGCAGCGTCCCATTTCAGCCATTTGCTTTTTCGACTGCCTTATCAAGGTGTTGAGGCCTCGAGGCGTCACCGACGTCTGAAAGTGGCGTGATTCTCGACCCTGCCGCGTCACCCACCCCGCTATCCTCTCAGTCAGAGAAACCCCGCGAGCCATCACATTCTCTGCGGGTAGACAGTCAAACGGAAGAGCACGTCCGTGAACAAGAGCAGGAAGTACCATGAACACTGAAAACACCGGAGACCTGGTGCCGATGCCCACCCCACGCACTCGAAAATCGGCCGCCGCTCGCAGGATGGGACGACGTCAGGAATTGCACCGCGTCGCGCCGCATGGGCGGAAGCCGCCAGTGCCTGCATCCCTGTTCGCAAAGGCGCGACCTCCACGGTGGGTGCATCCGGCACCCCAGAATCGTCGCATGTGTCTTCTCTCCCTCACTTCCACCACGAGGTACGACAAATGATTCGGAACGATGACTTGCCCTCCAAGCCCTCTCGCGGTGACGTCCACCGTCACGGGAGCCGCAGTCCACGTCGTCAGCGCAAGCAACACAGCGCCGAGGTCACTGAGGCCAGGATGAGTCCAGGGGAACCGTCTCCAGACCAAGTAGTCAACCAACCCACGCTCGAGCAATTTATCCGAAGCATCTTTGCAGAAGCCGACGAGGGACTCCTCCATCCCCCCATTCGTCCAGGCACCCTGGCGCGATGGAAGAGCGCTCTCAACAGTATGCCGCCCTGGCTGCGACAGAAACGGCTCGACCTGATTGACCATGAGGATAGTAAGAAGTTTTTGCAGCATTTACATACCCGAACCTGGAGGAAACCCGATGGCACGGCAAAGAAACAATCGTAAGCGCCGACTGCAACCGAACTTCATTAAACAGCAATTTGGATTTTTCAAACGGATGCTCACGGAGGCCGTTGGCCGCAAGCTCATCCCCATCCATCCGGCTGCGGATCTCAGAGCCATCGGTGGGCGACGGCGCAAATGCGCCGCCCGCCCCATTGAGGCAACAGACACGCTCACGGAAGCGGAACTGGAGGTGCTCTTGACGTGGGCCCTCGACGTGCTCCCGCCCCGGATCTATGTCCTGATCTGTTTGATGGCCCTCGCCGGGTTGCGGTTAGGAGAAGCGCGAGCGTTGCACCGGACCGATCTTGAACTTGACTATCGCCACCCGAAAGACGGCCGTCAACCTCGCCTCTTTGTTCGACGGACCGAGCGATTGGGTGAGCTGGGACCGCCCAAGTATGGGAGTTCCCGCTACGTCCCCGTCGTCCCCTTGCTTGAAGCTGTCCTCCGAGAGTGGATTGGCCGACTCCCGCCTAACACGATCTGGGTGCTCCCCGCGAGGCTGCCACGGGTAGGCAGCAAACGCCGCGAGAGCTTCCGCGCGAGTGGACAGGATCCGAACGCCGGATGGTGCATCGCCGAAGAAACCTTCCGGTACCATTGGAACAAACTCATGCGGGTTGTTCCCTTAGGGCGGCAGCTCCCTCCAAAATCCCTGCGCCATGCCTTCTGTACTATCGCACTCAACCAAGGGGAGACGTTGGAGTGGGTCAGCACACATATGGGACACCGTGATTGTGTGGTGACCCAAACCGTCTATGGACTCTGGGCAAATCCTCCGGGCCTTGGGGTATTTGCGGAATGGATTGTGACCCAGAACCTCCCCGTGACGTCGCACTTCGGGCAGCCAGAGGCGGTCGAGATCCTTGAGGCGCTCGGGGTCCCCTCTACAACCATTGCGAAGTACTGCGCCCGCCTCGCCCCGGCTCCTCCTGCACCGCTGACCATGACGGCAGAGATGGACGGACCAGACACCTGCGGAGTTGAGCCACCCTCTCCCCATCCATTTGTGCTGTGACAGAGCAGAAGCCAACCCGTACACCACAAGGAGGTTCGGATGGAGGATCGATTCTCGTATTTGTGCCGGAAGATTGAAGAATGGAAGGCCTGCGGCATGTTGATTCCGCCGGCCGTGCTGGCCACCCAACGGTTTCAGGTAGTCGCCCACCACACCCTGATGCCCCTATGTGAGTCACTCGCCCAGGCCCTGACCAACGGCGGTCTGCCCACAACCGTCTCTGGCTCACCTGATGACGAGACCAGGTGGGTCACAGTGCAGATGGTCGACTACGACGCCGTGATCGCCATGACCCCATCGCCCAATCCATCGCGGATGCGAATCACGGCGACTGGCGGACACGTCGGAACCCAGGTTCTGACCTGGGACGTGCCGTACCGATCCTTTCATGCAGGCGGCATGGACCAACAAATCGAGGCAATCGTGTTTCGTCTCGTGAGCCCTCAGCGCCTCCGGTAATCTGGAGCTGGCGGCATCGCTTGAACAGCATCACCCTCACATCGCTAGACCGCTACTGCCCATCCGCAAGTCCCATTCCGCCGATCTCATCGAGGACAAGGTCATCAGTCCGTGCCACGGGCATCCGAGTAGCCCCTCGAATCCTCGCGTGTTTTCTGAACCACCGCCTCATGAACCCCGAGCCGGTGCACCCAGCCCGAGAGGGAAAAGGCCTGTGCGAGATGAGGCCTCTCTCTTTTACACCTAGCCCTTCTCTCCTTCGTTTTCATGTGGTTAGCCACGCTGTGCAGCATCGAACGTCTTACAATGGCAGTGTTTTCAGCCTTCGCCACCGCCCCTCCCCGGTAACACTGACTCCAGTCACACAGCAATCACTGACACCGGGGGATCGCATGGACACGACGGACAACGCCCATCTGCCTTCAGAGCTAGAGGCACTGGTGCACCGCCTCAAAGAACTCATCACCAAGGATCAGATTTTCAATTTTTCGGAGGTGGTGTCGTATCTGCGACTGCCGGCCGGAACGATCCGCGAACTGATCCGATTCCGTGAGATTCCCTGCCATAAGGTCGGACGCCGCCTGCTCTTTCGTCAAAGCGAAGTCGACCGCTGGCTAAGTCGATACCGGTTGCGCCAACGGCCTCACACAGGAAAATCCCCCACACGGACGAAAGCCGATCGGTGACGATGAGGCACCTCGCTCGACTGCTCCCCTCAACCCTCTCACGCCGCTCTATCCTCAGACGGGTGAGCCACCATCATGCGATGCCTGTATGTGTGACCATTCAGGAGGGCACATCATGTCATCGCTGGTAAAAAATCGCGCCGGAACGTGGGAGTTGTACTACCGGTGCATGCCAGGCTGCGACGCGCATCCTGAAGGGGGTACACGCCACCACGTCAGCCTCGGGACACGAGACACAAAAGTCGCCCATCAGCTGCAGGAGGAGTTCGACGCCGAACAGGACTTGCTGGTCGCACGCCTGAAACTCGGCTTGGCCACGCTGAAACCGAAGGCTTCCCTGACGCTCTCCGCTCTTTGGAAGCAATACGCCGAAGCGATGGCCCATGAAAAGAGTCCTTACACGCTCTCGGATGCGGATTGGCCGGCCATCAACCACCTGATCATGCACGTCGGCGACATCCAGGCCTCACAGCTGACGCTCCCCACGGTACTGCAGTATCGTGCAAAATTCTTAACGGTCTTGAAGCTCGCACCCGCTACCTGGAACAGTCGGCGAAAAATTTTGCGAGCGATTTGGAATTGGGCTATCCGGATGAAGTTCCTCACGACCAACCCGTTCAGTGAAGTGAACGATGTCGTCGACCATGAAGACGACCATCGCCTTCAACCGGTGCCAACACACCAACTCCGTGCCCTCCTCACCATGGCGCCAAGCCGTTTCTGGCAACTCATTATTTTGTTCTTATATCAGACCATGTGTCGCCGGGGCGAACTCATCAACTTGCTGCGGACAGACGTGTTGTGGAACGAGGACTTGATCCGTTTTCGACGCCCGAAAGAGCGTCGCGGCTCACAGGTCCGGCATAAGTACATCAGCCTGACCCCCCGAACTGAAGCTGATAATTCGAGAAGCTCAACGGTTATCTGAGAGTGCGTACGTGTTTTCCACCGCCCAACGTGAAGGACGCCCCATGAGCGGACGCAAGATCACGCGCATGCTGCAGAAAATCGGGAAACGTGCCGGCGTCACCGTATCCCCCCATCGATTGCGTAAGAGTGGCGCCACCGATACCACCACCAACGGAACCGATCTCAAGACGTTACAAGAGATCCTCGGCCACTCAGATATTCGTACCACAGCCAAATATGTTCGGCCCAACCCGGTGCATCAGGCCCAGGCGATGCGACGTCTCAAGGTCGGTCCGCTGCTTCAAGTTGCGAATAAGCGCTCCACCCCCTCACATCCTCAGCCCCGTGCCCAGACCCTGCGCTCTAAAGCCAAGCGCAAGACACCGCTCAAGAAGACGAAGGGACACCCTGGCAGGTCAGCACGCACATAGAAAGGAGGCACCCAACACACCATTCGTCCTGAACAGTGTAGGGCGAAACCGGCAGGATCCTCGCCCCCATGACTTGCTCCTCATCCTGTCATGAAGACTCGAGCAATCGGAGATATCTATGGCCAACCAGATTGAAATGATGTTCCACTCGGCTCTTACCAACCTCATCGAGTCTGGTGGAACGTGCTATCCAGACTGCAGGTGGTTCCGTAACAATGGGATCGGGTAGTCGGTAACGCTGAGAGGCACGATAGCCCCAAACGACGTGGCTCCCGAATGGCGATTCCGTCGCATTACCGGTGCGGCCTTCCCGCTCTCTTGAGTGCCTCTACAATGACGCGGAGCGGAAGGATCAGTTTGAGAAGGTCGTCCAACAACGCCAGCGCGCCAAACCGCTCGTACCAACGTACGGCTTGCGTATCCTTGGCGTCGATGGCCAATGCGACGCCGCCCACTTCTGCTGCGACGGCGATAGCCCGTTCCCCGGCGGCCAACAGTAAGTCACTGCCGAGTCCCTGACCTTATACGGACCGATCGACGGCTAATCGCCCCAGTCGAAAGACGGGCACGTCATAACAACCAAGCTTCTTGGTCAGTTTCGCCGGCACACGGGGGAATTCGAGGGCTCCGGGACTGATCGAATAGAAGCCCAGCACACGCGTGGGGTCAACCGGTGAGACGGCGACAAAGGTCTTGGCACCGCCGGATTCGTGGTTCTGTCGAGCGTAGCGCTCGAGATACTCGTTCAGGTCGCGCGAGCCACAGTCAAATCGTGCTCGATTATGATGTCGCCCGATTGGTTCTTCGTGCCAATCCCGCAACGGCCTATGTCCTGGCTCTCCGGCGCCGTGCAGCGGCCATTAGCATTGCGGGTGGTTTTGGAGGGCGCACTAACAATTCCAACACTCGCAGGGTATCGCGTTTGGAGAACGCAATTCGTTCGGCGCGGTCCACAATGTCATGGGCGGTAGGGAGTACGTTCCGCATGATAAAGCTGGTCACATCGAGCCGCTCATAGGCAGCCGCCATCGCCAACAGCTGTTTCTCCTCTTTCGTTGTCCGCAACTCGATCCGATTGTCACGGCTCACCCTCGATGTCGGCATATCCCCTCCGCGCAGTCTTCGCTCATGATACCGTACGGATTACCGTACGGTATCATACAGTCAATGTATGGAGTCTTGACGAAATCGCTGGGCCTGTCGATTTCGAACGCGCTGCCCTCATACACACGGTGGACAGGGAGATGGCGACGCGTGACTTATGCTCACTGAGTTTCCATATGATGTGTCGGTGTGAGTCGAAGCGTAGGGAGTTTACATTCAATATGGAATGTCCGATAGGCCTCATCGGAGGCAACGTATTACCTGTAACTCATGTGTTTCAATCCTCGCCCGTCCCGAAGGACGGGCGCTACTCCGAAAGGAGGAACAACTAACATGACAACTCTTGTTTCAATCCTCGCCCGTCCCGAAGGACGGGCGCTACGAGTCCAACTTTCACCATACCATCCGTTTCGTCGTTTCAATCCTCGCCCGTCCCGAAGGACGGGCGCTACATGGGAAGAGGCAATCAAACTCCACATCGGCATGTTTCAATCCTCGCCCGTCCCGAAGGACGGGCGCTACTCTGGAGCGCGATCACCGGCACGATCCAGACGTGGGGGTTTCAATCCTCGCCCGTCCCGAAGGACGGGCGCTACACCGATCCGCGATCCACCGCAAGAGTCACGTTCGTTTCAATCCTCGCCCGTCCCGAAGGACGGGCGCTACAAAGCAATAGACGCTTTACAGAGTCATGTGGCTGTTTCAATCCTCGCCCGTCCCGAAGGACGGGCGCTACCCCGTGTGGCGGGTTCCTCAAGTGGCTCATCTGTTGTTTCAATCCTCGCCCGTCCCGAAGGACGGGCGCTACTGCACTAGGAAAACCCCGCGGTTTTCCCTGCGGTTCGCCCGTTGCCGGCGCGAACCGTCTGGCACGACATAGAGATATCGGCGAACGTGTGTCGCCACCTCGCACAAACTCCTTTCAGCTCAGTATCTTGCGCAACGCGCGATCCCCCGCCCTTTTCATCAGTGCTCTGGGTTCGCGCTCACAAGACCAGCGGCTCGTTAAAGTCCACTGAGGTGTCCACGCCAAATACCTGCACATATTTTTCTTTGGGTTCGATCAACCGATACACCCGCAAACTGTCTTCCTTCTCGTCGATGATCTCAACTAGGCGCCGCACAAGTTCCTCGAATTGCATCTCGCTGACGGAACATTCAAAGACCGACTTTTGTACTCGCTGCCCGAAATTTTGACAGGCTTGCGCGATCTTGCGCAGTCGCCGCCGGCCCCCTGTCGATTCTGTCGCCACATCGTAGGCCACCAAGATCTGCATCGCGACCTTCTACCGATAGAGGAACGGTGGATAGGCATCCAAATCGCCGCGCAATACACGAGCCAACAACCGCGCCTGCACGTGCGGGACCAAGCCCAGCGGCATCTTTTGATCCAGCACCGGATGCGTAATCTCTTCTTGCTTCCGTTTTTGATAGGCCACAATGACCTCTTTACGCGCGGCATCTTCCAGATGCACCGCCCCGCCCGGTCGCGCGTGAAACTGGCTGGCTGCCACCTGTTTTCGGTTGATCAACGTGAGTGCGAGTCGATCGGCAAAGACACTCCGCAACTCTTCCATCAGATCTAAGGCCAAGGCTGCTCGCCCTGGGCGCAGGGCATGCAAGAAACCCATTTGGGGATCGAGTCCCACACCTTCCAGCGCCGCCACACAATCGTTCATCAGCAAGGCATAGAGAAACGACAGCAAGGCGTTCACCGGATCGGTCGGAGGCCGCCGGTTTCGACCATTCAGCGTAAACGTTGCGCGGTCTTCACGGACCATACGGTCGAAAGTGGCGAAGTATTTTCGCGCGGCCTCGCCTTCCAAGCCTCTCAGGTAGTCCAGGTCCACCGCGAGCGGCACGCGACCCAGTACGTTTGCCAGCGACTCTGCCGTCTGCCGCAACGTCTCGCCGTCGCTTGGGTCGTCGGTGTCCCGAGCGGCGCGCAAGACGATCTGACGGCTATTCTGAATTTTCCCACCCACTACATGACGAGCGATTGTCAGGGTTTTGTCGGCATTGCCCATGGCAACATGTTGTGCGCAACGCAATAACACATTGCCTGAGATCGGTCCTTCTACGCGCGCTTGAAATCGTCCATTACGATCGAGAAACACCACGAATCGGCCATCTTGGGCGCAGCGCGCCAGCGCCGCCGGACTCACCAGCACGTCGCCAAAACAGACGATGCCACCCAGGTGATGGATCGGCACTTGTAGTTTCGTCTCCCGCTCGACCTCGACCCGGAGCGTGTCGTGATCGAGACGGAGATAGGCCCCTTCGGTCGTGAGATAGAGTGTGTTCAGCAATTGGTGCATCGGCGGATCAGCTCGGTTCCGGTATGACAAACAGCGTACGGACCAACTCTGCGGCTCGCTGCTGCTCGCCGATGATCGACGGCATACAGGCCTCAGTCAATGAACAGTGCCGGCATCGGGAATCGTTCACAGGTGGCGGAAGCGTCTTGGCCACTAACATCGCGCGAACCTGTGTCACGACATCGGCCACTCGATCGCGCAATGCGGGCGTAAAAACTACTTCTCTCCGCCGCCGGGAACTGTGGTGATAAATCGCGCCGCGCGGGACCGGCTTCTCGGTCATCTCCTCCAAGCAGATCGCCTGGGCACAGAGTTGAAGATCGTCGTGTTCTTTCTCTCGACGAGGACCGTGTTTGTACTCCACCGGGTATGGAATCTCACCATGAAACTCCACCACGTCTGCTCTGCCAATCAGGCCAAGCCGTTTTGACCAAAGCGGCACCGCCCGCTCGACGCGTACGCCATCCACGATTTCCGACTCCGGCTCGTCCACCCGCTTGTGCACCGCTTGGCCCCTCAAGGTGTAGAGATTCTCATCGAAGGTTTGTTCGATATGAATCAGCACACACTGGCGTGGGCAGTAGCTCCAATGCTCCAGGGCGGAGATCATCACCAACTCACACTCGTCCCACTCCCTACTCGACACCGACTGATCTCCTTATCCAACCAAACGCGTCAGCGTCACTTTTTCTGGCAGATTCTTGTCGTCCACCGTGACCGTATAGTCAGCGAACGTCCTCGGAGCCTCCACCCCGTTCTTGCGACTCACATGAACCCGTTCGAACAACATGTGTGCTGGAGAATTACCCACACCATCGTCATGGCTGAATACATAGAGTCCACGGAGAGTCATGAGTCCTCGACTCGCTGACCGATCCAAGTCCCACATGTTCTGCAGGGCTTGCCAAAAGAGCGTGAGATCATCGGCGGTCAGTCCGGTATCTTTCGCAAAGTGTGGATTGACGAAGCCAAATCCTCGGTATAGTCCGTACGGCACGAGCGCCTTGCGCCCCATCTCCGTCGTTTTTCCACCTTCGCTCCCACCATCCTCGCCTTCTACCACTTCAGCATCCTGCGATTTAGTGACAGCGATTCGTGTGATTGAGAGGTCTAGTGGCACGACAGGATCAATGGATCGAGCAAACGTGATTTGCACCGGCCCTCTGACCTGCCCACAATTTTTCTCGGTCGTCATCACAGCTCCAAAAGTGCGAATATCGTAAAAGTTCTGGCACATCCACTGCCTTGCTTTATTTACATCCTCGCGCTTCTGCTTGCTTCCAGTTGACTTCATTTTGAGCACATCATAGGCGCGTTGATGAAGATCATTGAGAGCGATCCCTTTGTTCTGTACATAGATCTTGTGGTTGGGTTTGTCCCCGCACGTAACATCCACCCAGTTGCGCACCTTTCTCTTAAGGCAGACATCTGTGACCAAGCCTTGCATTGTCTCCGGATCAACTCGTGGAAGGTTTCCCGCATCTGGATCGCCGTTGGGATTTCCATCGCTGACATCGAACAACAGTGCAAAATCATGGCGTCTGCCAGGATCGGCATACACTTCGTTCTTCATGATAAAGTCCTCTCCTTTCGGTGATTACTTTGGCATCAGTCGGCTTGTTGATTGCGAGCTTGTTTGTGCGCAATGGCCGCAGCACGATCTGCCGCACGTTGGTGGTAGTACCCGAGTCCGAATAATCCTTGTTCCTGGAGCGTCAATGTTTTCGGAAAGGTGGCAAGGTTCTGCTGAACCTCTTCTAAACGCTTTTCTAGTGCTTCATATGCACCTCTTCTGTCCTTCCGTAACCTTGCTAAATGTGGCTGAGCTCCCCTGATCAATCGGCCAAAGACAGAAGCCGGTGCTGACGAAGCAGTACCGAAAAATCGGTCGGTGATTGTAGCCTTAGCTCCGGGAATCGCTTCGCGCTGAATGGCCTCTAGCACCGCCAACAGGCGACCGCACAGGTAGGCCTGATCTTGATCGCTCATATTCAGGTTAATCATGCTGTCCTCCCCTATATTCGGTCTTTGAGAAAAGAGAGCCATCTTGATGAGCACTGCCCGCGGTCGTGTGATTCCCTGTTCGGCGCGGTTCCGCTTCACCGCTTGGAAAAGCAACCACATGGGAAGCGGCCCTCCCTTGAGCGCCATATGGAGTAGCGCTTTGGGAACCTGCGGGGAGAGTTCACGGTTTACGTCATGGACCGTCGAAGCTCCAAGTGCGAACAAGCCGTATGGCCGGCCTTCAGCTCCGTCCCATTCGATCAAGCGTTGAAGAACAAAATACCGTGCAAGATTTCGACGAACTTCCCCAATCGTTGTGTCGAGCCAATCTCGCACGACAACCCGGCCTCCGCTGGCTGAAAATGCAGTTGCATAGAATGGACGACCATCGAGTTTGGTGGCGGCAGTCGTACCCCTAAAGGCTGATTCAATCAAAGCACGCACATCTGAGGGTTCGGGCCGGCCAAGAAGTGTGGCAACCGAAAAGGGTTGTTCACCTTTGGTCCAGAAAATATAAACCAATGGACCGACGGTAACATGGGTGTCTTCACCTTCAATCAACGTGTTGGCTGCTTTGGTGAATTGTTCACCGCACTGCTGACAAGTCGGAGCAATCAGCGATGCTTCCAAACCATAGGACTCAAACGCTGGGACATTGGCGGAAATCATCGCCATGCCCGATGTCTGTCCTCCCGGGATCCGCTTGATCTTGAATTGATGACGCTTCACAGGTGGACGAAGCTGCCCACAGATCAAACACGACATCGGCATGTCGGCAGACTTCGAGTTTGCCTCTTCATCCCCGGCAGCTACAGCACACCAGTACTCTTGAACTGACCGAAGATTGATCGGCAAAAGTCCTTGCACTCGAAATGTCATGGTGTGTGCCGGGTCCCAATCCTTCGGAAATGACAGTTCAGCCACATCAAGATGTTCGAGAAATCCTAAAACGGCACGGACCGACTGCTCTCCAGTGGTGTCCGCGCACGTCCTCACTTGCTCGACAAACGCCCGATGACATTCATCCGCACGTATTTGCTTGCTCTTGTCGCGCGCCAGTCCTAAAACATATTCACCGTTATCGGCCAACAACTTTGCCCGCACTCCAGACGCACGTCCAATATGCGGCGCGGAGAATTCCTTTCCTCGATCTTTCTTGCTCCCTGCCTCCTGAGTCGTCGGCACGAAGTTGATAAAGCGGCCTCTCCCATCCAGGTCAATCAGCCACTTGATGGGTGTCTTCAGGTACATCGGTGGATCAAGATCCAACCGTCCAGAGTATTCGCGAAGTTTCTCCAGTAGCATGTTAAGCCTCCCTCAGGTAGAGCTGAGGAGGCACCTTCAGAACGCCAGCTTGTAGATGTGCCGAGAAAAACACGGGTACTCCTCGTCCTGATCGATCCGACGCATAGTTCAGATCAAATAAGATGCGTCCAAGATCGTCGTCTAGCACGATGGCCTGCTCGCTTCCATCCGGTTGGCCAAACTCCGCTGCGAATTCGCGACATCCTAAATACGGTCGGTGGTAACACTGGCCGCGGTTCACACGCCGACGAAACTGGTCCCGGTATTTCGCCACGTCTTCGGTGGCATGAGCCGACAGAACGATATCGGCCTTGATCAGATACGCCACATCGCGGAGCGCTAAAGTATGCCGCTGGGCCCGGTCTTCCTCCGCGAAGTACCCACCGCCGTTCTCTGCCCATCCGTGTGCCGTGGAAACGACGGCCTTGCTATTTACCTCATTTCGCACAATCGAGTAATGCCGAATGGGATTGAGGACCCAGATTTCTCGCACGTGCCAGGCAAATTCTGGTTTCCAGAAGATCGCTTCCAACACACCTCGGGCTGCCGACGGTGTCATGACCGGATAGCTCACACGCTCGGCCTTCATCTCCGGCCTGGTAAAGCAGGCGAAGTCTCCCCACACTTTGACTTCCAGTGGCAGACCGTTTGCCATGCTCCCTCCTTTCTCGATTGAACTACCTAGATCACCAAACTTTCTGGATCACGTCCACTCTCAACAAGCCCTCGGACCTGGTCATAGCCTCCGAGCCATTCCCAGAGACCAGGAGCGACTTCTTCAAGAAGCCCGCGTTGCTGGTAACTTGGAATGAGTCGAGAACGAATGCTGATCATGTACGGTTGCAAGCGACGAAACGCCCAACGCGGGGCCTCTCCACCACTTTTGATCAACCCAAGAAGACGATTGATTTCATCGCGAGACCCTGGCCAGGAAACGACCGCTGGCGCTGAGTCATCGTCGATCATTCGGAATTTCTTCGCGACCGTTGGATAATCAAGCAATGTCCGAGAAGACTGAATTCCTTTGGAGTCCAGGTCGGCAGCTTGAAACAGAAGCTGAAAATACTTCCGATAGGTTTCTGGCTCGTGAAGATCGCACTGGTTTGCCAGAAGGCTGATAGCGGTGCCGAGGCCGGTTTGGTAAAGGCCGGGAGGACTGCTTCCTTCATCGGGATCGAAGATCACAACTCGGCCTTGTTGCAGGCGGCCCTCACGGTTGCATCGACCAGCAGCTTGTACGATCCGATCAAGCGGTCCGATCGCCCGAAGTACCAACGGAAAGTCGAGGTCCACTCCAGCCTCGACAACCTGTGTTGTCACTAATCGACATGGCTCACCCTCGGCAAGCCGCCGGCGCACTTCTGTGAGCGTTGCCATTCTATGAGCCCCGCACATCTGCGTCGAAAGACACAGAGCCGTCCGATCATTCAGAGCATCGAGCAAGGCGAAGGCATCCTTCTTGGTATTCAACACCGCGAGTACTTGTGTATTCCCTCCCATCTCCTCGGCTGCTCGACTCCAACTCCATCGTTCACCGGCCGTTGGATAGTCATAGCGAACACGCTTGAGCGCAGAGAAGTAGCGTGATGGGGTCGGAATAATCTCGCGAACATTCCTGAGCCCTCTAAGATATTGACCATCGGTCAAGGCCGGTTGTGTGGCTGTGCAGAGCACGACAGTCACTCGATAGTGATCGGCAAGCTCTTGGAGCACCTCCAGAATCGGATCAAGGAGGTGAATGGGTAAGGTTTGGACTTCATCTAGGATCAACACGCTCCTTACGATATTGTGCAGTTTCCGGCAAGGCTGCGTCCGGTTGGCAAAGAGGCTCTCGAACAGTTGGACCGTGGTCGTCACCACGATAGGAGCATCCCAATTCTCACTGGCCAGCCGAGCCCATACCTCTTGCCGAGACACAGGATCACAGGGCTCCACTCCGAACCCGACCGCACTGTGGTGTTCGAGGACCCAATCCTCACCAAAAATTTCACGATAAACCTTAGCTGTCTGCTCAATGATGCTGGTGTACGGAATCGCAACAATCACCCGCTCCAGACCGTGGCGGAGGGCATGTTGAAGCCCAAACGCCATGGCCGACCTGGTTTTCCCGCCCCCCGTTGGCACTGTGAGAGTAAATATTCCAGGATCTGATGCACCAGCATCTAAACAGGATTGGTAGATCGCATGACGAATCTGATTGAGCGAATCTCCCTTCTGACCGGTAAGCTTGGCTTGGTCGGATTCAAACTGCTTCCACAGTTCATCTAGGCCAGGGGCTCCGGTACGCTTAGAGGAACGTTCTGGATCGAAATGTGCCTCGGTGTCCATGAAATCCGCATCAACAAGTGAACTAAAGACCATGCGGAGAAATAACTCGGTTTGCCTGAAAAGATTCTCGCCATCAGATCGTGTGGCTGGAGCTTTTTTCAGGAAGCCTGGAAGACTATCGTGCAGGGGATGGTCGGGACTGACGCGGACCAAAGCGCTCCGTGCCAACTCTAAAGCCTCGGCAACTTCCTGCGCGTTTGCTTTCTTTTCTAGGCGGAGCTTTAGATCGGTCTTATTCGGCAAACCAGAATGATGCCCTGCCACGAGAAATGCGAGCAGGTCGAATCCATCTACTGCATGGACAGCTCCGGCACTGGAATGATCAGGACCACGACGGGATTCAGGAGATGCAATATAGGTTTGGAAATCGGGATGGAACTTTCCAAGGTCGTGCCAGAGTCCTGCCCAGTAGCCAAATTCCGCCGCCCCGAACTTGCCTGCGAATTTCGATGCCAGCTCGGCGACACGCTCGAGGTGGGTCACCAGATCGTGCTTGAGTCCCAACCCATTCTCCGAATGCGCATTGAAGGACACGCTCATCATCTCCTATTTCTGTTTCCACTTCCACCATCGAGCGGCACAAACGGCGCCGCTGATCCAGTGCCGAACTGCCTCCACATCGGTCGCCTGCAAACGATCTCAGGTCTGCGGACACTTAAACCGAAACCGGCACCTGATTCTGGCCTCTTCGTTCCAACTCATCGCACTCGCATCCGTCGTTCGTGAAGCGTCGTTTGTCGCCCGTAATCCAACAGCGGCCATGCAGAATCAAAACTCGAGAACTCTCCTCACCTCCCCTCACTCCTTTATCTCTGTCCATAAGGATTGGTCGGTGAGTCATAGCGGAACGGGTTCCCGGCACCGAAGGGATTGTTGATCGAGTCCGGCGAAAAGAGCGAGGCGAGCCGTAGCGGCCGAACTGGGTGCCGATAGAATCGGAGTCGTAGGGATTGGTATTGACGGTGCCGCGAGAGGTCCGCTGCCGGTCATACGGCCTCGGCGCGTCACCAGCGAAGGGATTGGTGGCCGATCGATTGCTGAAGGGACTGCTGTCGCCTGAAACCAATTTCGGGATCGGCATGGCATCCTCCTCGTCGGCCTGCTCACCGGGCTCGATACCGGCAAGCGTCATGGCTTGCGTGAGGCTACCATGGCCGCGTGACATCCAAGGTCACAATCCGATCACATTTTTACTCAGCCCGAGACGCTAAACCAGCGGGTGGCAAAAAAATATTTCAGGAGGGACATTTCTGTAAGACCGATTGTCTCAGCCCTGCGGGAACCGAATCATACTCGCGCAGAATCGACAGCGTTATAGAGGACAGATCGCGGGGAGAAAAGAATGCGGCAGGTATTTCCACGCATTTCTATCATCATCTCCAGCCACGATGGCTGGCGCAGAGGCGTCGCGGATCTCGCACTGTAGGGGGCACGAGATAGGGCATGCCCGTTTGCAGTCACTAAAATTGCACAGCGAGTTCCGCAACTCATTGATATTTCAGGCAGTGATCCCAGACTACGGATCTGGGGGTTACAGGTTCAAGTCCTGTCGGGCGCACCACACCGCTTTCGCTGCTTCATCCTTATCACCCGTGCGTCGCGAAGCACCTCAACCCCAAAACACAAACGGATGGTTTGCGGTAACAAGGCGGCTGCTTGATGTGTTCAACTCCCTGTGGTAGCGTCTCCTCGAAAGGATCTTCCCGCATGGAGCGCAGTCGATACCGGGCATTTCGGCCGCAGAGCATGCTGTATGTCTGGGTCATTGCCTGGCTGCTCGCAGTGCCTCTGTTCCATGTGCACCCGGAAACGGAACAGCACCATGGAGAAGTCGGTCACATCCACGGCGGGACTTTCCACACGGTCTTTTCAGGAGATCTCGACGGTGAGTTCGCCCCCCATGAACATGGCGCCGATACCCCAACTACCGCAGGCTCCGCCCTCCCCCTGGTTGCAGAAATCTCCCATGCCTGGGAAGGGCATCCCGAATTGGCATTTTCACTGCTGAGTGATTTGACCGGCCGCAAGCTCCTCAAGCCATTTCCGACATACATCCTGTCCGTGGCCCCGACCGTCATGCCCGTCCTTGAACGCCGGGATCAACCGGAACAGGACGGCGCATCCGCGTTTTCTTCCACATTCCTCCTGCGCGAAATCCCGGCGCGTGCACCGCCCTCTACGTTCCTCGGTTAGCAACCGTTTTCTCTCCCACATCACAACGTGATCGCAGGAACTTCGACGCAGAGGCGCGCGTCCCGCGTGGCGCCGAGGCGCTTGCGAAACGGAGGAGACTCCCCATGATTTCTCGCATGTTCATCGTTGTTCTGATGGCGGGCCTTGCCGTCGGCCATGACCAAGGCGCTACCGTGGCATGGGCCGATGAGCCGCGCTCCGCCGCCTACTCGTTGCCGGAAATTCTCGCGCTTGCGATGCAACACAACCCGACCCTGGCGGGAGCCGAGGGGCTGGTGAAACAAAGCCACGGTCAACAGATCGCAGCGGGCGCCTATCCGAACCCCTCGGTCTCCGGCAGCGCCGGCCGGGGAGCCATTCGCGACCCGAGCACCGGCGTGCGGGTCACCGAGCGGACCGTCATCATTGAGCAACCGTTCGAATGGCTTGGAAAGCGGCAGGCCCGGCAGGAGGCCGCTGATGCGGGAGCGGCGGGAGCGAGCGCGGCGCTGGAAGAGACCCGTCTGTCGTTGTCGGCCGACGTCAAGGTGGCATTCTATTCGTTGCTGTTCGCCCAGCGGGATGCAGAACTCGCCGCCCAGAACGTCACCACCGTGGAGGAAGTCCTACGGACCGTGAAGGCGCGGGTGGCGGCAGGCGAAGCCACGTCGTTCGACAGTTTGAAAGCGGGCGTCGAGGTGCAGAAGGCCCAGAAGGAAGTCGCCCGCGCGCAGAACGCCTTACTGGTCGCCAAGGCCCGATTGAATACCCTTACCGCCGGATCGCTCGGCAAGCAATTCTCCATCCAGGGTGAATTCCAAGTTCCGCCGCAACCTGTCGATCCGGAAGCCCTGGCGACCCAAGCCATTGAACAACATCCCACCCTGCGACGCCTGACCAAGCTGGCGGAGCAGGCGCACCATACCCTGCGCCTCGAACGGGAATCGCGCATTCCGAATGTCACGGTGGTGGGCAGTTACCATCGAGAGGCCGGTGATGAATCTCTGACCGCCGGACTCTCGGTGCCGCTGCCCCTCTGGTATCGCCGGCAGGGAGAAATCCAGACGGCGCTGGGCGCCAAACATCGCGCCGATGCCGAGCGCCTGCGCGTTCAGAATGAATTGGAACAGGCGCTGATCCAACATGCGCAGGAAGTCCGCACGGCGCAGGACCAACTCCGGGTTTTCGAGACGGGGCTGTTGAAACAGGCTGAACAGACCTTGACCCTGGCGCGCACCAGCTTTCGGCACGGCGCGGCGAGTCTGTTGGATGTGCTGGATGCGCAGCGCGTTTACCGGCAGACCCTGTTGGAATATGCCCAGGTGCGCGCCGATCTGTCCATCGCGCTGGCCCGATTGGAGCGATCGCTCGGGGGATCGCTGTGACACAGCGGTTGCAACCGAAGGCCGGTCGAAAGACAGGACGGTGCCGATGAGCGGACGACTCACCACGGCAGGAATGGCCGCGGCTGCCATATGGCTGCTCCTGAGCTGCAACCAGCAAGGGACGGATCCGCCCAAACCTCGCTCCACTGCGGAGACGACCGCGCACACACCCGATCCCCATTCGATCCAGCCGCCCCCGGCCGTCCGGGACCGGGTGCGCGTCCAACCTGCTTCCCTGCGCGCGGTTCCGGAAACGGTCACGGCTCCCGGCGAGGTCGCGCTCGACCTCAAGCAGGTCGCCAAGATCACCTCGCGCATCGAGGGACAGGTCGAACAGATCCATGTGCAGCTGGGGGATCGGGTCAAGAAAGGGCAACCGCTCGTCGCCATCGGCAGCCTGCAGCTCGATCAGTTGATCGAAGAATATCTCGTCGGCAAGGCGCAGGCCGATGTGGCGGAAAACAGTTTCCGCCGGACGGAAAAACTTCGCGCGGACGACATCGTCACGGAACGCAAGCTGATCGAAGACAAAGGCCGCTACCTCGAAACACAGGCGCGCTACCAACACATCCGCGAGAAACTCCTGAACATGGGGCTCTCGACGACCGAACTGCTGGAACTCGAACAGGGGCGCCACGAGCAGGCCCATCGCTATACCCTGACAGCCCCGATCTCCGGAACCGTCGTGATGCAGAACGCGGTGCGTGGACAGGGCGTGAAGCCAGGCGACGAACTCTTCGAAGTCGTCGATACAGGCCGCGTGTGGGTCTTCGCCAACCTGCCCATCGAGCAGGCGCGAAGGTTCAAGGAAGGAGATGCCGGCACGATCACGCCCAAGGGCGGCGACCCGATCACGGCGCCGCTCACCTACATTGCGCCGGTGGCGGACGAGGCCACGCGCACGATCAGGGTGCGCTTCGAGGTGGCGAATCTCCACGGACATCTCAAACCGCGGGAATATGTGGAGGTGGCGCTCACATGGGCCGGTCCACCGGCCGTCACGGTCCCGCTGTCTGCTCTCACCACGGTGGACAAGGTCCGCGGGCTCTTCCTTCAGCGCGAAACCGGGTATTTCTTCCAGCCGGTCGAGAGCGGCAGGGAGGGAGGCGGTTTAGTCGAAATCAAGAACGGGGTGAAGGAAGGAGACCCGGTGGTGGTGGAAGGCGTCTTCGATCTGAAGAATGTGCTGCTGAAAGAACATATCGGATCGGGCGAGTGAGGATTGCATGGAGCGCCTCCTGACCTTCTCACTCCGCTATCGATTTTTCACCCTGGTCGCGATCATGGTGGTGATGGCTTCGGGCCTCTGGTCATTCGCCCACCTCACCATCGATGCAGTTCCAGACCTGACACCGGTCCAGGTCCAAGTCCTCACGCGCGCTCCGGCGTTGGGGCCGGTCGAGGTCGAGCAGTTCGTGACCTTCCCCATCGAAGCGTCCCTGAACGGATTGCCGGCGCTGCGCGAACTTCGTTCCGTCTCACGTTACGGACTGTCCGTCGTCACCGCCATCTTCGACGACCGGACGGACATCTACCGGGCCAGACAATTCGTCGCGGAACGGTTGGCGCGCGCCGAGGAACGGATCCCCGCCGAATACGGCCATCCGGTCATGGGCCCGCTGACCACCGGGCTGGGAGAGGTGTACCAATTCACCGTCAAGGGACCGGGCTACGGCCCCATGGCCCTGAGAACCCTCCTCGAATGGGACATCGGGATGAAACTGCGCGCGGTGCCCGGCGTGGTCGAGGTCAACATCTGGGGCGGCGAACCGCAACAGTTCCACGTCGTGGTGGATCCCTCCAAGCTGCTCGCCTTCAAACTGTCCCTCGCGCAGATCTTCGACGCGCTCAGGCGCAACAACGCCGTCGCGGGAGGCGGCTACATCGAACACCAGCGCGAGCAACTGTTGATTCGCGGCGAAGCCCTCGCCACGCAGGTGAACGACCTGGCCCGCATCGTGGTTGCGCACGGACCGGGCGGAGTCCCGATTTATATTGCGGATGTCGCGGAGGTGAAAGAAGGCTCGGCGCTCAGGATCGGAGCCGCGACGGCCATGGGTGAGGGCGAAACCGTGATCGGCATGGTGCAGATGCTCGCCGGTGAAAACGCGCAGCAGGTGGTGACCAGCGTCAAGGCGCGCGTGCGGGAGATCCAGGCGACCCTGCCCGCCGGCGTCACGATCGAACCCTACTACGACCGCACGATCTTCGTCTCCAAGGTCATCGCGACGGTGCGCAACAACCTCCTCGAGGGCGGCCTCCTCGTCGTGGCCGTGCTGTTCCTCTTTCTCGGCGATCTGCGGGCGGGCCTCATCGTGGCCTCGGCAATTCCCCTCGCGATGTTGATCGCCTTCACCGGCATGATGCAGGCCGGGCTCTCCGGCAACCTCATGAGTCTGGGAGCCATCGACTTCGGCCTGCTGGTGGACGGCTCCGTGGTGATGGTCGATAACATCCTCCGCCGCTTAGCGCAGAAAAGCCTGTGCAGCAAGGAGGAGCGGGCGGCGGAGGTGCTGACTGCCGGACGCGAGGTGTTGCGCCCCATGACCCTGGCCGTGAGCATCATCATCCTGGTCTACGTGCCGATCCTGGCGCTGACCGGCATCGAGGGCAAGATGTTCCGCCCGATGGCCTTGACGGTCATCATGGCCCTGGCCGGCTCGCTGCTCCTCGCCGTCACGGTCACCCCGCTGCTGTCATTCTGGTTTGCACGGGCCACACCTGGTCAGGAAGAGACGCGCGTGGTCCGTACGATGCGGAGCCTCTATGCACCCTGGCTCGCATGGTCGATGGCACGGCCGGTCTGGCCGGTCACGGCGGCGGTGGGACTCTTCATCGTGAGTCTCGGCCTGGGCGCAAGGCTGGGCATCGAGTTCGTGCCTCGATTGGAGGAAGGGGACCTCGCGGTGCAAGTCTGGCGATTGCCCAGCATTTCGCTGAGCGAGTCCATCTCCACCGCACTCGACATCGAACGCGTGCTGCGTCGCTTTCCCGAAGTCACTCAAGTCGTCACCAGAACCGGCAGCCCGGAGGTCGCCACGGATGTCATGGGGGTCGAGATGTCCGATGTGTTCGTCATCCTCAAGCCGCAACGGGAATGGACCACCGCGGGGACACGCGACGGACTGATCGAGGCGATGAAGAAGACCATCATGGAGCAAGTGCCCGGTGTGAACCTCGGCTTCACCCAACCCATCGAGATGCGCTTCAATGAACTGATTGCGGGCGTGCGATCGGACCTGGCCATCAAAATTTTCGGCCCTGACCTGGACATCCTCAAGCAGCAGGCTGAACGGGCGGCGCGGGCGCTCCAGACCGTACCGGGAGCGGCGGACGTGAAGGTCGAACAGGTGGCAGGGTTGCCGCTGTTGCGCGTCATCGTCGATCGTGCGGAGATCGCCCGCTACGGCCTCACGGCAGAGGAGGTGCTCGCGCTCGTCCAGACGACGCGGGCTGGCACGGTCGTCGGAACGGTCGTCCAGGGGCCCCGCCGGTTCGAACTGGTCGTGCGGTTGGCTGAGCGCGCGTCGCACGATCCCGGCACATTGGGCAAGTTGCTGATTCCCACCATGCATGGAGAACTCGTTCCGTTGTCGCGCGTGGCCGCCGTTCGGATCGACTCGGGACCGGCGCAGGTCAGCCGCGAGCATGTGCAACGGCGGATCGTAGTGGAGTGCAACATCAGGGGGCGGGATTTGGGCGGCTTCGTGGCGGAGGCCCAGCGCGCCGTGTCCAAGGCGGTGACGCTTCCCGCCGGTTATGAACTGACCTGGGGAGGACAGTTCGAACATCTGCAGGAGGCAGCCGGACGGCTGGCCCTGATCGTGCCCGTGACCCTCCTGTTGATTCTCGGCCTGTTGTCGGTGATCTTCGGCAACATGCGGCCAGCCCTACTGATTTTCCTCAACGTGCCGCTCGCCCTCTCCGGCGGGATTCTGGCCCTCTGGCTGCGGAGCCTGCCCCTCAGTATCTCCGCCGTCATCGGCTGCATCGCCCTCCTGGGAATCGCGGTGCTCAATGCGGTCGTGTTGGTCAGCCATATCCGCCGGCTGGAAACAGAGGGGGTTCCGATCGACCAGGCGGTCGTGCAGGGCGCGATGGATCGGCTGCGGCCGGTGCTCATGACGGCGTTGGTGGCAAGCCTGGGCTTTCTCCCCATGGCACTGGCGACCAGTATGGGGGCGGAGGTCCAACGCCCCCTGGCCACGGTCGTGATCGGAGGACTCATCACCTCGACCGCCCTTACCCTGTTCGTCATCCCCGCCCTGTATCGAAGGTTTCGACAACCGGGCGCCACATGATACGGGTGACCGACGCCGTCGCTTTCGACTCTTTCCTGGACAGACGTTCGCCTCGGCGGTAAGCTTCCCCTACGAGTCGAGCTGCCTACCGTCGAGCCCGACCACTGCGCACCATTCAATCAATCCGACGAGAACCAGGCGAAACTTCCCGAGGAGTCGTTATGGCGACCATCATGGTGATCGATGACGAAGCATCCATCCGCAGCCTCCTGCGCGAGGTCTTGGAGAAGGCCGGCCACAAGGTCGTTGAGGCGCAGGACGGCCGCCAAGCCTTGAGTCTCTATCAAAAAAACAAGGCCGATCTGGTCATCATGGATCTGCTCATGCCGGAAGTCGATGGGCTGGAAGCCACGCTGCAGCTGACCCGCGAATATCTCGACACCAAGATCATCGCCATGACCGGCGCGCAAGGGGATCGAAACTTTTTGGAGATCGCCAAGCTCTTCGGCGCCCACCGGACATTTGAGAAGCCCTTCGATCTCAAAGAAATGCTGACGGCCGTGGAGGCTGAACTCTCCCACCGGTAGTGCGCACACCTCCGGCACCGATTCCCCTCCCCCGCCTGTCTGCAGCGCCCCTTCAGAAAAAAGCAGGATCGGCCGATCAAGGCATGTAGACATGCATTTCGAGAGGATGTCCGGACATGCCGGGACCGGCGGACCGTACCAGTCTCCTCATCATCGACGATAGCCCGGACTTTCAGGTCCTGATCAAGACCTATCTCCACGGCAGCAACCTGTCCTGCCTCTGCGCCGCGGATACCATTCAAGCCACCGGAATCGCCCTGCGTGAGAAGCCCCGCCTGATTCTCCTGGACATCGGCCTGCCTGGAGGCGACGGCCTCATGTTGCTCGATCGCCTGCGGGCGAACACCCACACACGCCAGATTCCGATCATCGTCGCAACCGGTCAAACCACGTCCGGTCTGGAAGCCAAGGCCAGAGCCAAGGGAGCTGCAGCCTATCTGCAAAAACCGTTCGACAAACAGATATTGCTGGAAACCCTGCAGCAGGTTCTCCTAGAATCAGCCTGCACGACGATCACGCACAGCTGAGACGTTCATACTCGTTCACGCTCGACCCCTTCGACAATGTGGTTGCTCCTGTGGATTCTCTACATCTGCCTGATCCTGGCCTCAGGTCTCTACCACACCGACTTCGTCGCGCATTCCCATTGGGCATTCGTGAAGTGGATTCCTCCCGCCGAAGAACTACGCACGTTCGAATTCTGGCTCGACCTGGCCGTCAACATCCTGCTCTACGTTCCCTTTGCGCTCCTCTATCTCCAACGGAGTGCGACGGTCACCAGAACGTCGGTGGTGAAGGTCCTACTGCTCGGGTTGCTGCTCTCTTGTAGCGTCGAACTCTATCAACTCTATTCACACAACCGTCGCGCCGCCCTGTCGGACGTTGTCTGCAATATGACCGGAACCTGGGGGGGAGTGTTCATTCGGAGGAAATGGTGGAGCAGGTAAGCCTCGTCCGCAGGACGCGAGTCGGCCCTACTGCCATCCCGTCGGATCATACCCACGTTCGCGCAGACAGCGATCCACGTAATTCGTATAGGCCCCGCTGGGCGGCGATTTCCTGAACAGGCTGCGAAGGAATCCGGCCGTCGCGCCGCCGGCGGCGCCGACCATGGCTCCGCGTCCCGGATGGCCGAGGATCGCCCCGCCCACCGCTCCTGCCGCCGAGCCGATCGCTCCGCCTACCACCGTGCCGGTCGCAGCCTGAGCCGTCTTCCCCTGGCTGGGAGAGGCTCCGGCTTCTTCCGCCAAGACCATGCAGGCTTTGATGTCGGATTCGGCCGCCTCCGCACCGACCTGTCGATAGTGGTCGTTGGGATAGAGAATCGGCTTGGGGCCTGAACAGCCGGCGAGGATCAGGCACACGCCACAGAGCAGGATGTCCCGCTTTTCCACTCGCGCCCTCCGACCGTAAACACAAAGCAGGCTAGATCCGGCCCCCCAGTTCTTTCCGTTGCAAGCTCCGCATCATCCCCGCATCGTTATAGGCCACCTCGCTCAAGGCGTCCATGAGGTGGAGCTTTTTTTCTGCCGCCAATTCCTTGGCCTTCGCATAGTTCTTGGCGCTGAACCGCGCGACCGCCGGCTGGCCATTGACGATCTGACAGGCCAGCACCTCTCCGCCAGCCACGTCCATCGTCCCGCCTTCCTCGACCAGCTTCTTCGCCTGCGGCACCGTGATCTGGTGCAACTGCGCGAACTCGTCCAACCCGCCGGTCTCGACCAGCCGCCCGTCCGGCATGATGCAGAGCCGCTTGAAGTGAGGCGACCAGTCCTTCCGAAAATCGATGTACTTGATGTCGCCGCCCTTCGCCACTGCGCGATCCAACGTCCGATAGTCGAGGCCTAGGTTCTTTTGCTCCAGCTTCGTCTTGAGTTCATCCGGCAATGTCCGATGGAAGACCTCCCACGCGGCTTCCGCCAGCGAAACACCGCGCCCCCTTGCCCATTGCTCCGCCTCGGCGAACTGCACCAGGTCCAGCACCCAGGTCTGTTTCGGCGTCGTTCCGTCGGGATCGATCCGGCAGGCAAAGAGCCCCCGCGTGAGCAAGCCGCCTTCCTGAGGATAGACATACACGCCGCCCTCCGTGAGCAAGCACGTCATTTGCTCAAGCGGCACCCCGTAACTCTCGGACAAAATTTTCGCATGGGCCGCCGCGTCTTCCGGCAAGGTCATGGCGCAGGCCGTCACGTTGCCCGGCGCATCGAACTCCGAATAGTCTTCGATCACGTTGTACAGCACCGGCGGCTTCGGCTTCTCAACCTTCTTCTTGATCTTGAACATGGTTGACTTGTCCCTCGTCTCTCGTCGTGCCTATCTCGTCCAGGACACTTCATGCTTCACAAACGATGGGCCAAATGATGATACGGCGGCAGCGTCATCAACCGTTGATCCTCGACCGGCCCGCCGATCGTAAAGTGATACAGCGATTGAACCGAGAGATCCTTGATGCCCACGATCTCATGTACCGGATCGTCGAAAAAGCAGCCGATGCCGGTCCCTCGCACGCCGGCCGCCTCCGCCTCCAGGTACAACACCTGCCCGACCAGACCTGCTTCCCAGAACAGGCGTGGATACCACCAGGCGCCCCCCTTCCGCAAGCGGCCTTCGAATTCCGCCACCATGCCGAGCGAAAAGGCACTGTCTCCGGCGATCGCCTGCTGACAACTGACCTGTGCCGCCAGGCGCTGCGCATCCCCTTGCAAGAGCCAATAGAGCGGGAGGTCGTCCGGACAGTCCGGAGTGGGAGTCCATTCCAACTCAGGGTTCATCGATTGCTGCAGCAAAGGCAGCTTCGCCCGGTCACGCACCAAGAGATAGAGTCCCGCGGTCAATCCTTCCACACGATGCACGAACAACATCAGGTGAATCGTCGGTTCCCAGGGCAACAGATCCCAGGGTATCGGGCGATCCAACTGCGGCTGATCGGCCTGCGGCATCACCCGTTGCAGGATGTGAAAAAATGTTGCCGCCGAGATCGACGTGCGGGCATCGAAGGAGACCGCGCTGCGACGCTGGCGGATGATCTGGCCTGCCGGAGCGCCGTGAGGAGTGAGGGGTGGGGCGTAAAGGGGTGGGTGATCCGGCAAAGCTATGAAACGAACCGTCTGCCTCTGGACTGCCGTTTTCCAGGAAGCTTCGGCGACCTCGTCGATGATCTCCCAATGCACCACATGCTCGTGCGTCAACCGATTGGCCGTTCCATACCACGGCCCCACAGCCACATCCTTCACGACATTTGGATCGAGAAACAGTGGAATCTCTCCCCTCCCACCCCTCACCCCTAACCCTTCCCCCCTCACGTCCTTGACAGGCCAGACCACCGCGAGACAGTCCGGATGCTCCGGTTCCGCCTCGCCGAAGTCGGCCGTGCGGTGGGTCCCTAACAGCATCGCCGCGGTGTTTTGATCGACCCCGTCCAGCAAGACCATCCTCCACCCGAGCGTCGCAGCAGCGATGCGCGTCGAGCCGATCGCGTGGCCCACATCGTGATTGCAATAGCGGAACGCCCGCTCGCCGTACTTCCAGGCTTCACGCCAGAACACGGAGGTCAGGCCGAAGAGAAAGGCGTCGGGCGGAAAGGCAGCCAGCAGCCGCGCGATGTCGCGAGAAGGAAAATCCGCACGTAATTCCAGTCCATGTTCCTTCGGCGCGTAGTGATAGAGGCCCGTGGCGAGGTCGAGGCCATCGATCGGCGGCAGCAGCACATAGCCCTCCGTCGGATGGAGGTTGCCGGACGAAGGATTGTTTCGCAGGGCCCACTCGGACTCTCCAGCTTTCTTCCAGGCCGAGAGCCCCAGCGCCAACTCGAAGAAACGCGAAAGCGTCTTGAGGGTCAGCGATTGTGAGGGTACTGCGTCCCGCCGGTAAATGGCATCATAGGCAGGCGACAACGGTTCCTCATCCGGCTTCAACAGCGGCAGTCGCACCAGCGGCGCCCCGTGAAAACGCCGGAACGGATCCGGTTGATTCACCCAATCCAGAAAGCCGAGGGAGCGGGCGTAGCGATTGTAATGGTGCTTCGTCCGGACATGATAATGCATCACCTGTTCGACCGGATCGGTCGAGGCGGGAGCAGCAGGCGGCTGAAAGATCGGCAGTTCCGAACTCATGTGGCCAGTCTAACGAGCGGGGGGAAGGAAAGTAAACGCGCGAAGGGCCTCCTTTCTCTGAATCGAGCGCCATGGATCGGCATTGCGCAAGTACGTGAGGCTACACCGTCCATTCCGACGTCCCTCCCCCCTACTCGACGATCAGCGTGCCGGTCATGTCGGCGTGGCCTTTGCGCCGGCAGATGTAGAGGTAGGTTCCCGGCGGAGGGGCCATGACGAGCTGCAAGGATTTTCCCGGCGGGATGAGGATGCCGGGGCCGGTCGATTGCGTGATCACAGCAGGCGGTTGTACCTGGGCTGCGTACAGGAGTATCGGACTGTCGAACTCATGTACTTCTCGACCTGCATTGTAGACGGAGAGGCTGATCGGCGATGAGGCGCTCACCCGCACAAGATCCGGCACGAAGCGGAAGTCTTCGGCGGTGAGGGACACCGTTTGTGTGCCGTCGCAGGCCACGAGTGCCATGAGCAGGAGACCAAGGACGATCAGACGGAGCCCAACTGACCGGTACAGTCGCATGGAGGACATCCATTGCCCACACCTCGTTCTACGCCGGCGGTCCCTTGAACGCAAGCAGCCGAGCCGTTGCGCTGCTCGGCGACTTGACCGTCATCGGACTGAATCAGAAAAGCGGTTGTCTCAGGCACCTGCCTCGTGCCCGTAAAGAGGAGAATCGGGCTGCCGACCTCGACTGGTTCAACCCGCTAGTGACAGTCTTGCACGTTCTCTGTACAATAGCGCCATGAAGGCGAACCCCTCCGCTCCCAACCTGAGCCGTTCTCGCCGCCCGAGCAGACTGGGAGACCGACTCGCGAAACACAAGATCGATGAAGCCCGGAGACTCACCCCCGAACAGCGGCTTCTTGTCGCACTCGACCTGTCCGATGCTGCCGCCGCTTTCCATAGCGCGTGTTCCAAGAAGCGTTAACCACCATACTCTCGCGTCTTGAATCAGCCCTGGTCCACGGGATGGTGCAAGCCTATGCGTTGATCGGCGGCTTTGCCGTGTCGGCGTGGGGCGTGCCTCGTGCCACTCACGATATCGATTTTGTCGTTGCCGTGGGGTCTTCAGATCCGAAGGCGCTTGCCACATTCCTTGGCGGTCGGTACGAAGCCGGGGGGCCGGACGATCCTCTGCGAGGCGTCATACATGCGTCCATCGAGGTCGAGTCTGAAGCTGTCGCACTCCAATTGATCATTTTTTCATCACCCCTCACAGAAGTCATCTTCCGACACATTCAGACCCTGACGATCATAAACCGAGCCGTCCCTGTCGTGTCCTGGCAGATACTGGTGCTGCTCAAACTTTATGCCGGAGGGCCTCAAGATCTGCTCGATGTGCAACAGATTCTCAAAGTGCGGCGCCCACTGCCGGACGATCTGCTCCAGATCGCAGAAACGGCAGAGTCTCTCGGAATCTTAGAAGAGTGGACGGCGTTCTTCAGCAGACATATACAAGGAGATTGAATTCTACCGTGCATACAGCGGCGCGTTGCCAGGCTTCCACTTGATGCTGCAGCCGAGGCTGGGCTTTTGGTTGGAGGCAACCGGCTTGCCGGCCAACACCGCATCGATGGCGGCACGAAGATCGCGGCCTGTGACCGGCCTGTTGTTGCCGGGCCGGCTGTCATCCAACTGCCCGCGATAGACCAGCTGCCGTGCCCGGTCGAACAGATAGAAGTCCGGCGTGCAGGCGGCCTTGTAGGCCTTCGCAACCTCTTGGGTATCGTCGAAGCAAAGGGGAAATCGAAATGCGAGGCGTTCAGCCATCTCCTTCAGTCGAGGCGGTGCGTCGTCGGGATAGGCCGTTCGGTCGTTGCTGCTGATGGCGACCATACCCAACTCTGTCTCCGCATAGTCCCGACCGATCCTGGCGAGTTCCTCCTCGACATGCTGTACGTAGGGACAGTGCCGGCAGATGAACATGACCAACAGAGCGGTCTTGTTGCTGAAGGAGTCAAGCGAGTAGGTCTGACCCGTCACGACATCGTGCAACGTGAATGCGGGGGCGGCAGTCCCAAGCGGAAGCATCGCCGACGCCGTGGCCATAAGCACCTCGTTCCGTCATGTGGTATGGAGCATGCGCCTTTCGTCGCTCACTGTACAACCGCTTTGCTCGCGGCTCAAGAGCCGCCCTCATTGACCTGCCTTCCCCTCCCCCGGTATTCTGCAGACCACCGATCAGCCGCTCATCCAACGCTGATTGTGCCTGACTGTTAAAACTTCCGGCGAGATGGGCTTCACGAACGACGAGAGACCAGCAGGAACCCTATGCAATTCGATGCCGCATTGGCCGCGCAAGAGACCTTCCGCCGATCCGAAGCCGAACTCGGCCCCGACTGGAACGAGGCAGTCGAACTCGAAGACACCTTTTCCTCCAACGCCGGAGCCTGGGCCAGGGAGGCCTACGAACAGCTGCTGGCGTTGGCTGCCCGCCATCCCGAGGCCCATTCGTTCCAGGCCTTCTGCATTTACATCACCTGGCAGCAGGTGACGGAAGAAACGATCGCCCGTCACTTTCAGACCGGCGTAAGACTCTGTGAAACGTATCTCGTCTCTCGCGAAGCGAAGGAAACCGCGGATATCGACCAGATCACGGAACTGTACGGGTCATTTCGCACCGGATTGGGTCTGGAAGAAGAAGACGAGATTCAGGTGGAGTTTCGAAAGGACACTCCCAAGGGGGGAGACTAGGCGGAGGAAGGTTCTGAGTTCTGAATTTTGAGTGTGCAATTGCAGGGGTTGACGGCTGAGTACTGATGGCTGACGGCTCATGAGCGACAACGACAAACACCGCGCGCGCATCTTTCTCCATCGTGGTGATCTCCGTCAGGCGCGGGCTGCCTGGGAAGCGGCGGTAGCCGACGACCGGACGAGCGGCGATGATCGGGAACTGTCGAATAGTCTCGGCAATCTCGGCAATGCCTATGCCCTGTCCGGCGACTTCGAAAGGGCCGACGCCTGTTACAAGGAAGTGCTGGTGATTCAACGCATCGAGCAGAATCCCCACGCCATCGCCCACACCCTCGTCAACCTCGGCAACCTCCATGTCGGCGCCGACCGACCAGAGAAGGCCCGGCCCTATTACCTCGAAGCGCTGGATCTGCTGAAGCCGCTCAACGACCACCGAGCCTTGGGCATCCTGTACCACAACCTGGCCCTGGAAGAAGCCCGGCAACGCCATTGGGACGAATCCATCACCCTCTTCAAACAGGCGCTGGATTCCCATCGTATCGTCGGGAACGAAGAGGGCCTCGCCGGTACCTACAGCCAACTGGGAAAAACCTTTCTTGACAGCGGCAAGTCGGTGGAAGCCGAACGTTGCTTCAACAACGCGACGGAACATTTCATCAAGCTCGGCAATCCGGCCGGTGAAGCAGCCGTGCTTCGCGAACTGGCCGACCTTTACGAACAGCGCAATGATACGGTCGCCGCCATCCGTTGCGTGGAGCGGCTGCATCACCTGGCACTCGGTACAGGGAACCCCCCCAGCAACGCCGACCGCGAGCGCCTCGCCAGGCTGCGCGCCGCCCATAGCTGAACGAACGGCGGTGATGGTAGAATCCGCGCTCATTCAGAGAGCCGATCATGCTTCACAAGGAGCTTTATGGATATCAGCGCCTTTCGCCAAATGGTCGAGAAGAACCCCAAGGGATTCCTGGGCCGTTACGGCCTGGGCAATAAAATATTGCAAGAAGGCGGCAACGTCGAGGAGGCCGTCGAACACCTCGCCGTCGCCACCCAACTGGACCCGACCCATGTCGCGTCGCACCTCGCCCTCGGGCGAGCCTTGCTGTCGCTGGGTAAGAAGGAAGAGGCCAAGCCGGTGTTAAAGGCCGGTATCGATGCCGCCGTCTCCGGCCGATCCAACGGCGGGGTGGATCTCGTTCCGGAAATGCAGCAGCTCTTGAGTACGCTCGGCTAGGAGGGTGTTGAAAAACCCTTTTGGATCCAGAAAAGCCAGCGGCTGCAGGCAGCCAAGGACGGCCACGAAATCCCACGCAGGCTGTTCAAAAAGGCCGTCCAGCAAGGCCGCAGCGAACGAAGGGGCGAAGCGTACTCTTCGCCGTACGTTGAGCCTCTGAGCGACGCGAGAACGAAGCTGGCGGACTTTTTCAACAACCTGCTAAGCCTGGTCGGAGGACCTATGAACCTTGATGCAGCCAGACAACGGATCGAATCCGCGATCAATCAATACGGCCAACATGCCGCCATGGCCATCGAACTCGTCATCAATGAAGTGCGGTCGGACATGGGCCGCGAAGCCGTGAACGAACTGATCGACGAATTCGACCTGGAACTCATGTACAACATCGCCCCGATGGAATCCGACGTCTCGAACAGTTGAGCCAGGGATGGAAATGTTAACGAGGGGCCTTTCAGGGTACTCAAAAAGACCATCCAACGAGGCCGCAGACGAGGAAGACCCGCAGGCGTACATTCGGAGGTACGCTGAGGAGGATTCCGAGTCGAGAACGACGTTGGAGGTCTGTTTCAGCACCCTGCCATGTCGCTGATCTGGTGTTCCATATCCGGTCACGGCTACGGCCATGCCGCGCAGGTCGTACCGGTGCTGAATGTATTGGGACGCCTGGTGCCGAACCTTACCGCCACCTTGCGCACAGCGGTTCCCGCCGCCTTCTTCGAACCTCGGCTCACGATTCCCTGGCGACTCAGTCCCGCCCAACAAGACATCGGCTGCATCCAAGATGGCCCGCTCAAGATCGACGTCCCCGGCACCTGGGCCGCCCACCGCTCATTACATGTCGACTGGGCGCAGAAGATCCACGCCGAAGCGGCGCTCATCCTGGCCGCCGGTCCAGCCTGCGTCCTCTCGGACATTTCGCCCCTGGCCATTGCCGCAGGCGCTTCCACCGGCATACCCACGATCGGACTCTGCTCCCTGTCCTGGGACCTGGTGCTGGAACCGTTCTTCGATCCTGCCGCAAGCGAACAGGCCTCCATCCTGCAGCAAATTCGCGACGCCTATGCGAAGGCCGACTGTTTTCTGCGTGTGGCTCCCGGTCTTCCGGTGAAGGCGTTCCGGAAGGTCATCGATATCGGCCCCATTGCGGAACCGGCGGAGCCGGACAACATCGGACTACGTAAGGCCATCGGCGCGGAGGATTCGGAACGGATCGTTCTCGTGGGCTTCGGCGGCATTGCCCTACGGCAGCTGCCGTTCGAACGGATGGAATCGATGCCCCCCTATCGCTTTCTCGTCGACGGACCAGTGCCGAAGGGTCTCACGCGGACGACCTCCCTGACCACGTTGGGGTGGCCCTTCAAACCGGTGCTGGCCTCCGTCGATATGATTCTCACCAAGCCCGGATACGGCACCATCGTCGAAGCCGTGGCCTTGGGTACAGCGGTGGTCTACGTACGCCGGTACAATTTCGCGGATGAGCAGACACTCGTGGATTACCTGCACCGCCATGGGAGGGGTGCGGAACTCTCGCTGGCAGATTTTCAAGGCGGGGATTGGCGCAAGACATTCGACCATCTTCAAGACATACAGTTTTCTACAGAATCGACCGTCCCTCTGACGGGAGCACAGGAAGCGGCCACATTCCTTGCTCCCTACCTGACCGAGGCGGGAACCTGACTCGTGCGGCTGCTGGCGTCCTTCGTCACGGTCCTCACAGGTTGCGTCGCAAGAGCGGCCGATCTTCTGTCCAGACTCCAAATGGTTCTCTACGGCCTCCTCCCTGCCTTGCTGTCTCCGGAGGAACTCACCCGACTCACCCGTGCCCATTACGAGAAGAGCTACCGACGCATCGTGGCGGAGTCTCGTCCTGAGGCCTCCAGATGGAGTCTGGAGGGGTGGGAAGAACGGGTGCTGACTCGTCACATGGCAAAGATCGGTACGGTCCTGGTACTTGGCGCAGGATTCGGCCGCGAGTCGATTGCTCTGGCCGAGCAGGGCTACCAAGTGATCGGCCTCGACAGCAATCGCGACGGGTTGACCGTGGCTTCACGGCAAGCGGCGGCGCTGGGCCTGCGAGTGCCGTTCGTCGAGGCGGATTTCCTCGTCCTTCCCGTCCTGCCCTCCCGCCTCGAATACCTCCTGTTGTCGGGAGTCATGTACAGCTCGATCCCAGGCCGGCAGCGAAGGCAAGCGTGGGTCCGCAGTCTTCGCTCCCCACTGAAGCAAGGAGGCAAGGTCCTGCTCAACTTTCTCGCCGTGCGGGAACCGGAGACGAAAACGTTTCAAGTGATCCGCAGGTGGACCAGCCGGCTCCTGCGCCTCCCCGGATCCAATCGTGACTACCAAACGGGAGATTACTGTTCGCAAGACCACTTTATGCACCTGTTTACCGACGAACAGGAGATCCGTTCCGAGCTGACGGAAGCGGGAGCGACCATCCTCGAGCTGAACTGGCAGGAGGGCGTTGCGGTGATTGCCTGACCTGGGAACGACTCCGGAGTCCACTCGCGCCGGACCGGAAGAAATACCTGTAGAAGGCCTGTCACGGATTTGGTATCCTCCCGCTCCATGGGCCCCGCCACCGTGTATGCCAAGAACCCCGACTACGTGCAACGCGAGGTCGCGGGGGAATGCATTCTCGTCCCCATCCGCAGAAGTCTGACCGACAGCAACAGCATCTACGTGCTGAACGAGACGGGGGCCGTTCTCTGGAGGCGCATCGACGGCGCCCGTTCACTCCAAGACATCACCGCGGCGTTCCTCGACGAATACGACGTGACCGCGGAACGACTGACCCAGGACTTTGAGACCTTGCTGACCGACCTGCTCTCGATTCAGGCTATTGACGAGGTGTCTGTCGCCGATGGTCCAGCAGACTAAACTGTCTCAGCTCCCCGCTCGGTTTCCGCTCGTCTGCCAATGGGAAATCACCTGCCGCTGCAATCTGCGCTGCGTCATGTGCTACACCGATTGCCGGAACCGCCCCGACTTCGTCCGCCATGAGCTCGCGACCGACGAAATCCTGCGCCTCATGGACGAGATGGCCGAGGCCGGCACGCTCGAAATCTGCCTCACAGGCGGCGAACCCTTGGCGCGACCAGACTTTTTTACGTTATATGAGCACGCGATCCGCCAAGGCTTCCTCGTAACCCTGTTTACCAACGGCACCTTGATCCACGAGGCCGAGGCCGACTACTTTGCCGGGCTCAGACCGCTTCGAATTGAAATCAGTCTCCACGGGGTCACGCCACAGACCTTTGAGCGAGTCACACTGGGAACGGGATCCTACCGACGCTGCCTGGAAGCCGTCGGCTTCCTGCTCGACCGGCGCCTCCCCTTGGTCCTCAAAAGCACCGCCCTCACGCTCAACCGACATGAAATCCTGGCGATCAAACGATACGTGGACTCACTCGGCACAGTCCCGTTCAAGCTGGGAGAAGAACTGCGGCCTGACCTGAATGGAAGCAACGAACCCTTCCGGTATGCGTTGTCGGAGCAAGAGGTCACGGTGCTGAATCAGGAAGATACAGAACTCCGGGAAGAAACCTGCCGGCAGAAGACGGCAACGCCCATGCCTTGCGAGAGCGGCATGCACCGTTTCCACATCGATGCCTACGGCCGCCTGCAACTCTGTTCCGGGAATCGCGCCGAGAGTTATGACCTGCGCAGAGGCTCGTTCAGGGAAGGATTTTTCAACGTCCTCCCCACCTTCGCCTGTGAATGGAAAGCCGCAAGGACGACCGATTTGATTCGCCCAGTCGTGCACCATGCGTGAACCGCGGAGACTCCCCACCCTCCGATATGCAGAGTTCAGTCATCGAATGCATGTCCGTGCGGCTCAATCCGGCAACGTGATCAAGGCCCAATTGGAATTGACCTACCGGTGCAACCTGCGCTGTCGGCATTGCTACACGGACCCTTACAACAGCAAAGAGTATCTCCCCCGTGAACTGACGCTCTCCGAGACCCATCATCTGCTCGACGAGATGCGCGATGCCGGTATCATCTGGCTGAATCTGACCGGCGGCGACATCCTGATGCATCCCGACTTTTTCGACATTTACGAATCAGCCGCCCGTCTCGGCTTTGTCCTCCAGCTCTATACCAACGGTACCCTCTTTACCCGCGCCGTCATCGAGCGACTTCAGGCCAACCCGCCGCTGTCCCTCGACATCTCCTGCCACTCGGTGAACGAAGATCGCTTTGACTGGTTCACGCAGGTCCCAGGCTCCTACCGTGCCTTCATGCGCGGCATTGATCTGCTGCGCGAGAGCGGACTGCCGTTTTCCCTGAAGACCAAACTCATGTCCTGGAACAAGGAGGAAGTGGGCGACCTCTGCCGCTTCACGGAATCCCTCGGCCGACCATTCGGCTACACAACCGCTCTTTCGCCGCGACTGAACGGGGACTGTTCCTCCCTGGTCTATCGGATCGATCCTCAAGACCTGCGGGCCCTGGAGCAGCCGGCCGGCTCGAGGCAAGAAGACGACCTCTGTAGCAGGGAACAGGTCTTGGCACAACCGGACAACGATCGTTTGTTTCGGTGCGGATGCGGGACGGACACGATCCACATCAATGCCTGGGGCGAGCTCGGTACCTGCACCCTACAATATGAGTCCCGAGTGTCGCTCAGGGAGTCCTCCCTCAAGGAGGCGATTCGGACGGTCTTCACAGCTGTCCAGACTTCCCAGTACCAGAGCGACACCCCCTGTCGCTCCTGCACCCTGCACGGTTTTTGCGACAAGCAACCAACCCACGCGCGGTGGGAATTCGGTCAGCCGGAAGCTCCGATCCCGTACGCATGCGACATGGCAATGGTCCGCGCCGAAGGCGCATTGCGCCGGCACTTGATTCACCCATTGCACAGTCCACGGCAAGATACCGCATGACCTTGAACCAGGAGGGGGTCCACGGGACAGGGTCCAGATTGTCGGAGGGAGAGCATCACCATGACGAAAAAAAAGCCCTACAGTCCACCACAGGTCTATGAGGTCGCTCTTGACCATGAGCAAGCCATTCTCTCCGCCTGCAGCATCTTGACGACTTCCACCTCTGCGCGCGGAAGCGTCGGCTGTCGTCGTCCCACCGGCTGCAGCAACTACCCAAGTGCCGATCCCAATGGATGCAAGCGGTCATCTCTCCCGACCACATACATGGGACAAACGTGCCATGACTCCGGTCCTCGCGCATCGTAGACCATAACATGGATATTGCCCTGCAAATCGGTGGCTCTGTCGTCCGGTTGCACGAGCCGAAGGATTATCCCTGCCTCGCCTGGCCGTTGCGTCCATTCGACCTGTTCGCCGCGCCGGCAGGTACCGACCCGGACATTCAGGTAGACATCTCGCTCACCTGTCCCCTGCCGGAGATCGAGACCGGCCCCCTGCTTTTCGACTCCGGCCATGGGCTCTGGAAACTTTTCGAGTCTGCTTCCGGACTCGTCGCTGAAAGCCTCGACACCGGCACGCTCCAGCCACGGACCAGGGCCCTGATCTCCGAGGACTATAGAATCGTACGGGCCTGGATACTCCCCGACCTCCAAGACGGGCAAGTGGGCTGGTGTCCGATGCATGTCTTCAATCCCATTGTCGAGCTCTGTGTTCTCTCACGACTGGCCCGCGAGGGCGGGATTCTTCTCCACGCATCGGGGTTGTCGTTTCATGAGCAGGGGTTCGTCTTCACCGGGCCGTCCGGCGCAGGAAAGTCGACCATCGCACAATTGTTTGCCGATCGGGGTGCATTCGTCCTCAGTGACGAGCGGGTCATCATCCGGCGCCGCGGCAGGGCCACGAGGGTCTATGGAACGCCGTGGGTCGGGTCCGGAGACTATGCCGCGAACGATTCGGCGCCGCTCACCCGTCTCTACTGCATCGGCCATGCGCAGGAACGCCATCGCCTGGACCACCTTTCACCCTCGAAGACCATGTCGCTGCTGCTCCAACAGGCTTTTTTGCCCTATTGGGACCGCACAGCCATGGACAATACGCTGGAGTTTCTCGCCTCGCTGATGACGCAGGTGCCCTGTTCCGGCCTGATGTTCCTCAAACAGACGGATGTCATCGAGGTGGTCCTGCATCACGCACCAGACTGCTCCGTGGCCATCCTATGAAACGACTCGACCCAGACGCCTACCTGGCGACCATGGCCTCGACAATCGGTCGATCACGCAACCCCGAGGGAGCCACCTTTGAACTGACCTATGGATGCAACCTCCGATGCCGGCACTGCTACAACCCGACCCATCGCGCCCTGCCCCACGAATTGACGACGGACGAGGTCTGTTCCCTCCTCACCCAAATCGCCGACCTGGGAGTCTTGACGGTCACCTTCACCGGGGGCGAACCGTCGGTGCGGCCGGACATCGACACGATCCTGCGTCACAGCCGTCGGCAAGGCCTGCTCATCCACCTGCTCACGAATGCGACGCGTATGACGCCGGCCTTTGCCGGGATGCTGGAGGAGGTCGGCGTTTCCGAACTGTTCGTGTCCATTTACGGCGCCACGGCGGAGACCTATGAACGCATGACCGATGTGCCGGGATCCTTCCCGCATTTCATGGAGGGCCTCGCTTGCCTGACGGGGCGGCCGTTCTTCGTGACGGTCCGCATGCCGGTCACCACGATCAACGAGCATGAAGTCGATGCCTGCCAAGACCTCACCGAATCGAAAAGGTTCAAGTTTCAATATTGCCTCGACATCCATCCGAGGACCAACGGCGATATCAGCCCCTTCCGCTACAGGCTGAGTGTGGACCGCAAGGCGGCGCTGGATCACAGGAAGCTCGGAAACCGTTCAGGCGCGTGGATCCAGGACAGCTGCGCAGCGGAGGAGCCGTTCATCTCCTGCGCCTGCGGCAAGAGCCGTTTTGCCGTGACTCCCTACGGCGAAATGAATCTCTGCGTCGCCTTCCCGACTCCACGATATGATCTCCGCACCGGCACGATCAGGGACGGCTGGGAAGTCCTCAAACGCACGGTCGATGCCATGAAGCCGAACGAGCAGGACCACTGCCCGACCTGCGATCTGAACCCTTTCTGCCGGCAGGGGCGGGCCGATGCCTGGCTGGAAACGGGAGACCCGAGCCGCTGCCTGCCCCATTTCAAAGAATGGGCGGCACGATTGAGAGAGACCCATGCCCTCCTCGACCCTCGACAGCCTCGTTGAGTCCTATTGCGCGACCAGTGAGGCGAACCAGCGCCGCCTGACTCACCTCGCCGATCTCTTGACCCTGTTTGCGCAACAGCGGTTGGACGTCATGCTCTTGAAAGGCTGCGATCTGCTCTCACGACTGTATGGAATTCGAGGCACGAGACCACTTGCCGATATCGACCTGCTGGTCCGCGAGGAAGATGTGGGCGCCATCGGCCGGCTCCTCCGCATGCAAGGCTTCGAACCCCAGATCGACGGGAACCCTGCCTACTTTTCCGCAGAAAGCGGTCTGCTGTTGGATATCACGACCTCGCTCTGGTTCCTCACGGCGGAGCAACTGCAGGGTCTGTGGAACCGGACAGTGCCTCGATCGGTCGGGCACGGCTCCGCCCGCGTGATGGCCACCGAGGATCTGCTCCTCTACCTCACAGCCTATTGCGTGGTGCATCGTGGGTATTTCTCGCCGGCCTTCTTCCGAGACCTCACACTCCTCATCGAGAAGGATCGACCGGACTGGAATCTCGTCATCGAGCGGGCGATCGCCTGGCATCTGACCATGCCCCTCCTGCACGGCCTTTCGATGGCCGGCAGCTCACCACAGAACCCACCGATCCCTGAGGAGGTCTACAGCCGTCTGGCCCCGTCCGGATGGTGGCAACGCCGGCTCCTCGCTATTCTCCGACGGCTGGTCACACATCACGCCATTCCTGAGCTCGGTCATTTCTTGTTGGTCGTCGCCCAACCACCGAACCGCTGGGTCGATCGGTTAAGGCATGTCTTTTTTCCATCACCGGCGTTCCTGGCCTACCGGTATGGTCCTTCGGGACCACGCAACCCGCTCAAGACAAAACTTCAACGTATTGTTCACCTCATCGGCTCCGGAACAGTCCTGGTTTGGAGAATCGCCGTTGTGCTCACCATCTCAACCGGACAGGAGGCTCGTTCGTGATCCAGGTGCTTGCCCCACCGGGCCGCGACTCCCTGTCCGCAGCACGACTCTGTCCCGTCGTCCCGTTGAATCTGTTGAATGGGCTGCTCACCTATCGAGTGTCGTCCGACAGCATGGCCCCGACCTTACGAATGGGAGACCGTCTCGAAATCGGCCCGGCCACGGTTCTGATCCCAGGCGACCTGCTCGTCTATGCGGTTCAGTCTCAGTTCATCTGTCATCGGCTCCGATCCATGGAGAGAGACGGAACGCTCATGGTCAGCGGAGATGCCGCCCCGGATTGTCTTGAGGCAATCGCGCCGGAGCAGGTGCGGGGACTCGTGACCGCCGTCGAACGTGGGCCGATGCCGGTCAGATGGCTGATCCATCGGACCATCGTCAACACAACCCGCAGGCTGGTTCTGGGACGGATCGGGACGGTGTTGCTTCCGCTGCTTCGTCGAATGGTCAGGATCGCGATTCTCATTCCGGCCCCGCTTCGTTCCTGCGCCCTGTCGCAGACGATCCATCGCTCTCGGCTCTCGACGGCCGATCGATTGCCGGCCATCCTCCGGCATCTACAGATACCGCTGCATCGCCTACAGATCCAGGCCACGCTCGGGGGATTCACCCTCGCCACCTTCACCGGCGCAACCGGACAGATCGACATGGGCGCCATCGCCCTCCGCTTGGGTCTCGACGGTTATTTCCACGCGTTGCGCGGACAACTCGACGCGGTTCCGCCACGGTCGATGCAGCCGCCTGCTTCTCACGCACACTGAAACTCAAATCCGTTTGGTCGCTTCTCCCGTAGAGTGTTATAGTACGCCGTGCCGTGAGCAAGAAGACCGCCGCCATTCCCAGGCCGACTGCATGGAAGCTGCCTCCCGACAAGCCGCATCGACCATCGATCCCAAACTCTTGACCCGCGTGGCCAAGGGAGACCAACAGGCATTCGGCCAGCTGTACGATCAATCCAGCACGCTGCTCTTTACCTTGGCCTATCGAATCCTGGGCGATCGCGAAGAGGCCGCGGAATTGCTGCAAGAGGTCTATTTGGAAGTGTGGCGCAAAATCACCAAATACGACGTGGGCCGGGGCAGTCCCATCGCCTGGCTGGTGACCTTGACCCGCAGCCGCGCCATCGACCGGCTGCGTGCCAGAACCTCACGCGGGCACCATGTCGTGGCCGACTCGTTCGAGCATCCGCTGGTCTCTCAGACCCCCGACGCGAGCCCGAATCCGTACGAAGCCCAGGAGGACCAAGAACTGCGGCAGATGATGGTGAAGGCGATTCTCGACCTGCCGCTCCCGCAGCAGCAGGCGATCGAAATGGCCTTCTACCAAGGCCTGACCCATACGGAAATCGCCGCCAAATTGAATCAGCCGCTCGGGACGGTCAAGACCAGGATCAAGTTGGCGATGACGAAGCTCCGCACGTCCTTGCAACAGACGCTGCCGCAGGGTGACGGATTATGACGCACGAGGAACTGGAAGAGGCGGTCCCCCTCTACGCGATCGGTGCGCTGGAGCGCTCGGAGCGGCAGGCCATCGAGGCCCATTTGCTGTCCGGTTGCGCCGCCTGCCATGCTTCGTTGAAGGAGTACCAGACCGTGGCCTCACTCCTGCCGTTCGGCCTCACCCCGGCCACGCCGCCCAGCAACCTCAAGGCAAAAATCATGAGCGCCCCGACGCCGATTCCCGGCGCGGTCGAAGCGGAAAAGCCGGCCGGACGGTCGAGCCTGGAGCCGGGCGAGTGGATGAACCACCTGTTTCCGCCGATTGCGCCGGCACGCTCCTGGCCGTTCCGCCTGGCGATGGGCTTCGCCGCTCTCACTCTGGTCGTCGGGGGCGGTTACCTCGCCTGGTTGTCCTATACGCAGACGACCCAGCGATCGGGAGAGGTCCGGCAGCTGCAAGCAACCATGCAGCAGGAAGCCGCTCGCGTGGCGGCCTTGCAATCGGACCTGAACCAGCGCCAACAGACCCTGGACCGGCTCAAGTCCGAGCTGGACCAACGTGCGACCGAGGTCGCAGATCTGCGGGACCAATTGATCCGGCGGGAAGCGGAGTTGGACGACGTGCGAACCCAACTGGCCCAACGCGAAAGTTCCATGCAGCGGCTCGCCAGGCAGAACGAGGAATTCGCAAGCTTCTTCAAAAACCCCTCGTCGAAAGTCGTGTCCCTATCCGGGTCCGACATGGCGAAAACGGCCGGCGCCTTCCTCCTGTTCGATCCGGTCACCAAGAAGGCCTGGCTCTATGCCTTCAACCTTCCGGCCCTGCCGACCGGTAAGGTCTATCAACTCTGGGCCATCGACGACAGACCGGTGAGCGCCGGGGTGTTCGGAATCGACGCAGGACAAAAGGGCCGCATGCTGATCAAGAGCCTTCCCGAGTTTTCCCGGATGAAGAAATTCGCCGTGACGATGGAGCCGGACGGCGGACGACCGCAGCCGACAGGGGCGATTTACCTGGTCGGGCAAACCTAGGCCACCGGACGTGCCTTCGGACTTCTCCTCAGAACCAAGCGACAGCCCATGCCGCCATTCGACGATCTCGACCATCACTTCATGCAGCAGGCCTTGACCCTCGCCCGCTCTGCGACGCTGATCGGAGAAGTCCCGATCGCCGCCCTGCTGGTGCAAGAGGGCATCGTGATCGCGGAAGCGCACAACCTCCGGGAAACCAGGCAGGACCCCACGGCCCATGCGGAATTGATCGCGATTCAAGAAGGCGCGCGCCGGACGAACAGTTGGCGGCTCACCGGCACCACCCTCTACGTTACCTTGGAACCCTGCGCCATGTGCATCGGCGCCATCGTACTGGCCCGCATCACCAGACTGGTGTTCGGAGCCACCGACCCCAAGGCCGGCGCCTGCGGATCGATCATGAACATCCCCCCCGAACCTCGCCTGAACCATCGCGTGGAGGTCGCCGGGGGACTGTTCGCCGAAGAGAGTCAGGCCCTACTGCAGGATTTTTTTCGTCAACTCAGGAAGGGGGCCTTGCAGCGGGAAAACGATTAACGAACGAGCGCTGCCGGCGCGTCGAGCAGCTGAACGTTCCGGGCCTCGCCTTCGACCGCGATGGCTCCGACCAACTGATCGGCGAGCTGGAAGGATTGCACGGACCAATCCTTGTCGAGCATTCCAGATTCGGTCGAACGCACCAGCGCCGGCCTCGACAGGTCGCCGAACAACAATTCGAACCGATCCAGTCCGAGAGAAAGCCCCAATCCCTTTCCCTTGAGATAGGCTTCCTTGGCGGTCCAATAGCGATAGAACAGCCGCTGTTGATCGTCGCTCTCAGCTTGCGAGATCGCCCGTGATTCACCGGGAGCGAAGAACCGCTGCGCCAGCTTGAGCCCCTCCACCTCGGGCCGGCACCACTCCACATCCACTCCCACAGCCCTTTTCACGGCAACCGCCACGAGGGCATGGTCGCTCGAATGGGAGAGACTGAACTGAATGGTCTGCGCTGTATCGGATTGTCCGCGCAGGGCTGGCTTGCCATGGAGCCCAGTCTCGAACTGAATCTGTCCCGGCTCGTCTCCCAAGTATCGGGCCAGAATCACCCGTAGCAGGCCATGGGACAGGATGAAACGCTGACGATGTTGTTCGAATGCAAAACGAGCGGCGCGGTTCCGCTCATCGATCGAAAGCAGCGCGGCGAGGGAAGGGCGATCGCCATCGTGTCGGGACAGGTCGCAGGACCAGACATGCACATCCTGCCGACCGAGACGCGGGAACGTCGAAAACTCTGTAGGAGGCATCAACACAATTGCCATGATTCTAGACGTCCGACTCAGCGAATCCCTCTCACGCCGACGGCCTGGCGACCGGCTTGAGCAACGGACCGGCTCGATGGGCACCGCGTGAGGCGCCGTTCGATGCCTCCACAATCCTGCCCTCCTCCAGTTTCAACACCCGGTCGCCCACATGGAAGTACCGGTCGTCGTGGGTCACGACGATCACGCCCTTCCCTCGTGCCCGCAGCCCCGGCAGCAGCTCACCGTAAAACACCTCTTTATACTGCGGGTCCTGGTCCGCCGCCCATTCGTCGAATACATAGAAGGGTCGATCTTCCAACATCGCCGTGACGAGGGCCAGCCGTTTGCGCTGTCCCTGAGACAATTGCACCGTCGAGTATTCTCCGTCCTGGATCGTGACCTTGTGGTGAATCCGCAGGGTCTTCAACCACCCGTCCGCCTGATTCGCAACCAAGCCGGGATCGAGCCCCAGGAGTTTTTTGAACAGGTAGAAGTCCGAAAAGACCGCCGCAAAATGCTGCCGGTACCAGTCTTGGGTCATGGGCACGATCGCTTCGCCGTTGAGCCGTACCTCTCCCTGTTGCGGCAGGTAGAGCCCAGTGAGGACCTTCACGAAGGTCGACTTGCCGCTGCCGTTGCCCCCGATGATGAAGACCAGCTCGCCGGTTTCCAAGGCCAGATCCAAGGGGCCCAGGGTGAAGGACCGTTCATCCTCGCCTGTCGGCTCATAAGCAAAGGCCGCCTTCGAAAACTCCACCCGCTGCGCGCCCTGCGCCACGGGGCGCTCCGCGCCCCCTTCCCGGCTCCCCTCGTCCAGCGCCAGCCCGAGCGCTTCGATCTTCTCCAATGCCACCTGTCCGCGGCTCAACGTCGGCACCATGCCGAGCAACCCCCACATGGGACCGATCATGTACAGCATCGCGAAGGCATAGCCGGTCAGGGATTCGCCGGACAACGACAACAGGCGGGGAAACAGCAGGAGAATCACCCCGATCAACCCGTAGAAGAGCACCTGTGTCCAGGAATCGGTAGTGAGATATTGTTTCGTCGTCACCAGATTGTGGTGGCGAAGGGCCTCGGCCGCCTGTCTGATATCCGATGTGACGAACGTCTCACGCCGGCCGCGATGCAGCATCAACTCCTTCATCCCCTCCGTCAAGCTGCGAAAATGTTCGAAGAGAGCGCCCTTCGCGTCGCGCACCGCCAGCGACGACTGAAGCACCCGGTTATAGAAATGCCGGTACCCCAGCAGCCCCACCAGAGTCAGAACAATCACACCGACAAAAGCCTGCCAGGAAAGCCAGGCAAGGTAGAGCGAACAGCCGGCGAGGATGGCGACGTTGATCGCCAAACCAGGCAAGCCGTTGACGGCCCAGGCCATCGCATTCGTGTCTTCGGTCAAGGTCGCCAGAATTTCATGCGCCCCGCGCCGCTCCAAGGTGCGATAGGGCGCGCGCACCACCTTCCAGCAAAGGTCCATACCCAGATTCAGAATGGTCTCCTGCGCAAACGTGACGAGCAACAACTGGGAGAGATAGTTCGACAGGACTTTCAATACCGCCAGCCCGATGAAGGCCACGGCGAAGAGCTGCGATGTCGCTCCCGCTCCGTTGATGAGCTTGTTGATCACCGCGAGGAGCCCCACACTGGCGAGGCCGGCCAAGAGCCCGGTGAGCACCATCAGCACCATCATGGTCGTAGCGCCCTGTAACAGGAACCGAAGAAACCGATACATTTTCATCATGGTGAGGATACCGCCGTGCGACCGGCTAAGCTGCTCGCGACGACGGTCCCTTTCCGCTCTCATCCGGCTTGTGACCGAGCATGGCCCAGGCCTCTTGCCAAAACGTCCGGAGCTGAATCGCCAGCTCTTGCACCTGCGGCGCGACGAAGAGCCGTCCCGAATCTTCCGCCGGCAGATAGACCGTGCGGCTCATCTCCATGGCCGCCTCGCCGAAGACCAGTCTGGTGTCCTCGGTCGAATTGGTGAGCGGATGTTTGGAAGCAATCACATTCAAGACCTGCGCTCGCAACGGTTTCAACCGGTACCGCGCCACTGCATGGAAGGTGGCGTAGGTCACCTGGTCCTTGTACAAGAATTCGTCCTGATCCTCGGCCGCTTCTGTATGGTGCATGAGACTCCAGAGCCGTTTCAACTTTCCTCTCCAGAACGTTGACCACTCCCGCACGGGCAGTCCGAGCATGAGACGAAGGTACGTCGCGATCTTCATCCCCACGAACAGGATGGGCCAGAGCTGGTAGGGCGGCCTGCTCCAATGGGTGAGGTAGGAGCGAGGGTGCCACGATTCTATGACCGCCAGAATCACCTTCTCTCCTTGCGCCGTGAGCTGCTGCGCGATCTCATAGGCGGCCAGTCCTCCGGTGCAGGTCCCTCCGATGAGATAGGGTCCCTGCGGCTGGACCGACCTGATTTCGTCGATGTAATGCGCGGCCATGTCTTCCACCCTCATAAAGGGCTTTTCTTTCCCGTCCAAGCCGCGTGCCTGCAGGCCGTAGAATGGTTGATCGTTGCCCAGCAATTTGGCCAAACGGGCGAACACGAGCACATTGCCCCCGACTCCCGGAACCGCGAAGAACGGCGGCTGCTTTCCCTCCGGCTGGACGGCGACCAAGGACCGCCAGCGCACCGTACAGCCTTCGTCGGCGAGGACATCCGCCAACTGCTCGATCGTCGGCGCCTGAAAGAGCAGGGCCATCGGCAGGCGGGTGCCGAAGGTCTGCTCGATCGCGCTGAACATCCGCAGCGCCAGCAGAGAATAGCCCCCCAGCGCAAAGAAATTGTCGCGGATGCCGATCGGCGTGATCCCCAAGACCTGCTCCCAAATCGCGGCCAACTGGAGTTCGATGCGATTCCGCGGCTCGATCGCCTGGGGGCCGTCATGGACCGGCTCCGCCGACGGAACCGGCAATGTGCTGCGATCGACCTTTCCGTTCGGCGTGAGTGGAAACTCCGCGAGGGGCACGATGGCGGCCGGCACCATATAGTCCGGAATCGCCTCGCGGAGCGCACGGCGAAGCGTCTGTGGATCGCAGATCTGTCCGTCTTTGGCCGTCACATAGGCCACCAGTCGTTTGTCCCCCGGAGCATCTTCCCGCACGACGACCACCGCCTGTTTGACGGTCGGATGTTCCGCCAGCACCGATTCGATTTCTCCCAACTCGATCCGGAACCCGCGCAGCTTGACTTGGTGATCGATGCGGCCGACGTACTCCAACCTGCCGTCCGGCAACCACTTGACCTGGTCCCCCGTGCGATAGAGCCGCTCTCCTGTTCGAAACGGACTGGAAACGAATCGCTCTTCGGTCAAGTGAGGCGCGCCCCTATACCCACGCGCGAGGCCTGTTCCACCGATGTACAACTCCCCGGGGATTCCCACCGGCACAGGCTCCCGGTTGGGATCCAATACATAGACCTGGGTATTGGCGATGGGGCGCCCAAGGGAAACAGGACGTTCGGCGGTACGCACCCGCTCCAACGTCGACCAAATGGTCGTCTCCGTCGGTCCATAGACATTCCAGAGGGATCCCGCCCTGGCCAGCAACTCTTGGGCAAGTTCGCGGGACAAGGATTCGCCGCCGCAGAGCACCTTTACCCTTCGCCCGCCCTGCCATCCCGCTTGCAGCACGATGCGCCAGGTGGCAGGAGTCGCCTGCATGACGGTGACTCGGCCCTGGTCGAGTTCCCGCTGTAACCAGGGCCCATCCATCGCCTGCCGACGGTTCGCCAGGATGATTCCCGCTCCCGCCAACAGCGGAAGATACAGTTCCAGCCCGGCGATGTCGAAGGAGAGCGGCGTGAGGGCCATCATGACATCGCGGCTGGTCATACCGGGCTCACGCTGCATCGACAGGAGGAAATTCACCAGGGCTCGATGTTCGATCTCCACCCCCTTCGGCTGACCGGTTGATCCGGAGGTGAACAGCACATAGGCGAGGTGTCGGGATCCGGCGACGGGCGAAGGGTTGTCGGAAGGATAACGCGCCAACAGATCCGCGTCGCGGTCCATGCACAACACATGAAGTTGATGGTGCGGCAGCCCCGCGAGGAGACTGGAATCAGTCACAAGTACGGCCGCCTGGCCGGCCTCGATCATGGTCGCGAGCCTCCGCACCGGCAACCCCGGAACCAACGGAAGATAGGCGCCGCCGGCTTTCATAATGGCCAGCAAGCTGATGAGCAGTTCAAGCGATCGCTCCAGAAACACCGGCACCACCACGTCCGGTCCCACCCCCTGTTCGCGCAGGTGATGTGCCAGCCGGTTCACGCGGCGATTCAGTTCCCCATAGGACAGTTCGACGCCCTCGAACGTCACGGCCGTGGCGTCGGGGGTCCTGCTCACCTGCGCTTCGAACAATTGGGGAAAGCAGGCTTCGCGATCGAACGGCATGTCGGTGGCGTTCCACTCCCGAAGGATTCGCTGTCGTTCCCGTTCCGTGAATATCGCCAAACGCCCGATCTTTTCCTCGGGCTGTTCCACAACCGCCTCCATCAGATGCCGATAGCAATCCAACCACCGCTCGACGGTCATGCGGTCGAACAGGTCCGTATTGAATTCCAGATAGGCCTTGCGCGAGGCGTACGGGTCGATCGAGAGGCCCAGATCGAGCTGAGCGGCGCCGCGGCTCACTTCGTAAGGTGTCCAGGACAGGTGTTGGAACTCCGTGCGCGCAAACGGCGTGTTGGCGAAATTGAAGAGCACCTGCACCATCGGCAATCCGCCCTGGCTGCGATCCGGGCGCAACTCCTCGACGAGCTTTTCGAAAGGAATGTCTTGATGCGCATAGGCATCGAGAGACAGGTCGCGCACCTTCCCCAGCAAGTCACGGAACGTCAGGTCGCCCGTGACAACTGTCCTCAGCACCAACGTATTGACGAACGTGCCGATCAAATCCTCGACCTCCAGCCGGTTGCGATTGGCGATCGGCGTGCCGATCACCAGGTCCCGCTGTTGCGTGAGGCGATACAAGAGGGCGAAAAACCCGGTCAAGAACAGCATGTAGAGCGTGACCCCTTCGCGGACGCTGAGCTGCTTGAGCCGATTCATCAAGGCCCAGGACAGATCCAGCGACACGTGATCGCCCTTGAAGGAGTGAACCGGCAGCCGCGGCCGGTCGGACGGCAGGGCCACCACCGGCAGATCGATCAACTTGGCCTTCCAATGCGCGAGTTGTTCCGCCAGCGCGGGGCCGGTGAGCCAGGCCCGTTGCCACTGGGCGAAATCGGCGTATTGAATCTCGAGTTCCGGTTGAACGGTGAAGGGTTTGCCCGCACAGAAGGCGTTGTAACAGGCCACCAGTTCACGGGCGATCACCCCATAGGACCATTGGTCGGAAATGATGTGGTGCGTATTCATTACCAACACATGATCTTCTTCACCCAACTGGATGAGCTGGATACGCAGCAGCGGCCCCCGTTCAAGATCGAACGGACGGCGGGCTTCGGCGGTCGCCAGTTCCTGCGCCCGCGGTTCGCGCAATTCCTGCTGAAGCATCCGCACATCGTCATCGGCCCAGAACGGTTCCAATGAGGCGTGGATCACTTGGCGCGGCTGCCCGTCGATGTTCGTGAAGGTGGTTCGGAGCGCTTCATGACGTCGAACGAGTTCACCGACACTCCAGCGCAGGGCGGCCTTATTGAGGGGGCCGTGCAGCCGCACGCTGGCTGGAATGTTGTAGGCGGCCGCGTCTGGCGACAATTGATAAAGGAACCACATCCGCTCCTGCGCAAAGGACAGGGGCAGGGGCGTTCCTCGCGCCACCCTTGTGATGATCCGCCGTTCCGCCTCCTGTGCCGTATTTCTCCCACCCTGTGCCAGCCTGATCACGTCGGCCAAGGTGGCGATCGTCGGCCTCGCGAACACCTGCCGCAGCGGGAGCACGACCCGGAACAGGGCTTGGACCCTCGACGCCAGTTGCGTGGCCAACAGGGAATGGCCGCCCAATTCGAAAAAGTTGTCCTGCACCCCGACATCCTTGACGTGCAGGATTTCACTCCAGATGTGAGCCAACATCTGCTCCGTCGCATCCCGCGGGGCAAGGTACTCGGACGTCAACTCGACTTTGCCTGCACGGCTGTCGGCGGCGACGCGGAGGGCCCGACGATCGACCTTTCCATTGGCCGTCAAGGGAAGGGCTTCCAGTTCGATGAACGATGAGGGGATCATGTGCGCGGGCAATTGGCGGCGAAGCTGTTCCCGCAGTTGTACGAGCCCCAGCCTGTTGTGGGGGCGAGGCACCATGAAGGCGACGATCCGCTTGTCTCCCGGCTGATCTTCCCGCACCTCGACCACGGCCCGTTCCAGATCCTGATGCCGGTTCAAGACCGCCTCGATTTCTTCCAACTCGATCCGATACCCTCGAATCTTCACCTGGCGATCGACACGGCCTCGATAGTCCAGCTGTGCGTCGGCTCGCCAACGCACAAGATCGCCGGTCCGATACAGTCGCGCCCCCGCCTGGGTTGAAAACGGATCGGGAATGAATGTCGCTTCGGTCAAATCGGGCCGCCCCCTATACCCCCGCGCAACCCCCACACCGCCGACATAGAGTTCCCCAACCACGCCCACCGGAACCGGCTGCCGATGCCGATCCAGCACATACACCGAAGCATGGGGAACCACCCGCCCGATCGGGAGGTCGCCTTGCAGGTCCCCGTCCGCACCGACCCCGGTCAGGTCGGAGACCGTCACCGCGACCGTCGTTTCCGTCGGCCCATAGGTATTCAGCAGGCGAACGGTTTTGCCGACCAGCTTCGCCCAACGTTGCACGATCTGGGGCAGGACACGCTCACCGCCGATGATGACGGTCGTCACGGATTCCGGAAAAATGAGCCGCTCAGATTCCATGTGCGCGACGACTTCATGCCAATAGGCGGTCGGCAGGTCCAAGACCGTCACCTGCCAGTCGCGGCACCGGTCCAGGAAGCCCGAAACGGAATCGACCATCGTGGGGGTCCTCAACAGCAGCGTCCCGCCGGTCGTGAGGCAGGGAAAAATTTCTTCGGCCGCCGTGTCGAAACTCAGTGAGGCGAACTGGAGCACCCGATCGCGCGCCGTCAACCCGACGATGCCGGTAATGGCGTGCACATAGTTGGCGATCGATCGATGTTCGATCATCACCCCCTTGGGATGGCCGGTGGAACCGGAAGTGTAGATGACATAGGCCAGATTGTCCGAAGCCTCCGTCCCCTCGACCGGGCTGTCGGGAAACCGCGCAATGGTAGCCCATTCAGAATCGAGACAGACGGTATGGGGATTCGTGGCCGGTAACCGGCCCAACTGATCCTGCTGGGTCACCAGCACCCGAACCTGACTGTCCCGCAACATATATTCCAGCCGATCGGTCGGATAGTCGGCATCCAAGGGCAAGTAGGCCCCGCCCGATTTCAGAATGCCCAACATCCCGACGATCAAATTGAGCGACCGTTCGAGGCACAGCCCGACGACCACGCCGGGAGCCACCCCACGCCGGCGCAGGTAATGGGCCAGACGATTCGCCCGTCCATTCAACTCCCGATAGGTCAGTTCCTCATGGTCCTGTCTGACCGCGATCGCATCGGGAGTCCGCTGCACCTGCGCCTCGATCAGTCGATGGAGGCACTGTCCGACCTCGACGGATTTCTGAGGCTGACCCCATGCGAGCACGGTCTCGCGCCGCTCGGCTTCGGACATGAGGGGCAACAAGCCGATAGGCGCGGCGGGGTCGGTCACAAGACCTTCCAAGACCTGCACGTAATGTTCCTGCAGCCGCGCCACCCTGTCCGGTGTGAACAACCCTTCCTTGTATTCGACATACCCGCTCAATCCCTGCGCCGATTCCGCGAGTTCCACGCAGAGATCGAATTGTCCGCTCTGTTGGGGGATGACATAGGCCTCCCAGGCTCCCGGTCCCTCCCCCGGGGATGACGGAGTCGACAAGCCCGTTCGTTCATCGAGTTCGGCCAGCAATCTGAACGGTTGCAGCACGAAGAGCACCTGCGCCAGCGGCGCACGCTGAAAATCGCGTGCCGGTCGCAGGTCCGAGACGAGCCGCGCGTAGGGATAGTCCTGATGGTCGAGCGCCTCCAGCAGGGTGCGCCTGGTCTGCGCGAGGAGATCGCGACCGGTCCGGTCCGCCTGAAGGCTGACCCGCAAGACCAACATGTTCACGAAGTCCCCGACCGTCCGAGCGAATCGTGACCGACTGCGACCGAACGAAGGAGTCGCGATCATCACGTCTTCCTGATCGGTGTAGCGATAGAGCAACACTTGCAGCGCAGCCAGACAGACGGCATACAACGTCGTGCCTTCCGCCCGGGCGAAAGTCTTGAGCCGTTCCACCAATCCCTGGTCGACATGGAAGGCCTGCCAAACATAGCGGCTTGGTTCGACGGTGGTCTGGTGCCGGTCATACAAGACGTCGTAGTTCGGCAATTCCCCCGTCAGCCTGGCCTTCCAATATTCCGACAGGCGACGGCCCTCCTCGCCTTCCAGCAACGTTCGATGCCAACCGACGAATTCACTATAGGGAGTCGGCGCAGGACCGATCTTATCCGCCGTTCCCGCAAATGAAACCTGTGCGGAGGCGTAGTGTTGTTTGAGTTCGTCCATCAACAGAGTCATCGACCAGCCGTCCACTGCGATGTGATGGGCGACCAGCAGCAGAAACGGGCCCTGTTCGCGATGAAAGAACGCTGCCCGCCAAACCGGCCCCTGGAGGAGATCGAAGGGAAGGGCCGCCGCCTCCATCGCCTCCTGACGCAGGCGCGCCCAGCCCCACGCGGTGGCGTCGTGACCGGTCCAGCTGAAGGGCAGGCGAACGTGAATCCGCTGAACGGGAATCTCCTGCTGGGTCTCATAGGTCGTCCGCAGGATCGCATGCCGTTCTGCGAGTCGTTCAAGGGCCTGTCGCAGCGCGGCCTCATCGATCCTCGGCGGCAGATGCAGCAAGACCGAGACATTGGCAGCGGCGCTGTCGGGGGCCAATTGACTCAGGAACCACAGGGCCGCCTGGTTGTCGGAGAGGAGGCACAGATTCCCCTGCTCCGCCTGCGTTATTTCCGGAAGCATGGCCGCCAGGGGTTGGCGCTTGGAACGGATGGTCTCTTGGGCGATCGTGACGACCAGATCGTCGAGCGTCGCCCCTCCCAATAGGGCCTGTAACGAAAGCGAGACGCCGAATTGTTCCTCCACCCGATGCAACACCTCGGCCGCCATCAACGAATCGATTCCAAAAAGATGGACCGGCCGGTCACAGGGGATTGACTCTCGGCTGCACCCCAGGCGATCGGCAACCAGCGTTCGAAGATCCTGCTCGATTCGTTGCCGTCCGGCCTCGGACGAAAGCACTGGCAGGTCTTCAGGCTTGGCGACCCTAGTGGCGACAGACTGTACCGGTCGTCGCGATAGGCTCTGTCCGATGGTCGCAAGCCGACCGGCGAGAAATTGCTCGCGGCAGGCCCGTCGCTGCACCTTCCCGCTCGAGGTCTTAGGGAGAGTTCCGGCCTTGATGAAAACGACCGTTGCAACATGGAGGTCATGTTGTTCCGATACGGCGGAGCGAACGGCACCGGCCAACTCTTCGACATTCGACGCCTCCGCCTGTCGTTCGACCTCCTGCACGACCACGACGACTTCCTCACCGCCTTCCTGCAGTGAAAACGCGGCGGCACCGCCCGCGCGACAGAGGGCATGGCATCGTTCCACCGTCCGTTCGATGTCCTGGGGATAGTGGTTTCTCCCTCGAACGATCAACAGGTCTTTCAACCGCCCCGTCACGAAGACTTCGCCTTCCTTCACAAACCCCAGGTCGCCGGTCCGCAGGAACGGTCCTTCGCACGTATCGCGGAGGGTCGCGCCGAACGTGTGCGACGTGTCGTCCGGATTGTTCCAATAGCCCTGGGTGGTACTGGCCCCCGCCAGCCAGATTTCGCCGACCTGTTGCGCCGCGCAACGAGACAGGGTCTCCGGATGGACGATGACGACCTTCGTATCACCGACCGGAACCCCGCACCCGACCACCTGTCGAACCGGTGAAGCGGCTGGCTCAGCCGGGCGGACCACCCCCTGTTCCAATGCCGCAGGATCAAGCGATTGCACGGTCGGCGGCACCCCCTCCAGCTTCAGGGAAATCAGCAACGTATATTCCGCCATCCCGTAGGCGGGGAAGAATGCCTCCCGCCTGAATCCGGCCGGAGCGAACCTTTCGACGAATCGGTCGATGGTGTCTGGCGCAATCGGTTCCGCCCCGCAGCTGGCCACCTTCCAACCGGTGAGGTCCAGCTTCAGGCGCTCTTCCGCTGTGAGGGCCTCCACACAGTGGCGATAGGCGAAGTTGGGACCGCCGCTGTGCGTGACCTGAAAACGTTGAATGGCTTCCAGCCAGCGCAGCGGACGTTTCAAGAATGTGAGCGGGGACATGAGGTAGGACGGTCGCCCGATCCAGGCAGGCTGTATGATCCCCTTCACCAATCCATAGTCGTGAAAATGCGGCATCCAGGATAGGGTGACGGATTCGGCATCATAACAGCCAGCTTCGGTAATACAGCGGCTCTGAGCGGCCATGTTCCCGTGACTGACCATGACCCCTTTGGGCGCGGAGGTGGAGCCGGACGTATATTGCAGATAGGCCAGGGCAGAAGGGATCGGGCATGCCGAGCTCAAGCAGGAAGAAGCTTCCGACCCTATGTCATCGAGATTGATCCAATTTTCCGGCTGTATCGAACCACCAGTCGGTCCCAGTTCACGAAGCAGGGCGAGGATCTGCCCCGTACTCAGCGCCCCGGCCGGAGCGGCATCCTCGGCGATGCTTTGCAGTCGTGCGATACCGGACTTCAGACGGAAGGCATCGGGTGGCGGGACCGGCACGGCGATCAGCCCGGCATAGAGGGCGCCCCAGAATGCCTGCACGAAATCGAGCCCAGGGGGGTAGACCAGGAGGAGGCGCTCGCCTGGCTTGAAACGAGATTGGAGATATCCGGCGATCGCGCGAGCCTTGGCGTCCAGTTCTCCGTACGTCAGGAAGGTATCGCCGCTCACTCCATCCCGCAGGAAGACGTAAGCCCTCTGGTCCGGCTGGTGTTCAGCCCGCCAACGCAGTACATCAAGAATCGTTTCACAAGGGGGAATGGTTACGGCCGGATGTCTGACCACAGGATGCTCAACCCCACTGAGACCGAGAGGCGCGTAGGAATAACGGCACGATGTGAGTCTACGGTGGAATGTTCCCTTTACAAAACAGAATCACCTTTTGCTCACTCGCGAGGGATCGGTCATGGGACAGGAAAATCAGGCCCAAGCACATGATTTCATTTGAATCCTGCGATCGACCACGTTAAGCTGCACGTCTTTGTCGGCTCCGTCGCGGAGAGGTGCGAGAGTGGCCGAATCGGACGGTCTCGAAAACCGTAGTCGGGGTAACTCGACCGTGGGTTCGAATCCCACCCTCTCCGCCATACAGAGATCGCTCGACCCCGCGCCTTCAATGTGCGCGGGGAGGTTCAATACCTCCAGTGAAATACGATTCTCGCTTGCACGTAATTTTTCCCCCTCACTTTCCGCGCCGCTGACCTACCGATGCCAGGGGCCACCCATCTTCCAGTGGTCTATTCGCCCTTCCTGATCCAGGCTAGTCTCTGGTCCGGCAAGGAGGGACACATGTTCGAACAAACAGAATTCGCGCTGGTGATGACGCTCTTGGCCCTGGTTGGAATCGCGCTGATGGCAGACGAGAAAATTGAAACGACCTGTATGCAGATGGTGAAATGGATCAGGACCAGGGGCAGGCGCTAAGCACGTTTCTTCAACTCCCTTCGTAACTCGACCATCGCCAACGTATCCCGCTCACAGTACCGCAGCAAGGCCTCTCCGATCCGTGCCTTCTCGATCCAATCACTGACCACAAAGACCATGCGATAGTATTCGCAGGCAGCGGTTCCCCCGTCTTGAATGGCAAGGTCCCCATAATCCAAGGACGGGACCAGGGCCGGCAGGACCGCCTTGATCGAGTAGCTGCCCTCGAAGGCTGGATGGTAGTAGTGGTCCCTGATCACCACGTGGAGATCCCACAACCGGGCCATGACGCGCGTGAGGTCTTTTCGAAGCGACGGGAATTCCTCCGCCAACCGTTCGAGGATTGAACGTTCATAACTCGAATAGACACAGATACTTCCCTCCTTCCCCAGCGAATCCAGCAAGGTCACCGCCAGTTCTTCGCGTGGGTCGCGCCCATCCCGGCACAGGTACTCGGCGTGGTCAAGCCTGCCGTCGCTCTGTTCGATGTGATTGGACCACTGGGTGGGAATCACCTGGTAGGGTCTGGTCTCGACGAATTTCGGCACCGCCGGCATGAAGGTTTCAAAATCCAGGTGGTGAACCGGATAGACGATCTGTTCCAACGCCGCCCGCAGCCCCTCTCCGATCCATTCCCGGTTGTCCTTCACTCGACGCTGCACAGACGTCAAGGACACATGGTCGGGAATGTCGTCGAGGGTTTCGACACCCTGTTCTCGGAGAAGGGCGACGGTCTTGCTGCTGCCCGGCAGGTGATAGATCCAGCGAGGCGGTTTCTCCTTCGTGCAATGGGCCCAGAAGGGACATTCGTAGGGACTGTGGCAATGTTCATCCGGCGCAACGGCCGGCGCCGACAGCTCCTCCAGCATGGCCTGCATCGCAGCCAACCGTGCCGGGACCTCCGACAATCGTGGACGCACCGTCTCGCTCAAGGAACGCAGCGCAAAGAGCTGGGTCAGATCGAGTTGCCGGCCGTCGAACAGATATTGCGTGTTCACGTGCATGAGGCAGATGTCGGCGAGCGGCAGACCGGCACCTTCCAGAACATAACTTTGAATGGTGAGGTCATCCAGATGGGTCTGTTTCACCTTGGTGGACGATTTGACCTCGACAAGGCGCCAGGTCGATTCTCCCTGTTCATTCACCCCGACACGCTCCAGCACATCCACGCGAACCAACACGTGATTGAATTGGAAGGCCCCCTCGAAGATGGCCGGCACGGTCGGATCTTGCATGAGGGCCGCCGTCTGTTCCAGGGCTTCCTGGGATTGGCGGTACCCGGCCTTGACCAGACGGCCACCGGGGAACCGTTGCCGTGCGAGTTCACCCAAATCCGTACCCATGTTGAGAATCGCCTGCGTGGCGGCATCCGGTTTCGTGGCCAAGGCAGGGGCATGAATTTCCAGATAGAGGCGCTTGTGGCACTGGAGTCCTGACAGGTATCGAGATTTCGACAGCCGATGGGAGGTGCGAGCGGCGGGCTCGGGCGATATCAACATGGATGTCTCAGGCTACCGAAGCGTCGGCCGCCTTGTCCAGCCCCGTCTGAACGGGAGAGGGAAAGGCAGCTTGAGGCTGCCACGAACGGCGCCGCATTCTGGTAGGATGACGCCCCATGGCAAACGGTGTCGCTCAAATCAGGCGGTCGGTCATGACCCTGGCCCTTCCCGTCACGGTCAGCAGCCTGCTGCAACGGACCGAAGGCATTGTCGCAGTCTTCCTGGTCGGAGGGCTCGGCGCGATTCCCATTGCCGCCGTCGGCCTGGGCCAACTACTCGCCTTTATCGCCACGACATTGGTCTCCGGCCTCTCGGTCGGGACGAATGTGATCATCGCCCAACTCTGGGGGGCGCGGCGTCATGAAGAGGCGGGCCAGGCCGCCCGTCATTTTCTTTGGCTTTCTGTCTTGGTCTCCTTCGGCCTGCTGACGCTCGGCCTGACGCTGAACCGCCTCGTCATGGAGTTGCTCGGCGCGCAATCGGAGGTCATCACGCTCGCACTGCCCTACTCCACACTCATCTTTCTGGTGATCCCCTTCACGGTGTTCCTCCAGGTCTTGTCATCGATCCTCCAGGGCACGGGTGATACCAAAACACCCATGTATGCCATGATTGCGGTGAATCTTCTGCATATCGCCGTCGCCTACCCATTGATCTATGGCCGGTGGGGATTTCCGGCGCTGGGTGTCAAGGGCGCTGCCGTCGCGGTCGGGTTCGCGGAGGCCATCGGCTCGTGGTATCTCTTCTCTCGTTGCCGGCTGATCCTTCGTGGCTCGAAGCGGCTCCGGCTCGATCTGGTGCGCACCATCTGGCAGGTGGGGGCGCCGGTCTCCGGCGAACGGATCGTGCAGCAAGCCGGCATCCTGCTCTATACCAAGATCGTCCTGATCTATGGGACGGTTTCTTACGCCGCCCACCAGGTCGGATTGTCGATCGAATCACTCTCATTCCTGCCCGGCTACGGCTTCGCCATCGCCGCCGCCACGATGGTGGGGCAGAGCATCGGGGCCGGCAAATACACCAGGGCCAAGCTCGAAAACTGGGAAGCGAACCGGATGGCGACCTTCGTCATGTCCGGCATGGGCATCGTCTTCTTCTTCTTTCCCTATGTTCTGCTCCGCGCCTTCACCAGCGACGAGGCAGTGATCGAGTTGGGCACGGTATTTCTGAAAATCGTCGCGCTCCTGCAGATTCCCTTGGCGCTCACAATGGTGCTGGCGGGCTCGCTGCGCGGCGCCGGTGACACGCGGTTCATCATGATCGCGACCATGGTCGGCATGTGGGGCGTGCGGATTCCTATCGCCTTCGTCGCGGGCTACTGGCTGACGATGGGGGTCTTCTACGTGTGGCTGGCGATGATCGCGGACTGGACGTTGCGCATGGTGCTGATGCTCTGGCGTTATCGGTCGGAGCGATGGAAAACGATCCAGGTGCTCCGTTCCTCGACGACATGAACTTGGTTAACCCTTGCCGTCGACCGTACATTCCGGCGGCCTGACGGAGGGCCTCGTATCCTTGCCTGACCCAACCCGCACCTCCACACGGCCCACCCCCTTCACATTGGCACAGAGGTCGCCCAACCCCGGCGTCACGAGGCGGTAGGGCCCCCCCTTGCCGTCGGCCAGAGGCTGACCGTCGAGTTCATAGAGCAGCAAACCGAAGTCGCGCGCCTGTTGCAGCGTCAGCGTGGCCGCATACTTGCCGTCGATGGAATGGAAGGTCACATGGTCTGCATCGACCGCAAGGGCCGGAATCTCCAGCAGGCCTTTGACGCGGATGGCCCGGCCCCGCATCGAGGGCATCAGCTTGCCGACATCCTCGACATGATGTTCTTGAGGAAGTTGCGCCAGCGCCGCGCGTGTGAGCGAGACCGGCTGGACGACCGCCCCGTCGATCCTGACCACGCCGGGACCTGATGGTTCTCGCTCCGTGACAGTCTTGACCATCGCCGTCAGCGCTTCGTTCACCGGCGTGGGGATGCCCAATTCTCGTCCCATACGCACGATGTAGCCGTTCAAATACTCGATCTCCGTCGGCCGGTTGGCCTTCCAGTCGTCGTACATCGAGGTGTGGATGTCGCGGAGTTCCTGTGTCCACTTGACTACCTTCTCCGCCATGTCCGGCGCCAGCGGCACCTTCAACGCCGCCGAGACTGCCGCGACCTCGCCCACGATCTGCCGGATCACACCCATCATTTCGGGATGGTCCAACGCCTTCGCCACTTTGTCATCGATCAAGACCGTGACTGGGTTGAAGACACAGTTCCAACACATCTTCTCCCATTTGCTCTTGCGGATGTCCTCGCTGAGCTGGCAGGAGATGCCGGCCTGCTTGAAGACCTCCGCGATCTGCAACAGGCGCTCGCTCTTATGGCCCATAAGTTCGCCAATCGCCACCCCGCCCCGCTTGTAATGTTCGATGACGCCTGGTTCGACGATCTTGGAATAGATGAAGGCTACCCCACCGACCACACAGTCACGCTGCAGCCTCGCCAGAATCCGATCTTCCGTATCGATGCCGTTCTGCAGCGTGAGAATCACCGTGCGCTCGGTCAGCACCGGCTCCAACTGTGCCATCACTTCGTCGAGGTCGTAGGCCTTTACGCCCAGGATGATGAGGTCCGGCTTTGCCAATTGTCGCAGATCAGACGCAGCCGGCGGATGGACGGTGAAATTTCCCTTGGCGCTTCTGATCGTCAAGCCCCGTCGTTTGACGGCCTCCAGGGTCCCGGGCCGGAGGAGAAACGACACGTTGGGATTGTTTTTGGCGAGATGGGCTCCGAAAAACCCGCCGACCGATCCCGCGCCCACCACCATGATCTGTTGCATGCGATCCTCACTCGTTGCGTTCAAGAGGCGCGTACTATAGCATGCAGCCGCGCGCCTGAAACAGGGACGGCCGCTTCACCGGACGACCATGGGAACAGGATCAACCCTCGGCCTCGTTCAATCCAAACTGTCTCGGGCGCGGTCCGTCACGGTGCTCACCGGCGCAGGTATTTCCGCCGACAGCGGTGTGCCGACCTTTCGTGGAACCGACGGGCTCTGGCGCCGCTACCGGGCGGAGGACCTCGCCACACCGGAGGCTTTCGCCCGCAATCCTACATTGGTCTGGGAATGGTACGACTGGCGGCGTGAACTCATCGCCACGAAACGGCCGAATCAGGCGCATGAGACCTTGGCCCAGATGGAGCAGCGGTTCGACCGGTTTTGGTTGATCACGCAGAATGTGGATGGACTCCACCGCGACGCAGGCTCCCGAAAACTCTCCGAGATTCACGGCAACATCTGGATGGTCCGCTGCACCGCCTGCAGGCTGGTCACGGAAAATCGTGATGTGCCGATCTCCATCCTTCCCCTATGCCGAAGCTGCGGCGGGCTCCTGCGTCCCCACATCGTCTGGTTCGGAGAAGCACTCGCGGAAGAAGATCTTCGGACGAGCGACGAGGCGTTGCGGAGCAGCGACCTCTGCCTGATCATCGGTACGTCTGGTCTGGTCTATCCGGCGGCGGGATTCGCCTCGATCGCCAAACAGGCCGGCGCATTCGTCGTGGAAATCAACCTCGATGCCACACCACAATCGAGCCTCGTCGATGTGGCGATACAAGGCCGCGCGAAGGAGATCGTCCCGCTGCTACTGCAAGCGTGAGAGCAACGGCAGCAGTTCGTTGAGGTCGGCGATGGTGATCCCGTTCGAAGGACGCGCCGCCTCCCCGCGCGCCAGCAACACCCCGGTCATGCCGACCGCCTGCGCACCCTCCACATCGTCCCGTTCACTGTCGCCCACGTGGAGCGCCTCCGCCGGATCGACGGCATGTTTGTCCAAGGCCTGCTGAAAGATGCGCGCGGAGGGTTTGGCGGCATGGGCCAAACTCGAAATGGTGACGGTGTCGAAATAGTCGGCGATCCCCAACCCCCGCAGGACGGAAAACAACCGCGAATCGAAGTTGGATATGATGCCCACTTCGAATGCTTGGTCCTTCAGGCGCTTGAGTACATCCAAGGTCTCCGGATAGAGCCGCCAGGATTCGGGCCGTTCGAACTGCGCGAACACCTCTTCGAAAAACTCGTCGAAAGCCTCGAACATCCCGACGCGATAAAAGACGTGGTGCACGATATCGAACCACCACAAACGCTCCGACTGTTTGATCGCGGCCGGCTCGGTGGCGGCAAACACCGGCGGCGGAGCCTCGCGGAATGCCCGCGTGAAGGCCGCTTTGATCGCAGCCAACGACTCGGAGTTTTTCCTGAACCCATGTTTCACGGCGTACTGCAGATATATATCCGCGACGGATCCGCGAACATGGAACAGGGTGTCGGCGGCATCGAAAAACACCACTTGAATTCGACAATGGGTCATCGTGACCTATCGCTCCTCATGTTCTATTTGCGTCTCTGGGGTGGGCACCGTCTGCAGAGGCGGATCGATTCTAGGCAGGCGCCGGCGGTCAAGTCAAAGCCCGTCCGGTTTCAGCCTTTTCTTTGACAGGTCGAAAGGCCTTTGTTAGCGTCGCACTAGTGCCTCAACCTCGGTGATCGAGATGCCCGCCACCATCTTTGTGATCGACAGCAGTCCGGCCGTGCGTCGCATGGTGGAGCAAATTTCCACTCCCGAGGGATATCAGGTCATCGGATTCCAGGATGGCCCGACCGCCCTGGAGGCTGCCCGCAAACTGAGCCCCGCCCTCATCATCGCCGACTTTCATCTCGAGAACATGACCTTTTCCGGGTTCTGTAAAGAGATCGGCCAACAGGACAATTTGGCTGAAACGTTGATCGTCTCGCTGCTCGACGCCTCCGCCCGGCTGGATGAGAGCAAGCTGCGCTCGCTCGGTGTCCGGGCCTTCCTCAAAAAGCCCTTTCAAAGCGAACAGCTCCTTGACACGGTCAAGGGCATCTTGAGCGACGCCGCGGCCCAACAGCGCAACAGGAAACCGACCAAGGCACGCAGCTGGCCACCGGCCTCGACGGCCATCGGCGACGAGAACGACGATATGCCACGGGATGCCTCCACTGATGACGGTCCCGCTTCGGACGAGGCGGAGAAGGAGCAGACCACCATGACCCCATCACCGACTCGAGCCGCCGCCCCCTCTCCTTCCACCGGACCGGCCGCTTCCGGATTCGGCGGGGAAGAGATGATGAAGGGCCTGTTCGATCATCTGTTGCAATCGGTGGCGCTGCAAGCGGACCGGAAGATCAACGACCTGCTCCCTTCGACCGTCGCCAAGGAAGTCACAGGACAGGTGAGTCATGCCGTGCAAGCCGCCGCCCGGGAAGAAACGACGAAACAACTGGCGGAGGCGCTCTCTCAGGAACGGCTGCAGAGGATGCTGCGCGAACTGATACAGGAAGAATTGAGCCGTCAGGCCACGACGCAGCTCGCCGCTGTCGAAACAGCAGTCCGTCAGGCCTGCTCGGATCTGGCTCCTCCTTTGGTGGAACAGTCCGCAGAACGGCTGCTGCACGACCTCGCGGAGACCGAGGTGAAGAAACACCTGCCGGAGGCCCTGCGGGAGCACCGGGAGACGATCGCTCAGCTGGTGAAATGCGACGTCGAGCAGGCCGCCGTGAACGCTGCGCGACAGGCGGCTGAGAAGGCCGAGGAAATGGTGCGTGAAATGGCCCAGGATCCGATCCGTCAGGCAGTCCAACGAATCGTGCCGGACCTGGCGGAAACCCAGGTGCGGGAAGAGATCAAACGGTTGAGCTCGCCCGACTGACGGCTCGTTGCCTAGCCCCGCTTCACCTTCTTGGCCGCCGCGCGACGGGCCTTGGCCAAGGCCTTCACCCGCTGCACGTTCTTGCGATGCTTCTTCCGCGTCTTTCGATCCTTCTCGCGTCCCCTCGGCATAGTCGCTCCTTCATTGATGACAGGCTTTCAGGCCGACGAGTTCGGCCGACCCACTGAACCGCGCGTTGTATAACACAGCGGTTGAGTCCGCCACAACCTGTTGAGCCGCTCGAACGAGTCTCCGTTGCCTTGAGAGACCCGCCGCCACATGTTAAGATGCGCCCGCGTTGCCCTTCGAACGCCTCCAAGGCTTATGCCCACGCCACAACTCGACAAAATTTATAGTCCGCATGAGGTCGAAGACCGCTGGTACCAGCGCTGGGTGGACGCAGGCCTGTTCCACGCCGATCCAGCCCATCCAGGGCAGCCCTATTCCATCGTGATTCCGCCCCCGAACGTCACGGGGTCCCTGCACGTCGGCCATGCGCTGAATAATACCCTTCAGGACATCCTGATCCGTTGGCGCCGCATGCAGGGACGCAATGCGCTCTGGATGCCAGGCACCGACCATGCGGGCATCGCCACCCAAAACGTGGTCGAACGACAATTGCAGGCGGAAGGCACCTCGCGGGAAAAACTCGGGCGGGAGGCGTTCCTCCAGCGCGTGTGGCAATGGAAGGAGAAATCGGGCGGGACGATCATTGCTCAGCTGAAACGGCTCGGCGCATCCTGCGATTGGGAGCGCCAGCGGTTCACGATGGACGAAGGGCTCTCGGAAGCAGTCCGCGAGGTCTTCGTTCGCCTGCATGGGGATGGCTTGCTGTACCGCGGCGAACGGCTGATCAACTGGTGTCCCCGTTGCCTGACGGCCCTGTCCGACATCGAGGTCGAGCACGAAGAGATCACCGGGAAGCTCTATACGATTCGATATCCCCTGGCAGATGACCCCACACAATATCTCCTGGTCGCCACAACCCGCCCCGAAACCATGCTCGGTGATACGGCAGTGGCGGTGCATCCGGAGGACGAGCGTTATGGCCATCTCATCGGCAAGCGCGTCCGGCTGCCGTTAACCACGCGCACGATCCCGATTGTGGGAGATTCGATCCTGGTGGACCGTGAATTCGGCACAGGGGCCGTCAAGATCACGCCCGCCCACGACTTCAACGACTTCGAGGCGGGGGAACGTCATGGGCTGCCAAGAATCTCTATTCTCACCGCACGTGGTGAGATGGATGGGGTTGGACTCCACGACGCCCAGGTCGATCCTTCTTTAAACCTTGCGCTCAAACCAGTCCAAAAAGCACGCTCGATAGTTGTGGAAGCATTAAGAAGAGAGCCTGGAGTCCTGGGAAAAATCGAAGACCACAAGATGGCATTGGGGAAATGTTACCGTTGCAAGACTGTCGTAGAACCATACCTATCGACTCAGTGGTTCGTAAACATCACGCCTTTGGCCGAGCCGGCGATTCAAGCGGTGGAGGATGGTCGCATCAGGATCATTCCCGAAGCCTGGAAAAACAACTATCTCGGCTGGATGAGGGACATCAAGGACTGGTGCGTCTCACGGCAGATCTGGTGGGGCCATCAGATTCCAGCTTGGTATTGCCTGAAATGCAATATGGAAAATGGCTCCATCGGGTGGACCGGCCATGCTGTAGGAGCGACAAGCGAGGGAGGACCACTACCAGAACCAATAAAGAAGACTTTCCATATTTTCCCGAAAGCGGAACCAATAGTTTCGAAAGTTGCCCCTCAAAGATGTCCTAAATGTGGCAACAATGAATTCATTCAAGATCCCGACGTGCTCGACACCTGGTTCTCCTCGGCCCTCTGGCCCTTCTCCACCTTGGGATGGCCCAAGCAGACGCCGGAGCTGAAGACCTTCTACCCCACCTCCACCCTGGTCACAGGCCTCGACATTCTCTTCTTCTGGGTCGCGCGCATGGTCATGATGGGCCTGAAGTTCATGGGCGAGGTGCCGTTCCGTGACGTCTACATCCACGCCCTGGTCCGCGATGCCGAGGGCCAGAAGATGAGCAAGTCCAAGGGCAACGTCATCGATCCCTTGCATGTGATGGAACAATACGGGACCGATGCCTTACGGTTTACTCTAGCCTCGATGGCCTCGCCGGGACGCGACGTCAAGCTAGCGGAGGAGCGGATCGAGGGCTACCGCAACTTTACGAATAAGATCTGGAACGCCGCCCGCTTCCTCCTCATGCACCTGGACGGCGAACGGGTCGAGATTCCTCCTGCCCAGCGGTCCTTTCCCGATCGGTGGATCCTGAACCGCCTGAACGCGACCATTCGCTCGGTCAACCATGAACTGGAGCAATACCGTTTCGACCGAGCTTCGAGCGCACTCTATCAATTCATTTGGCACGAGTACTGCGACCGGTACATCGAGATGGTGAAGCCGGACTTAAAAGACCGCGCTTCGGAACAAGGCAAACACACCAGGCACACGCTGGCTGAGACCTTTGAGACCATAATGCGGCTCCTCCATCCATTTATGCCGTTCATCACGGAGGAAATCTGGCAGGCGCTGCCTCATGAGGGAGCCAGCATCGTGCGCAAGCCCTTCCCGACCGCCCGGCCTGGGTGGGATGACAAAGAGGCGGAAGACGAATTTTCGATTCTGGAGGAATGCCGAGAGTTGATGAATCAGGAACGCGCCATCCTGAACTATCCGGCAGGCAAACGCCTCCACTTCAGGGTTCACGGGAAAACGGATCAAGCTCACTCAGCTTTTCAGAAACATAAAGAACTGATCGAACACATGGAGAATGTGGACAATCTGTGGGTCGGTAGTCCCACTGACGTCACTGCGACCCACCTCCTGACGCTGACGAGCGGCTCAACCGAAGTGGCCACGACCATGGAAGGCGCAGAGCTGGTGAAGGCAAAGGAAAACGTCCTGAAGCAGATTGCGTTGCTACAGAAAGAAGTGGCACGCACGCAACAGAAGCTCGGCAATCCTGAGTTCGTGGCGAAAGCCCCTCCCGAGGTGCTGAGCGACCACCGGAATCGCCTCGATCGCGAAACGAGAATGATCCGCTTGTTCGAGCAAGCGCTGCAACAGATCACCCTTGAGCAAACACACCATTAAGCCTCTCGATACCCAGATCATTCGACAAGCGGTTCAGCTGGCGCTCGACGAAGACCTGGCCCACGGCGACGTCACCACCATTGCGCTGTTCCCGCAAGCCGTTCCGGCGCAAGCCACCATCGTCGCCCACCAAAGCATGACCGTTGCCGGTGTAGCCGTCGCTCGTGAAGTATTTCTCACCGTCGACCCTGCGTTGCGCATCACCAAAAGCATCGCCGACGGAACCGTCGTCAAGGCGGACAGTCCGGTCATGGTCCTGCAAGGAGATGCTCGATCGTTGTTGATGGCCGAACGGGTTGCCGTGAATTTCCTGCAGCGGCTGTCCGGCATCGCCACCCTCACCGCGCGGTTTTGCGCCGCAGTTCGCGGTTACCAGACCAAGATTCTCGACACACGCAAAACCACACCGGGCCTCAGGGCGCTTGAGAAATGGGCCGTTCACCTCGGCGGAGGCCGGAACCATCGGTTTTCACTCGGCGACGGCATCCTGATCAAGGACAACCATCTCGCCGTTCTGCGTTCAAACGGCATCGATGTGGCCGGAGCCTGCCGATTGGCTCGTGCCGGAGCACCGCACGGTCTTCGCATCGAAGTGGAGGCCAAGAGTCTCCAAGAGGTGAAGGAAGCGCTGGCGGGCGAAGCCGACATCATCCTGCTCGACAACATGTCCCCTGCCCTCGTGCGCAAGTCCGTCGATCTGATCAAGAAACGAGCCCTGGTCGAGGTCTCCGGTGGCATGACGCTTGAGACCGTCGAATCCATGGCTCAGGCCGGCGCAGACTTCATTTCGGTGGGAGCCCTCACGCACTCCGCTCCCGCGGCCGACCTCAGCATGGACCTCTCTGCGCAACGGAGACGCCGTGGGCGAACCAGCTGACGATCCGCCCCTGTCACCTGACGACCGATTGGACATCGACCGTCTCCAGGCCACCCTGCAGACCCGCTCCTTCGGCAGGGTCCTGCGTTACAGAGCCTCCACGGAATCGACGAATGCGGACGCGCTCACATACCTGCAGCAATCCACCGATCGACCGGTTCCCCATGGAATGGCGATCCTCGCCGAATGCCAGACGGCAGGCCGGGGACGGCGGGGACGGACCTGGCATTCACCCGCCCAAGGCAACATCTATGGCTCGGTGATCCTGGTGCCGGAACGGGGAGTCACGCGCAAAGGCCCCTGGCTCTCCTGGATTCCTCTGTTTTCCGCCCTCGCGGTGACCGACAGTCTCTCGGCCCACACAGGCCTCGCCGTTTCGGTGAAGTGGCCGAACGATCTGGTGATCGGCGAAAAGAAGCTCGGCGGCATCCTCTGCGAACAAACCATCACCCTCGACAAGACCATGGCCGTCGTCATTGGAATCGGATTGAACATCAATGCCGAACTCGACAGCTTCCCGGAGGAACTCAGAGCAAGCGCCACCTCGCTCGCGGCAGAACAGGGCCGTCCGCTCGACCGCGTGGCGATCCTTGCCGACCTGTTCCTTCGCCTGGAGCAACGGATGGATCGTCTGTTCCATGACGGACCGACCGGCATGGTCGACGACTTCACGCGACGCTGTTCCACGCTCGGCAAGCACGTCCGAGTGACGCTAGAAGAACAGGGCGTGGTGGAAGGCCTGGCGGAATCGATCGGCCGGGATGGTTGTCTCTGTCTTCGCGTGAGGTCGGATGCCCGCTCCGCATCGCTTCGTCCCCTCCTTGAAATCAGAAGCGCGGAGGTCGTACACCTCCGGGGATGAAATTTCGCGCGGGGTTGCGCTACACTGGCGCCACGATGCTCTTGGCGATCGACATCGGCAACACCAACGTGGTCTGGGGCCTGTTCGAAGGGTCCACCTTGCGCGGGCATTGGCGACTGGCCACGGAATCCCGGCGAACCGACAATGAATACGGCATGCTGTTTTTGAGTTTGCTCCGGACAGCCGGACTCAGCCCGGACCAGATCACCGGCTCGATTCTCTCCAGCGTGGTACCGGCGCTGACTGCGACCTTCGAGTCGATGGTGCAGACCTATTTTCATCACAACCCGGTGATCGTGGGTCCCGATATCGACTCCGGCCTGACCCTGCGCTATGCGAACCCGAAGGAAATCGGCAGCGACCGCATCGTCAATGCCGCAGCCGCCTATGCGCGCTACCGTGCCGACCTCATCATCGTCGATTTCGGCACCGCCACGACCTTTTGCGCCGTGACGAAATCCGCCGAGTATCTCGGCGGCGTGATCGCGCCTGGTCTGGGCATTTCAGCCGACGCCCTGTTTTCCCGGACCGCCAAGTTGCCCAAGGTGGAAATCATCCGGCCCAAGACCGTGATCGGCAGCGATACGGTCGGCGGCATCCAGAGCGGCCTGTTGTTCGGCTATGTGGGACTGGTCGATGGCATCGTCCGACGCATGGAGCGGGAACTGGGACATTCCTCCGTCGTCATCGCCACCGGCGGCCTGGCCCCGGTCATCGCCCAGGAAACCGAATCCATCCAAGAGGTCCGTCCATTCCTGACGCTGGAAGGGTTGGAATTGTTGTACCATCGAAACCGTCTGGCCTAGGGTTCATCACCGTTCTGTCGCTCTGCAATCTTCAAATGCTTACCAATCTGAAAAAACGAGGATTTCTTCTCATCCGCCGTTGACTTCGACTCTCCGGTGGCTATCTTTGGTTGCAATGTAGGTAACAGGCTATGTCTGAAGACGACAAGAACACGCAAAGTATCGACAATTTAGACGGTTCTCTCGACGCATCCTCCGAGACAGTCGGTGGATCCGACCAAGACACGAATGAGATGCGGCAAGCCCTTGAAGCCAAGACCGACGAGTGCAAGGGTCTCAATGAGAAGTATTTGCGGTTGGCGGCCGAATTCGACAACTACAAACGGCTGGCTCAGCGAGACCAGCGGGAACAAATCAAATTCGGCAACGAA